>CANIRG010000585.1 GCA_947469635.1 Rhodospirillales bacterium | reverse complement strand
TCAGGTCGTAGACCTCCGGCCGGCCGGCCAGCTCCTGGTAGCTCGCGTAGGCGATGTTGCGCCGCTCCGCCCAGTCGCCCACCGCGACCATGTCGATGTTCACGAACACCGCCACAAAATCGCGGCCATGGCCGAACGCCACCACCTCGTTGATGTGGGGGAAGAACTTCAGCTTGTTCTCGATGAACTTGGGCGCGAACAGCGTGCCGTCGTTCAGCTTCCCGACGTCTTTGGCGCGATCGATGATGTGCAGATGGCCGCGGTCGTCGAGATAGCCGGCATCGCCCGTATGGACCCAGCCGTCGGCCGTCTTGGCGTCGTTGGTGGCCTCCGGGTTCTTGTAATATTCCTTGAACACGCCGGGGCTGCGAAAGAGCACCTCGCCCGAGTCGGCGATCCTGAGCTCGACCTTGCCCACCGGCTTGCCCACGGTGTCGGAATAGACCTCGCCGTTGGGATGGATGGTGACGAACACCGAGGCCTCGGTCTGTCCGTAGAGCTGCTTCATGTTCACGCCGAGCGCGCGGTAGAAATTGAAGATCTCCGGCCCCACCGCCTCGCCGGCCGTGTAGGCCACGCGAATGCGGCTCATGCCCAGCGTGTTCTTGAGCGGCCCGTAGACCAGCACGCGGCCGAGGCGATAGAGCAGCCGGTCGGCGAGCGACACCTTGCTGCCGTCGAGCAGCGCCGGTCCGACGCGCCGCGCCAGCGTCATGAAGAACTGGAAGAGCGTGCGCTTCACGAGGCCCGCATCCTCCATTCGGATGGTGACCTGGGTGATCAGGTTCTCCAGCACGCGCGGCGGCGCGAAATAATAGGTTGGGCCGATCTCGCGCAGGTCGGTCATCACCGTGGCGGCCGACTCGGGGCAATTGACGACCAGCCCGACGACATAGCCCTGGGCATAGGAGAAGATATGGTCGCCGACCCAGGCCATCGGCAGGTAGGACAGAAGCTCGTCGCCGGCCTTCAGCCCGTCGAACTCGGCGCCGGCCTCGGCGGCCCAGACGAGATTGTCGTAGCTCAGCACCGCGCCCTTGGGCCGGCCGGTGGTGCCCGAGGTGTAGAGCATGATGGCGTCGTCGGTGCCCTGGCCCTTGGCGACCTCGGAGGCGACCGTGTCGGGCGCCGACGCGAGCCTGACGGCGCCGCGCGCCTGCACCTCGTCGTAGGACAGAAGCCCGTCGTAATGCCTGAGCCCGCGCGGATCGTCGTAGATCAGCACCGCGAGCGACGGCACCTTCTTCTGGATCTCCAGCAGCTTGTCGATCTGCTCCTGGTTCTCGGCAATGGCAAAGCGGGCGCCGGCATGCTCGACCACATAGGCGAGCTCCTCGGCCACCGAATCCTGGTAGACCGGCACCGGCACGCCCCCCAGGCACTGCACCGCGCACATCGACCAGTAGAGCCGGGGGCGATTGTCGCCGATCACGATCAGCCGCTCGCCACGGCCAAAGCCCAGCCCGGCAAGGCCGGCGGCCAGCGTCTCGACCTCGCCCGCGACATGAGCCCAGTCGTAGGTCTGCCAGATGCCGTATTCCTTTTCCCGGTAGGCCGGCGCGGAGCCGCGCGAGCGGACCAGCTCGGCCAGCAGCCTGGGAAATGTCGTGCCCTGCATTGCCCTCTCCCTCGACACGCCTTCTGGGGCGCGTCCCGTGGCCGGTTTCCGGCTCTCGTTGGCCGGCACCTAGCCACAGTCAATTCCGCTGGGTCAAGCCGGCCGCAGTCGCAGGGTGAAGATGGTGCCACCGCCCGGCCGGCCGTCGACCGTGACCGAGCCGTCATGCGCCTCCGCAACGCGTGCGACGATGGCCAGGCCGAGGCCCCGGCTGGTGCCCTTGGCGCGATCGCGCCGCCAGAAGCGGCGAAAGATCGATTCGCGGTCGGCCTCCGGCACGCCCGGCCCGTCGTCGAGCACGCGCACGATGCCCTCCGCCAGGACCTCGACCTCGATCGACACGCCGGCCGGGGTGTGGCGGATGGCGTTCTCCACCAGATTGCGCACGGCGCGGAACAGCGCCTCGGCATGGCCGCGCACCCAGATCGGGCCGGGATCGCCGCCGAGCGCGATCGTCTTGGAGAGCTCGACGGCGAGCGGCGCCATGAAGCTCACGGCATCGGCGCAAACCTCGTACAGGTCCGCCTTTGCATCGGTCTCGACGATGAAGCCCTCGAGCTCGGCGATGTCGAGCGCCTGGTTGACGGTGCGCGTCATGTTCACGAGATCGGCGCGCAGCGCGTCGCGCGCCGGCCCCGGCTCCAGGGAATCGACCCTCGCCCGCACGATGGCCAGCGGCGTGCGCAGCTCGTGCGCCATGTCGGCGGTGAACTCGCGCTGGGCGCGGAAGCCGGTCTCGAGGCGGTCGAGCGCGTGGTTGACGGCGCGCACCAGGGGCACGATCTCGGTCGGCATCGTCTGCTCGGGCAGGCGCAGGTCGGTGCGCTTGGGCCCGATCGCCGCGGCGGTGGTCGAGGCCTCGCTCACCGGCTTCAGCGCGCGGCGGAAGATCAGGATGTCGATGCCCAGCAGCAGCAGCAGGATGGGAAAGGTGATCCAGGCGACACGCGGCAGGAAGGAGGCCACCACGTCGTCGATGATGACGTCGCGATGGGTCAGGTCCTGCCCGACCTGGATCCAGTAGACCTGCTCGCCGATCGCACGCGGCACGCTCACGCCGAACATCTCGGCGCCGGTGGAACGCCGGCGCAGGAACCATTCGCGCTGCGACTGCGCGTCGGGCGTGAACACGGTGCTGCCGTCGGGACGCGAGGAAAACAGTACATGGCCGGCGGTGTCGAGCACGGCATAGACGTAGAGGCCGTAGCCCTCGGAATAGAGCGGCCGCACCTCGGGCGGCATGTCGAGCGCCAGCCGCCCATCGGGCCGGGGCCGGAGGAAGCTGCCGATGGTGAAGGCCTGGCCGCGCAAGGCGTCGGCATGCAGGCTGTTGGCCGCCTGGTTGAGCAGCCAATTGAGGGCGAGCGGGATCAGGATCGACGTCACGGCG
>CANIRG010000584.1 GCA_947469635.1 Rhodospirillales bacterium | reverse complement strand
GCTGCGCGCCTGCGGGCTCGTCCTGCCGGGCTATGGCTCGTGGCATCGCGTCGGCTGGGCCTATTGCTCGGCACGAGCGACGCCGGCCCAGACCGACGAGGACCGCACGCGCGGCCTGCGCGAGCTCGCGCGGCAGCTCGAGCTGCGCGTCGTCCAGCAGCAGGCCACGTGCCTGGCCCAGCTTCCGCCACCTGTCGTGCCGCCGAAGCCTGCGCCGCAGCCCCAGGAAGCGGCCAAGCCCGAGCCGCCCAAGCCGGAACCGCAGAAGGAGGCGGCCAAGCCCACACCGCAGCTTCAGCTCCCGCCCAAGCCGACGAACGACATGTCGTTCCTCAAGGGATGCTGGCGCACCGACCCCTTCCAGCACCGGCCCGACAGTCCCAAGGGTGTGTCGACCTATTGCTTCGACGAGAAGGGCAAGGGGACGCTCGAATACAAGCATGTGGACAACCCCACCCACGTCTGTCGCCCCTCGGCGACCGCGAGCTACGAGGGCCAGCAGCTGCGTATCCAGGACTCCAACATCACCTGCACCGACGGGACGGGCTGGTTTGCCGACCATCTCGACTGCCGTCGCGGCGCCAACGACGTCGCCGAATGCAGCGGCGAGGCGACAACCACCGACAGAACCGACAAATGGACCGTGCGCCTTCATCGCGTGAGGTGATCCAGGCTCTGTCCGTTGTCGTGCGCGGCAGCAGTAGCGACCGGAATAGGTCTGCCGCCGGTAAATGCCTAAGATCGTCGCTCGGATTCGTGCGACGGGCTTGGCGACGTTAATTTCATGTTATTTAAAGCGTTACTTTTGGTAACCAAGGTCCATTTCGTATGAATCGCGGACGATCTCTCGTGGTCGCGGCGCTTGCCCTCCTTGCCCTGCTCGCCGACGTCGGCGCGCAAGCCCAGGTGCCGGAAGCCCGCGCCATCGCCGAAGCGAAGATCCGCGCCATCGGCCGCCCCATTGGCCTGTCGCGCGCCAACGATGCCTCGATCTACATTCTCGTCGAGAGCCCCGAAGACGGGTCCACGGCGGGTTTTCGTCCGCATCTCCTGAAGGTGGATCGCGGCGGCAAAGTCTCGCCGCCCATCGAGATTCCGCGCCTGTCGTGCCCCGACGACAACCAGCCGCTCGCCTATGGCATGGGCTACCGCCACTATCGCGCGCCGCTTTCGGTGCTGCCCTCCGGCGAGATGCTGGCCGTCACCACGGGGGGACTCTGCGGGGTCGTCGGCCGCTTCGATGCCAACGGCAAGCTCCTGGGGACGAAGCAGTTGCGCTGGGGGAGCCCGCTTGCCTTCCGGGGCGACGTGAGGATCATCGAGAAGTCACCCGACGGCAGCATCGTGCTCTCCGCCGGCATCGCCGCCGCCGAGAACGATGCCTGGGTCGTGAAGGTTGATGCCGGGGGCGCGGTCGCTTGGTCGAGACGACTGGGCGTAGGTGAATTGCTTGCCTACAAATCGGCCCCGGATGGATCGGGCCAGGCGCTCTACGGCGAAAGCAGCGGCAACGGCAGTCGCTACTCGCTGTCGTTGATCGACCTCAAGGCGAACGGAACCGAAGAACGTCGGGTCCGGCTGATGCAATGCCAGGGCTGCCGCAGCACGACAGGCGCCTTGCTCGGATCGACGGCGATATACGCGCCGACCAAGCCGTCGGAATTCGCGACGTCGGGCATCGAAGTCTTCGACCGCGCCGGCAAGCGCACCGGCGATCGTCGCTGGCAGCTGGGCGGAGAAATCGATTCGCTGCTGGTCTCCGGCGACCGGATGATCGGGCTGTCGACCGCGACCGACCCGCTCGATACCGACGGCCGGATCATGTCCGGGATCGATGCCACGGGCACCGTGCGATGGCGGTCGCCGACGATGAGGATCGTCGACCTCGCCGTATCGAACGACGACATCGCCGTGCTGGTGAGCGGCAACGACCCGGCGACGCATGACTGGCGCCTCCTGCGTTACGCGTCGCCCTGATCGCCCGCCCCGATCACCTCGTCCCTCGACCGGAGCTCTCCCTCAATGGCCGCCACCAGCGACACCCTCCCGACCGCGACCCGCGTTTCCGATCCCGGCATCCGAGCGCTCTACCGGCTCGAGAACCGGTGGCAGGCTTGGCTCGATGTCGAGGCCGCCCTCGCCCGCGCCCAGGCCGAGCTCGGCATCATCCCGGCCGACGCGGCGGAAGCCATCGCCGCGAAGTCCAGGCTGGAGCTGATGGACCGGCAGCGCATCGACGAAGGCTTCGCCCGCACCGGCCACACGCTCGTGCCGCTGGTCTGGGAGCTCGGCCGCATCGTCGGCGAACCACATGGCGGCTGGGTCCATTGGGGCGCCACGACGCAGAACATCACCCAGACCGGCGACCTGCTGGTGCTGCGCCAGGCCCATGCGATCTTCCTGCGCCAGATCGGCGAGGTGCTGTCCGCCATGGCCGATCTGGCGGAACGCACGGCCGACATGCCGATGGCCGGGCGCACCCATGGCCAGCACGCCGTGCCCGCCACTTTCGGCTCCAAGGTCGCGGTGTGGATCGACGAACTGCTGCGGCACGTCGAGCGCCTGAACCAGGCGGCCCCGCGCCTGTTCGTGGCCATGCTGGGCGGCGGCGCCGGCACCTTCGCGTCGCTGGGCAAGCAGGGACCGCCGGTGCAGCAGGGGATCGGCCGGCTGCTCGGCTTCGGCTCAATGACCGTGCCGTCGCGCGCGCTGAGCGATCATCTCGCGGAGAACATCTGCATCCTCGGTCTGCTCGCCGGCACCTGCGGCAAGATCGGGCGCGAGGTCTATACGCTCATGAAGACCGAGTTCGGAGAGGTCGAGGAGCCCGTGCCGCCCGGCACCGTCGGCAGCTCGACCATGCCGCAGAAGCGCAACCCCAAGCTCTGCCAGGACATCATCGCCGCCGCCGCCGAGGTGCGCAGCCTGGTGCCGCTGGCGCTCGAAGCCATGACCACCGAGCACGAGGCCGATCGCACCACCAGCCTGATGATGGACAGCGCCGAAGCCCGCGCCTGCATCGCCACCGGC
>CANIRG010000583.1 GCA_947469635.1 Rhodospirillales bacterium | reverse complement strand
GGTCGCAACGTCATCGAACGCTGCTTCTGCCGCCTCAAGGACTTTCGTCGCATCGCCACACGCTACGACAAGCTCGCCCGAAATTTCTTGGCAGCCGTCCATATCGCCGCCATCGTGGCGTACTGGATCAATTGAGTCTGGACCCTAGAGCTTCAGCTCGGGCACCGTCATCCAGCGCTGCTCGGTCGCGCTGCGATAGGCGAGATCGGCGAGCTGAACGGCCTTGGCGCCCTCCACAAGCGTCGGCAGATACGGCGCATCCTCGCCGACGTGGCGCAGGAATGCTTCCCAGCACTGGCGGAAGGGATTCCTGCTCTCCTGCGAATCCGGCACTTCCTTCCAGTGCGCCATCAGGTCGACGCCGCCCGGGCGCGCGGCCGCAATGAAGCCTTCCGGCGTATCGGCCGCGGATTGGGTGAAGCAGCGGAAGCGCCCGGCGGCGGCCGATCCCTGGGTGCCGTCGATCTGCACCACCATCGTGTCGTCGCGACGCGGCCGCGTGGCCCAGCTGTTGGTGATCATGCCCACCGCCCCGCCCTGCAGCTTCAGCAGGGCGTAGTTGGTGTCCTCTGCGTCGACGGTGTAGCGCTTCCCGCTTTCGTCGACCCGTTCGGGGATCGCCGTGTTCATCAGCGCGCAGACATCGGTGATCGGGGCCGCGAGCCGGTCGATCATGTAGCGCCAGTGCGCCATCATATCGAGCGCGAGGCCGCCGCCCTCGGACTTGCGGTAGTTCCAGCTCGGGCGCTGGCAGTCCTGCTCCGTGCCGTCGAAGATCCACGAGCCGGCATCGACCTTCACCGACAGGATGCGCCCGAAGAATCCGGAGCGGCTGACCGACAGGAGCTTGGCGAAGCCGGGCAGGAACAGCTTGTCCTGGATGACGCCATGCCTGACGCCGGCGCGCTCGGCGAGCCGCGCCAGGTCCATCGCCTCATCGACAGTCGGCGCCGTCGGCTTCTCGATGTGGATGTGCTTGCCCGCGGCGATCGCCTGCCGCACGCGCCGGGGACGATCGCCGGTGGCGGCGCAGTCCATGAAGATTTGGTCCGGACCAGCCAGGGCTTCTTCCAGGCTCGTGGTCCAGCGCTGGTTGCCATGGGCGGCGGCCAGGGCCGACGTCCGCCCGGCATCGCGGCCGACGAGCATGAGTTCCGGGATCAGCCGGTCGCCGTTCGCGAGCGGCAGCCCGCCTTCCGCGGCGATGGCCAGGAGATTGGCCATGTGCTGGGTCGTGCCCATGCGCCCCGTGGCGCCGTTGATGATGACGCCAATGCGAATGTCGCTCATGTCCACTCTCTACTTGGAAGCCAATTGCGCCGCCGCGGCGCGGGCGCGGATGACGCCCTCGCGCGCCATGTCGGCGCAGAGGCCGGTATAGGCGGTCGGATCGAGAAGCTTCCCGATCGCCGTCGCGTCCATATGGGCGGTGAGGCGCGTGTCGGCGGCCAGCAGATCCGAGAACGACCTGCCTTCGACGAAGGCGGCCTGCGCCGCGTCGTACACGACATCGTGCGCGTGCTGGCGGCCGATCGCGGCGCCGAGATCCAGCATCACCGCCTCGGCCATGATGAGCCCGCCGCCCAGGTCGAGGTTGGCGCGCATGCGCCTGGGATCGACCCGCAGCCCGCGCATGATCTCGGCGAGCCGGCTCAGCATGTCGCCGGTGGCGATGCAGGCGCGGGCTTCGGCGCTGTCCATCATCAGGCTGGTGGTGCGATCGGCCTCGTGCTCGGTGGTCATGGCTTCGAGCGCCAGCGGCACCAGGCTGCGCACCTCGGCGGCGGCGGCAATGATGTCCTGGCAGAGCTTGGGGTTGCGCTTCTGAGGCATGGTCGAGCTGCCGACGGTGCCGGGCGGCACCGGCTCCTCGACCTCGCCGAACTCGGTTTTCATCAGCGTATAGACCTCGCGTCCGATCTTGCCGCAGGTCCCGGCGAGGAGGCCGAGGAGGCAGATGTTCTCCGCGAGATGATCGCCCAGTGCGCGCGACGGCACGGTCATGGAGCCGAAGCCCAGCAACCGGCCGATGCCCTGCTGCACCGGCGGTCCCTGCTTGCCCAGCGAGGCGAAGGTGCCGGCGCCACCGCCCAGCATCGCGATGAACAGGCGCGGCGCCGCCTGGTGCAGGCGCTCGACGTGGCGTAGCAGCTCGTCGATCCAGACCGCGACCTTGTAGCCGAAGGTGGCGGGCACGGCGTGCTGGCCGTGGGTGCGGCCGGCCATCGGCATGTCGGCCGTGCGTTCCGCCAGATCGGCCATGGCCGACAGCACCTCGCCGATCTGGCGCAGGAAGATCGCATGGGCCTGGCGCAGCACCAGCAGGTCGCCGGTCTGGGTGATGTTCTGCGTCGTGGCGCCCCAATGGACCCAGCCACCGTGCGGCTCGCCCACGATGCGCCCGAGCTCCCAGACCAGGGGCACCAGCGTATGGCCGGTACGCGCGAAGCCTTCGTCGATGCGCTGCCGGTCCATCAGCTCGAGCCTGGACTTCGCGGCGATGGCCTCCGCCGCGGCGGCCGGGATGATGCCGAGTTCGGCCTGGGCGCGGGCGAGGGCGGCCTCGACATCGAGCCAGGCCTGCCAGCGATTTTCGAGCTGGTAGAGCGCTCGAATGCCGGGATCGGAAACGCGCGTCGCGGTCGGCAGGGTGTCGCTGGTGGCAGACATTGGTGGTGGGCTCCGGTCGTGGGACGAGGTGATCGGGGCGGGGTGATCAGGGCGAAGCGTAGCGCAACAGGCGCCAGTCATCCGTCGCCGGGTCGTTGCCGCTCACCAACACCGTGATGTCGTCGTTCGATACGGCGAGGTCGACGATCCTCATCGCCGGCGACCGCCATCGCACGGTGCCCGTGGCATCGATCATGGACATGATCCGGCCGTAGAAATCCATCGGGTCGGTCGCGGTCGACAGCCCGATCATCCGGTCGCCAGAGACCTCCAGCGAAACGATTTCTCCGCCCAGTTGCCAACGACGAATGTCGGCGCGCTTGCCGGCACGGTCGAAAACTTCGATGCCCGACGTCGCGAATTTC
>CANIRG010000582.1 GCA_947469635.1 Rhodospirillales bacterium | reverse complement strand
GGCTTGCCCGAGCGCTTCTCGACGATCTTCTTGTACTCGACCACGACGGCGCGCCAGTCGTCGGCCTTGAGGTCGGTGTCCATGCTGACGCCGAGGTCCTCCTTGCGCAGCTCCAGCGCCTCCTCGAAGTAGTGATGGCCGACGTCGAGCACGACGTTGGAATACATCTGGATGAAACGGCGGTAGCTGTCGTAGGCGAAACGCTCGTCGCCCGAGGACTTGGCGAGGCCGAGTACGGTACGGTCGTTGAGGCCGAGGTTGAGGACGGTGTCCATCATTCCCGGCATCGACGCGCGGGCGCCGGAGCGGACCGACACGAGCAGCGGATTGTTGGGTTCGCCGAACTTGGCGCCGACGATGGTCTCGACCGCGGCCAGCGCCTTCTCGACCTCGTCCTTCAGCTCGGGCGGATAGGAATTGTTGTTTGCGTAGTACCAGGTGCAGAGGTCGGTGCTGATGGTGAAGCCCGGCGGCACCGGCAGGCCGAGGCTCGACATCTCGGCCAGGTTCGCGCCCTTGCCGCCCAGCAGGTTGCGCATGCTGGCGCTGCCTTCCGCCGTGCCGCTGCCGAAGCCGTAGACCCACTTAGCCATATCAACCCTCGATCTTCGAAAAATCCGCCACTGAATCCATGGTGGCGCGTATCTGGTTCAGCAGCTTCAGCCTGTTGAGGCGCAATTCGGGTTTATCCGTGACGTTGACGGTAACCTTGTCGAAGAAGGCATCGATCGGCACGCGCAGGCCTGCGAAGGCAGCCATCGCGCCGGCGAAATCCTCTTTCGCCAGCGCAGGACCGACCTTGGTCTCGACCTCGGCGAGCGCGGAGGCAACGGCCTTCTCCTCGGCCTGTTCCAGCAGCGCAGCATCGGGTGCACCGGCGATCTTGGCTGCCAGCCCTTTGTCCTTCTTCTCCTCGGCACGCACGATGTTGGCGGCGCGGCCGTAGCCCGTCAGCAGGTTCTTGCCCGCTTCGCTGCCGAGGAACGCCTGCAACGCCTCGACGCGCGCGAGCAGGCGCACAAGATCGTCTTCCTTGCCCAGCGCAAAGACGGCATCGACCACGTCGTGGCGGACGCCCTTCTCGCGCATCTGGACTTTCAGGCGGTCGGCGATGAAGTCCATTAGGTCGTCGGCCTTGAAGAACGTCCGCAGCCTGAGCCGCAGCTTGTTCTCCACGACGATGCGGATGATGCCGAGCGCGGCGCGGCGCAAGGCGAAAGGATCGCGCGAGCCGGTCGGCTTCTCGCCGATGCTCCAGAAGGAGATCAGCGCATCGAGCTTGTCGGCCAGCGCCACCGCCATCGACACGGGCGCACTTGGGCAGCGGTCGTTCGGGCCGGCCGGCGCATAGTGGTCGCCGATCGCGTCGGCCACCGCCGCCGGCAGCTTCTCGCCCCGCGCGTAGTAGCGGCCCATGATGCCTTGCAGCTCGGGGAACTCGCCCACCATGCCGCTCACCAGGTCGGCCTTGGCCAGACGCGCCGCCTGATCCACCTGGGCGGCATCGGCGCCGGTCACCTTGGCGATCTCGCCCGCGAGCCTGGCGATACGCTCCACGCGCTCGGCCTGGGAGCCGAGCTTGGCGTGGAAGACGATGCCCTTCAGCGCCGGCAGCCGCTCCTCGAGGCGGGTCTTGCGGTCCTGGTCCCAGAAGAACTTGGCGTCGGCGAGACGCGCGCGCAGCACGCGCTCGTTGCCGGCGGTGATGACCTTGCCGCCGTCGCGCGCCACGTTGTTGGCGACGACGACGAAGCGGCTGGCGAGGGAGCCGTCCTTCTGCGTCGTCACGAAATGGCGCAGATGGTTCTTCATCGAGACGATCAGCACCTCGGCCGGCACGTCCATGAACTGGGCGTCGATGGTGCCGATCAGCGGCACCGGCCATTCGACGAGGCCCGCGACCTCGTCGAGCAGGCCGTCGTCGGCGCGCAGCGTCACCTGCGCCTCGGCGCAGAGCTTTTGCGCGCCGTCGAGGATGATGGCCTTGCGCTCGGCCGGATCGAGGATGACGTGGGCTGCCCGAAGCTTCGCGACATAGTCGGCGAAGCTCGCGACGGTGATCCTGCCCTTCGAGAGGAAGCGATGGCCGACCGTTGAATCGCCGAAGCGGGGGCCGGGCAGCACCTTGCCGTCTAACAAAGCGATGATCGACTGCAGCGGCCGCACCCAGGTCTCGGTGCCGCTGCCCCAGCGCATCGACTTGGGCCAGGGGAGCGCCTTCATCGCCGCCTCGATGATGCCGGGCAGCGCGTCGGCGGTGGGGCCGCCCTTCTTGCTGAGGACGGCGAACCAGAACTCGCCCTTGCCGGTGTCGCGCTTCTCGGCCTGGTCGAGCGAGGCCAGGCCCGCGCCTTTCAGGAAGCCCTGCACCGCCTGGTCGGGCGCGCCGACGCGCGGGCCACGGCGCTCTTCGCTGACATCGGCCCGCGCGGCCGGAATGCCGTCGACCACCAGCGCCAGCCGCCGCGGCGTCGCGAAGGCGCGCGCCCCGGTGAAGCTGAGGCCCGCGGCCTTCAGCCCGTCGCAGACGAGGCGCTTGAAGTCATCCGACGCCCGCGCCTGCATGCGGGCGGGAATCTCTTCGCTCAACAGTTCGAGAAGAAGCTCGGCCATGTCAGGCAGCCTTCGCGGTCTGCGTCGCCAGCCACGCCTCGCAGCAGGCCTTGGCGAGGTCGCGGACGCGCAGGATGTAGCTCTGCCGCTCGGTGACGCTGATCACGCCGCGGGCATCGAGCAGGTTGAAGGCATGGGACGCCTTGATGCATTGCTCGTAGGCCGGCAGCGGCAGCTTCTTGGCGATCAGGCTGGCGCTCTCCTTCTCCGCATCGGCGAAGTGGCGGAACAGCATCCCGGTGTCGGCATGCTCGAAATTGTAGGCCGACTGCTCCTGCTCGTTCTGCAGGAAGACGTCGCCGTAGGTCAGCGGCACCTCCGAGTCGGTGCGGTTGTACGGCAGGTCGTAGACCGTCTTCTTGTCGAACAGGTACATCGCCAGCCGCTCGAGCCCGTAGGTGATCTCGCCGGCCACCAGGTCGACCTCGATGCCGCCGACCTGCTGGAAAT
>CANIRG010000581.1 GCA_947469635.1 Rhodospirillales bacterium | reverse complement strand
TAGTCCGCCGCCGCGGCGCGCGGCTCCATGGCGTTGGGGATCAGGCGGTTGTTGATCAGGTCGAGCTTGGTCACGTGTGCCGCCGTGGCGAAGGCGGCATCGACATCGGCCTTCACGCCGATTTCCCAGTCGTAGATCAGGTTGCCCGGCGCTTCCGGGTGGACCTGGGTCGCACCGGCGTCGAGCGCATGCGCGAGATCGATGGTGGCGGGCCGCACATCGTAATCGACCTTGATCGCCTCAGCAGCGTCCTTGGCCTCGTCATGGCTGTTGGCCACGACCATCGCGACCGTGTCGCCGACGTAGCGCACCGTGTCGACCGCCATCACCGGATGGGCCGGCGCCTTGTGCGGCTGGCCGTGCTTGTCCTTCACCACCCAGCCGCAGATCAGGCCGCCGACCTTGGCGTCGACCAGATCCTTGCCGGTGAAGATATCGACCACGCCCGGCATTGCCTTCGCAGCCGTTATGTCGAGGCTCTTGATCCCGGCATGCGCGTGCGGCGAACGCAAAAAGTACGCGTAGGTCGCCCGTGCGAGGGGCAGATCGTCGACATAGCGGCCATTCCCCGTCAGGAAGCGCTTGTCTTCCGTACGCAGGACGCGGGCACCGATTCCGGAGGCGGTCATGGGATCAAACTCCCGCCGACTTCATCGCCGGCGCGGCGGCGAGGATAGCCTTCACGATGTTGTGGTAGCCGGTGCAGCGGCACAGGTTGCCCTCGAGCTCGCGGCGCACCGTGGCTTCGTCGAGCTGGTAGTTGTGGCGCTTCACCATGTCGATGGCGCTCATCACCATGCCTGGCGTGCAGAAGCCGCACTGCAATGCGTGGTTCTCGCGGAAGGCCTCCTGCATCGGATGCAGCTTGTCGGGGCTGGCGGCCAGTCCCTCGATGGTGGTGATCTTCGCACCCTCGAGCTGGACCGCGAGGATGGTGCAGGACTTCACCGACTGGTCGTCGATATGGACGACGCAGGCGCCGCACTGGCTGGTGTCACAGCCGACGTGCGTGCCGGTCATGCCGAGATGCTCGCGCAGGAACTGGACCAGCAGCGTGCGCGCTTCGACCTTGCCGCTTACGGCCTTGCCGTTGACGGTCATGGCGACTGGAATGGTCATTGTAGGCTCCCTCACATTATTGATTCGACGCGGCCGCGCGCAGTCGTGCCCGCCGGGTGTTGGCGCGACTCTCGCAAGCCGCTCGTACGCCGGTCAAGCGAATTACGGATCACGGATAGCGCTTCGCAGTAGCGTCAGCGGCTGACCAGGAAAACCACGATCAACACCGCGATTCCGGCGCCGATGATCATCCAGTGGGTGTAACCGCGCTGCGCTGCAGCAGGAGGTGGCGGCGGTGGCGGCGTGATCGATGCGATCGTCGGCGCCGCCGCCGTTTCAGAAGCGACGGTCTCGGGCACCGCGGGCGGCGGCCCTCCGACCACGGCGGCGAACTTGCTGAAGAACTCGTCGGCGAGCTTCTTGGCCGTGCCGTCGATCAGGCGGGCACCGACCTGGGCGATCTTGCCGCCGACCTGCGCATCGACGTTGTAGTTGAGCAAGGTGTCGCCCGCGACTTCCGTCAGGGTGACCACGGCGCCGCCCTTGGCGAAGCCTGCCGCACCGCCCTGCCCCTCGCCCGAGATGCGATAGCCGTTGGGCGGGTCGAGATCGGACAGCGTCACCTTGCCGGTGAAGGACGCGCTCACCGGCCCGATGCGCATGCGCACCTTGGCTTTCATCTCGGTGTCCGACGTCTTCTCCAGCGACTCGCAGCCGGGGATGCAGGCCTGCAGCACGGACGTGTCGTTCAGCGCCGCAAAGACCTTCTCACGCGACGCCGCGATCCTGTATTCGCCTTTGATTTCCATGTCTTGACTCCCGCGAAAAACAGACCGTCTCTCACCACTTGCTGGTATAGGAGTCCGGCGGCGGTTCGGCCAGTGGCTCGCGCAGCGACACATAGATGGTGGCGAGGTAGGGCACCGCCATCAGCAGCGCCAGGCCCGCGAACCAATCGGCCTGGCTGTTCCAGAAGAGCGTCCGGATCACCCAGCGGCCGCCGTCGGCCGCGACGAAGCCGCCGGCGCCGCCGTCATAGAGCTTGATCGCGCCCTCGGTGATCAGCAGCGCCACCGTCCAGAAGATCAGCAGCGTGGACAGGACGATCTCCGGCAGCACCGGCCGCACGCGACTGAAGGACTTGTCCATGCGGACATAGCCCTTGCTGCCGTCGTAGCCCAGCAGCCGGCCGAAGGAGAGCGCCTTGGGCCAGCGGGCGGCGCGCGACACCGGCTCGGCGCGCAGGATGGTCATGGTCTTCCACAGCATCAGCACGAGGCTGGGGATGGTGAAGCTCCAGATCGGGAAGTCGCGATAGCGGCCATCTATGGCGATCTGGACGTACCAGGTGTCGCTGATCCGGAAGCCGCCGCCGTACCAGTCGATGGTGATGACAAACAGGTAGAAGATGCAGAGGAGGGTCAGCACCAGGTACAGCATCTGCAGCATCAGGTCGGTGCGCTTGAGGATGGCCAGGCGCGGCAGCTCGCGCCAGGCATGCCAGGCCTCGCGTACGCGGGCGCCATAGAGCGACGGATCGGCCATGCGGCTGGTCAGGCTGTCGGCAATGCCGCGCAGGAAGGCGTAGCTGAACGCGCCCAGCAGGATCGCCCAGAAGGCGACACCGAGCATGCGCTCGAAGGAAAATGTACGCGAGACGTCGAGCCAGACGCTCTGCACGTAGCAGGTCGCCACGAGCTGGGCGAAGACGGCGAAGACGAGCACCTGTCGCGCCACCGCGCGCCGCCGCCAGCTGAAGAAGGCGAGCAGCAGAAGCCCCGCCAGCATGGCGGAGAGCGTGAACAATATCTGCCAGTTCGGTTCCGCGACGACAGGCTTGCCGAGCTGGAATTTCTCGCCGCGCCAGGCGTCGAGCAGGCCCCAGGCGCCGCCGACCGTGCCTTCCTGACGCGCCTTCCACTGCTGGTCGAAAGCCTCGATGAAATTGTAGTCGAAGTGCTCGCGGTCGGCGATGGTGCGGAAGGTCGAGAAATAGCGGACCTGCTC
>CANIRG010000580.1 GCA_947469635.1 Rhodospirillales bacterium | reverse complement strand
GTCAATCTCGTGGTCTGCCTGCCGCTCAACTGGTTCGGCCTGTCACGGCGCGAATCGGCGTTCGCTGCAACGGCAGCCAAGGCGCCCGAGAAGACGCCGGACGGCCCGGTGCTGCAGGGCCGCCGGCGCACCATCGGTATCGCGCTCTTCGCCCTCATCATGTCGCTCAACGGCTTCGTGTTCGGCGTCGTGTCGCTGCAGCTCGTGCCGCTGCTCGAGGCGGCCGGTCTGGCCGGCGCGACAGCGGTGTGGGTCGCCTCGCTCAAGGGCCACGGCCAGTTCGGCGGGCGGCTGGTCGAGATCTTCTTCGGGCGCAACCTCAAGGCCATGACGGTGGCGCGCATCGCCATCGGCGTGCTGCCGGCGGCGCTGATCCTGCTGATGGTGGCGCGCGGTGAGTTCTGGCTGCTCGTCACCTTCGCCCTGCTGCTGGGCGCATCACAAGGCGTGATCACCATCGTACGCGGCGCCGTGCCGCTCGCGCTGTTCGGCACCGAGGGCTATGGCGCGGTGCTGGGGCTGATCGCGACGCCGATCCTGCTGGTCAACGCCTTCGCGCCGACGCTGTTCGCGCTGATCGTCGACATCATCGGCTGGCAGAGCTCGCTCTACGCGCTGCTCGGCTGCGCGATCCTGACCTGGTTCGCCATCGAGCTGATGTCGCGCTGGTACGAAGGAGCGCGGCGGCCGAGCGCCTAGAACGTCTCCTTGAACGGCCGCAAGTCGATCTCGTGGCTCCAGGCGCTGCGCTGCTGGCGATGGAGGTGCCAGTAGTTGTCGACGATGGAATCGACCTTCAGCAGCCCGTCGGGGCCGGCCTTCTCCGCGCGGTCGGGCATGCGCGACAGCAGCCGGTCACCCTCGATGCCGCCGTCGATGATGACATGCGCGACATGGATGCCCTGCGGCCCGAACTCGCGCGCCATCGACTGGACCATGAGCCGCAAGCCGCCCTTGGTGGCGTTGAAGGCGGCGAAGCGCGGCCGGCCGCGCATCGAGCCCGAGGCGCCGGTGAAGATCACCGTGCCACGGCCGAGCGGCGCCAGCCTTCGCATCGCCTCGCGCCCGAACAGGAAGCCGGCGAAGCAGCCCACGCGCCACGAGTCTTCGAAATGCTCCGCGGTCATCTCGCGGAAATCGACGGCGGCGTTATTGCCCATGTTGAAGACGAAGAGATCGGCCGGCGATCCTTCGGCGTCGTCGGCCATCGCGCGGTCGAACAGGGCCGCAACCTCGGCTTCCTTGGTGCCGTCGGCCGTGAGCGCCGTGGCCGAACCGCCCTCGCTCGCAATGGTGGCCGCGACCTTGTCGATCTTCGCCGTCGTGCGGCCGGCCACCAGCACATGATGGCCCTCCTTTGCGAAGCGCCGGCTCGCCGCGCCGCCGATACCGCGTTCCGCGCCGACGCCGAGCACCAGCGCCTTGGGCTTTTTCGCCATGTCCATTCCTCGCGATTGGTTGTCGCGAGGAACTTGCGGTGCGGTGGTGCGCTTCGCTACGGTCCGGCCGCATGAAATTAGCTCCGTACCCCATGATCGAACTCGACACGGCGGCGCCGCTCGACCAGCACCGCGCCACCGTCCTGCCCGCCTGGATCGACTGGAACGGCCACATGAACGTTGGCTACTACGTCGTGGCCTTCGACCAGGCGACCGACACGCTGTGCAAGCAGTTCGGCTGCGGCTTCGAGTACACGCGCGACAAGATCGGCATGACCTTCGTGCTGGAGGCCCACGTCACCTACGACCGCGAGGTCAAAGAAGGCGATCCGCTGCGCATCACGACGCAGATCCTCGACCACGACGCCAAGCGCCTCCACTACATCCACGAGATGTACCACGCGACCGAGGGCTATCTCGCCGCCACCAACGAGCTGATGCTGATGAACATCGACTATGCCACCCGCCGCTCCGCCCCCTGGCCCGACTTCGCCATGGAGCGGATCGACAAGGTCGCGGCCGCGCACAAGTCGCTGCCGGTGCCGAAGCAGGCCGGCCGGCTCATCGGCATCAAGAGGAAATAGGCCGATGCTCACCACCCTGCCCTACGAGCTGCCCGAGCTGGAGACGCGCGCGCCGCTTGATACTCACCGTTCCAAGGTCCTGCCCGAATGGGTGGACTGGAACGGCCACATGAACGTCGCCTTCTACGTCACGGCATTCGACCAGGCCTCCGGCGCCTTCATGCGCAACATGGGTCTGGGCCGACGCTACGTCGACGGCAAGCTCGGCATGACCTTCGTGCTGGAGACCCACGTCACCTACGACCGCGAGCTGCGCCTCGACGCGCCGATGCGCTTCACCACCCAGCTCCTGGCGCGCGATGCCAAGCGCGTGCACCTGTTCCACGAGATGTATCACGAGGAGCAGGGCTACCTGGCCTCGACCAACGAGACCATCGTGATGAACATCGACTATGCCACGCGCAAATCGGGACCCTGGCCGGTGCCTGCGGCCGAGCGGCTGGAGATGCTGTGGGAGACGCACAAGGCCTTGCCTCGACCGGCGAAGGCGGGCCGGGTGATGGGGTTGTCCAAGGGGATTCGGTAGGCGACGACTACTGGCGCCGCAATTCGAATTGTGCGCAGCCAGGAACGCAGTCAGGGGACGTCCCCGTCATGATCGTCCCTTTCGAATCCACGTTGCCGACGAAACTACATTTGCCATAGCCGGGCGGCTGGTTGATCCAGTCGCCCGCCATCAGCGTTATGGCTCTGGTAGCAGGTTGATAAGCCCCACTGACACGGAAACTGCCTCTCGCTCGCTGCGCATCAGCCGGTGTGGGATAGAACTCGCGCATACCCGTCACGCGCCCGGACTCGTTCATCCTGATCGTTGCCGACGTTCCTACTTTCGCCTGGCCGCATTGATGCCAGCCCTTCCATACGGCGCTTACGTCTGCTTGCTGAATGGACGAGTTGTTTTTGAGCTGCCCCCGGATTTTTTGGACACCGATTTGTCCAACCGGAGGCATTCATGATGAAGTCGAGCATGAACCAAATCGAAACCAACGATGTGAATGATGATCCTGAGGTCAGCAGGGTCGAGCGCAGTTCGTCCAGGCAGTCTCCTG
>CANIRG010000579.1 GCA_947469635.1 Rhodospirillales bacterium | reverse complement strand
GGGCTCAGCAAGTTCCAGGACCTGATCGTGCGGATGGCACCCGACGTGTTCCATCTCCATTCCTGGACGTCCGGGGCCGGGCTTCGTCATTTGTCCCAGGTGGCCCAGCTCGGCATTCCTTGCGTCGTGACCGTGCATGTTCCTTCGGCGCTGTGCATGCGGGGGACAATGATCCTGAACGGCGAGGGCGCCTGCGACGGCGTCATCCAGGAGCGTCGCTGCACCCAATGCTGGGCGATTTCCCGCGGCTTGCCTTCGCCGGTGGCCTTCGCCGTTTCCCGGCTGCCGAGGATGACGATGACCGGTGGCTGGGTGTCGCGATTCTCACGCCGGGCCGGCACCGTGCTTTCGGCGCGCTCCCTGGTCTATTCGCAAGCCCAGGACCTGAACGAGATGGCCACGCTTTGCGATCGGATCGTCGCCCCCAGCCGCTGGGTTGCCGCCGCCCTCGCAGCGAACGACATGCCGGCGGAAAAGATCGTGGTCTCGGGCCAGGCTGTTGCGCGGTCGCTCGTCGAGAGCGGTTCTGAAAGCCGCGATCCTCACGATGGCAAGGAGCTGAGGATCGGCTTCATCGGCCGTCTCGAGCCCTACAAGGGCCCCCATATCCTTCTGGAAGCAATGGCGAAGATCCCGCGTGACGTGCCCATTCGCCTGGTGGTTGCGGGCAGCGGGACCGAACCGCCCTATCTTCGCGGACTCGAAGCCCTGGCGAAGGGGGAGAACCGCATCGACTTCCTGGGACCGATCACGCACAGCGAGCTGCCCGAATTTCTGCGTCGCATCGACGTGCTTGCGGTGCCGTCGAACTACATGGAAACCGGTCCACTCGTCGTTCTCGAGGCATTCGCGTTCGGGCTGCCGGTGATGGGCGCCAATCTGGGAGGGATCGCCGAGAGGATCAGGGACGATGTCGACGGATGGCTCCTGCCGTTCGACGACAGCACCGCCTGGGCGGTGGCCATGCAGGAGGCGGCCCTGCACCCCGAGCAGGTGGCGCGTCGCCGCGCGAAAGTCCATGTCGTCCGGACCATGACGGATGTCGCGTCCGAGATGGGCGAGCTCTATCGGGACATCCTTGCCGTCAGGGCAGGGCAGGCCGCCAAGGCGAACCCCGGTAGCCTGGCATAGAGGGAATTAGGGGGTGAATGTGGTGATCAACGCGGCGCAGTTGCGCGGGCTGTTGCGGCTCATGCGCCCCAAGCAGTGGGTCAAGAATACCTTCGTGTTGGCGCCGCTGGTCTTCGTCCGCGCCTATCTCGATGCTGATGCAGTCGGCAACGCGCTCATCGCGTTCGTCCTTTTTTGCATCGCGTCGTCGGCCAGCTACATCGTCAACGATCTCCGCGACATCGAGCGCGACCGCCGGCACCCGACGAAGAGGCTGTCGCGCCCGCTGGCCGCCGGGATTGTATCGAAGACGGCGGCCTTCGTTCTGCTCGGCGTGCTTTACGGCCTGCTCGCCCTGGGCCTTCTCGTCCAACCGAACACGGTGCTGGTGATCCTGGGATACCTCGCCCTCAACCTGCTCTATACCTACTGGCTCAAGGACCAACCCGTCCTCGATCTCTTTGCCATCGCCGTCGGCTTCGTGCTGCGCGTCTATGCTGGCGCCGTCGCGCTGTCGGTGCCCTTGTCGAGCTGGATGGCGATCACGACCCTTTGCCTCGCGCTTTATCTTGCGGCGATCAAGCGACGGCAGGAGCTCAGCAACAGAGGCACGGACGCGCGTGAGGTTCTCGCCCGATATTCGATATCGCTGATCGATCGCTATGCCGAGATGTCGGCGACGGGCGCCCTCGTCTTCTACAGCCTGTTCGTCATCTCATCGAACCAGAAGCTGGTCGTGACCATCCCGTTGGTGATCTTCGGCCTGTTTCGCTACTGGTATGTGATCGAGCAGCACAACGAAGGCGAATCGCCGACCGATCTGGTGATGACCGACATCCCGTTGGCGGCGACAGTCCTGGCTTGGGCGGGTGCCTGCGTTTGGGCCCTGTGGCCCTGACAGGCTACCGAGGCCGGGATGGTTTCGTGGCCGTGCAGAAGACACTGTCGGCGACATGGCGCAGTGGCGGGAAGAACCGGCTCAGCCGCTTCAGGGCCTCAGACGCGAAGAGGATGGGCTTGTGCTTGCCCAGCATGTACTTCATGTCGACCCACTGCCAGCCCAGGCCGAAGTAGCAGTCGACGGTGATATCGGTCGGCCCGATGGCGGCCTCGAAAGTCCGGCGCAGCTCGCCGACCGACCAGTAGCGCACCTCGAACACGACGGGCTCGCGGAAGCCACGCCGCACCTGATGCTGGAGGCTGCGCACGCCCAGGCGATTGGCCATCTGGATCTTGGCGATGCCGCCCGGCCGCAGCACGCGGCCGACCTCGTCCAGGGCCTTGCGCGCGTTCTCCTTCGAGAAGTGCTGCAGCACGCTGTAGGAATGGACGTTGTCGAAGCTCGTCTCGGCGAACGGCAACCAGCGCCCGTCGCCGACCACGTACCTGATGTCGAGCCCGAGCTCGCGTGCGACGCGGCGGGCGGCCATCGCCGACCCCAGCGACGGATCTATGCCGACGACGCGATAGCCGGCCCGTGCCGCCGCGATGCACCACCGGCCCCAGTTGCAACCTATGTCGAGGAAGCTCGGGCCGGGTCCCGGCGGCAGTTCGATCCTTGGGATTGGATACTCCTGCAACGACGCATTGCCGATGAGATGCGCATAGGCGTTGCCGGACGTTCCGCCGACCAGCAGCGACACGGCCGGGTCGATCTTGCCCAGGCGCTGCGTCGCCAGCTCGACCAGCCTTAGCTTCTCCTCATCGCTGATGCCGAGCGTCTCAAGGTAATATTCGGGTGCCCGCTGGTCGATCACATCCGGATTGCCGCGCGCTCGTTCAATGGAGGCACGTGCGATGTCCATGGTCTGGGCTTCTTCGGCGACCAGCATCACCGGCAGGCCGTCGACGACCGGATAGGTGCGTCCGGCGGCGGACACAAGGCGCGTTCCATCCCAGGAAAGCGTCGAGCGATCGACGGGACAGCGCAGGGCCTCGAGATACCAAGGGTCGAGGGCGGTCACTGTTCCTCTGGCG
>CANIRG010000578.1 GCA_947469635.1 Rhodospirillales bacterium | reverse complement strand
GTTCGTCTACGTGAACGCCGAGTCCAAGCCCGGCGAGAAGCACGTCTACGCCAAGAACGCCAAGTACAAGCCGCGCACCGAGGCGCCCTCGGGCCTGGCCGGCGGCAAGGTGGCGAAGGTCGACCGCGTCGAGATCATCGAGATGCCCGACCCGCAGCAGCAGGTGAACGCCCTGATCGCGGGCGAGATCGACCTGCTCGAGCAGCCGCCGCACGACCTGATCCCGATCCTGAAGAAGGAAAAGGGCGTGCAGCTGGTCGACTGGAACCCGCTCGGCCACCAGTTCATCATCCGCTTCAACCACCTGGTGAAGCCCTTCAACAACCCGAAGATCCGCCTGGCCGCGCTCTATTCGATGCGCCAGGAGGATTACCTCAAGGCCACCGTCGGCGAGGCCGAATACTACAAGGTCTGCGGCGCCGCCTTCGTCTGCGGCACGCCCAACGCCGTCGACGCGCCCAACGGGATGCTGATCAAGCCCGACTTCGAGAAGTCCAAGGCCTTGCTCAAGGAAGCCGGCTACGACGGCACGCCGGTCGTGCTGATGCAGTCGACGACGCTGCCGGTGCTCACCAATACCGCGCCGGTCACCAAGTCGCTGCTCGAGCAGGGCGGCTTCAAGGTCGACATGCAGTCGATGGACTGGCAGACGGTCGTCACGCGCCGCACCAAGAAGGAGCCGGCCGACCAGGGCGGCTGGAACGTCTTCCACACCTTCTCGGTGGCCGCCGACATCCTGAACCCGATCGCCACCTCCTACATGGTGGCCAACGGCGACAAGTCGTGGTTCGGCTGGCCGACCGATCCGGAGATGGAGAAGATCCGCGACGCCTACGCCAAGGAAACCGACCCGGTGAAGGGCAAGGCGCTGGCCGTCGCGGTCCAGAACCGTGCGCTCGAAACGGCCCAGTACGGCTGGATCGGCCAGTGGTACGGTCCCGGTGCCATGCGCAGCAACGTCTCCGGCTGGCTCAAGGCGCCGGCGCCGGTGATGTGGAACATCGAGAAGAAGTGACTTCCTCGTCATTCCGGGTGGAGCGCGGCCTCGCGCGCCACCCGGGGTGACGGTCTAGATCGGTAAACCATGCTCGACTTCATCACCCGCCGTCTGATCGCCATCATCCCCGTCCTCGCGGTGGTGGCGGTGTTCGTCTTCCTCATGCTGCGGCTGACGCCGGGCGATCCGGCGGCGGTGATCGCCGGCGACAACGCCACCTCCGACCAGATCGCCGACATCCGCGAAAAGCTCGGCCTCAACCAGCCGATCTGGCAGCAGTTCGGCATCTGGATCGGCAATATCCTCCAGGGCAATTTCGGCGAGAGCTTCTTCTTCAAGAAGACCGTGGCCGAGCTGATCGCCCAGCGCATCGAGCCGACCCTCGCGCTCGCGACCTGCACGCTGGTCTTCGCCGTGAGCCTGGCCGTGCCGCTCGGCGTGACGGCGGCCTACCGCCAGGGATCGCTGCTCGACCGCTTCGTCATGGGCTTCTCGGTGCTTGGCTTCTCGGTGCCCGGGTTCGTCATCGGCTATTGCCTGATCTATGTCTTCGCCATCGAGCTCGGCTGGCTGCCGGTGCAGGGCTACATCCGCATCGGCGTCAATTTCTGGGGCTTCCTCGAACGCATGATCCTGCCCTCGCTCACTTTGTCGGTGGGCTTCGTGGCGCTGATCACCCGCATCACCCGCGCCTCGGTGCTCGAGGTGCTGAACGAGGACTATATCCGCACCGCCCGCGCCAAGGGCCTTAGCAACCGCGTCGTGCTGATGCGCCATGCGCTGCGCAACGCCGCCGTGCCGATCCTCACCGTGATCGGCATCGGCATCGCCATCCTGATGGGCGGCGCCGTGGTGACGGAGAGCGTGTTCGGCCTGCCCGGCCTCGGCCGCCTCACGGTCGAGGCGGTGCTGAGCCGCGACTTCCCGACCATCCAGACCGTCATCCTGCTGTTCTCCGTGGTCTATGTCGTGATCAACCTGCTGATCGACATCAGCTACACCCTGTTCGACCCGAGGATCCGCTATTGACCGCCATCGCAGAAGACGTCGTCGACTCCGCCTCGATCTCGTCGGCCTCGACCAAGCGCAAGAGCCTGTGGCTGCTGGCGCTCAAGAATCCCGGCGTCCTCATCGGCGGCACGATCCTGCTGATCATGCTGCTGATCGCCGTGCTGGCGCCGGTGCTCGGCACCGTCGATCCGACGCGCATCGATCCCGCGGCCCGCAACAAGAAGCCGGGCACCGAGATCACCTTCCGGCTCGACGATGGCAAGACCGCCAAGCGCGTCGTGCTGATGGGCACCGACAGCCTGGGCCGCGACGTCTATAGCCGCGTCATCTACGGCACGCGCGTGTCGCTGATGGTCGGCGTGTCCGTCGCCCTCTGCGCCATCGCCATCGGCACGGTGATCGGCCTGGTGTCGGGCTACGTCCGGTGGGCCGACGCCATCATCATGCGCATCATGGACGGGTTGATGGCCATTCCGGGCATATTGCTCGCCATCGCCCTGGTGTCTATCTGGCGGGCCGGGTTGATAACCGTGATCTTTGCCATCGTCGTGCCCGACGTGCCTAGAGTCGTGCGCCTGGTGCGCTCGATCGTGCTGACGGTGCGCGAGGAGCCCTATGTCGAAGGCGCCATCTCGGTCGGCACGCCGACCTGGATCCTTCTGTTCCGCCACATCCTGCCCAACACCGTGGCGCCGCTGATCGTCCAGGGCACCTTCCTGGCCGCCGCCGCCATCCTGTCGGAAGCCGCGCTCAGCTTCCTCGGCATCGGCATCCCGCCGGAGATCCCCAGCTGGGGCAACATCATGGCCGAAGGCCGCACGCTGTTCCGCGTCTTCCCGCACAACATCCTGTACCCCGGCATCTTCCTTGCCTTCACGGTGCTGGCGATCAACATCATGGGCGACGGCCTGCGCGACACGCTCGATCCCAAGATGAGCAAGAAGGTCTGATGCCCGACAAGATGAACGACAAGCGCCCCGTCCTCGAGGTTCGCAACCTCAGCGTCGCCCTCCCCCGGGGAGCCGACCGCGTCCATGCCGTCGAGAAGGTGAGCTTCACCGTCAATCCCGGCGAGATCGTCTGCCT
>CANIRG010000577.1 GCA_947469635.1 Rhodospirillales bacterium | reverse complement strand
CACTCGTCAACACTCGGCGGCAACAAAAAGCCGGTGCCGCGGTCAACCTGCCGGAAGTTGCTCATCTACGCTGCGCTCTCGTTGCTTGATCGAAGCGCGATTCTAACAAAAACTACCTGAGGACGCTAAGTCCGACAGGCTGCTAGGCCCGTCTCCCTCGCCTCCCCATATGAATGGGGAGGCGAGCGTTATAGATTGAGGCTCTCATGGCATCCCATACCTTCGATAATTCATACGCCCGGCTGCCGGATCGCTTCTATGCGCGCCTGCCGCCGACTCCGGTCGCCGCGCCGCGGCTGATCAAGCTCAACCGGCCGCTCGCCCACCAGCTCGGCCTCGATCCCGACATGCTGGCATCGCCGGAAGGCGTCGACATGCTGGCGGGCAATCGCGTCGCCGAGGGCTCCGAGCCGATCGCGCTCGCCTATGCCGGCCATCAGTTCGGCAACTTCGTGCCGCAGCTGGGCGACGGACGCGCCATCCTGCTGGGCGAGGTCGTGGACCTCGGTGGCGTACGTCGCGACATTCAGCTGAAGGGCGCCGGCCCGACTCCCTTCTCGCGCCGCGGCGACGGACGCGCGGCGCTGGGACCGGTGCTGCGCGAGTACATCATCAGCGAGGCGATGGCGGCGCTCGGCATCCCGACCACGCGCTCGCTCGCCGCCGTGCTGACGGGCGATCCCGTCTATCGCGAGACGGTGTTGCCGGGCGCGGTGCTGACGCGCGTCGCTTCCAGCCATATCCGTGTCGGCACCTTCCAGTTCTTCGCCGCGCGCAGCGACACCGAAGGGCTGAAGCTGCTGGCCGACCATGTGATCGCGCGGCACTACCCCGACGCGTCGACCTACAAGGAGCTTTACGAGAGGGTGATCGCCCGACAGGCCGAGCTGGTGGCCAAGTGGCTGCTGGTCGGCTTCATCCATGGCGTGATGAACACCGACAATGTGTCGATCGCGGGCGAGACGATCGACTATGGCCCCTGCGCCTTCATGGACGCCTTCAATCCGGCGACGGTGTTCAGCTCGATCGACCAGTACGGCCGCTACGCCTACGGCAAGCAGCCCGAGATCGCCGGCTGGAACATGGCGCGCTTCGGCGAGACGCTGCTGCCGCTGCTGAGCGAGGACCGCGAGGCCGCGCTCGCGCAGGCCAACGAGGCGCTGTCGACTTTCTCCGATCGTTTCTCCACCGCCTGGCAGGCGGGCCTCGGCCGCAAGATCGGCCTCTTCACCGAACGGGAGGGCGACGCCGAGCTCACGCAGGCACTGCTGAAGATCCTCACCGATCACGGCACCGACTACACGCTGGCCTTCCGCCGCCTGGGCGAAGGCGATGCGCGCGGCCTGTTCGAGGAACCCGCCGATTTCGATGCCTGGAGCGCCCGCTGGCGCGAGCGTCTTGCGCTCGAGCCGCAGGACGAGGCCGCGCGACGAGCAGCGATGCGGCTCGCGAACCCCGCCTATATCCCGCGCAACCATCGCGTCGAGGCGGCGATCACGGCTGCCGTCGAGCACGAGGATTTCACACCCTTCGAGGAGCTGAACGCCGTGCTCGCGAAGCCCTTCGAGGAACAGCCCGCGTTCGCCGCCTACGCCGAGCCGCCCGGCCCCGAGCAGCGCGTGTTCCGCACCTTCTGCGGCACCTAGAATAATGGCGCTGGTGCAGCTCGCCGGAGTGAGCAAGGTCTACCGCTCGCTGCAGGGCAGCGACTATGTGGCGGTGCAGGACTTCTCCCTCGACATCCAGGCTGGCGAGTTCTTCTGCCTGCTGGGCACCAGCGGCTGCGGCAAGACCACGGTGCTGAACATGGTGGCGGGATTCGAGCCGGCGAGCACGGGCGATATCAGGATCGACGGCCGGCCGATCGAGGGGCCGGCAGCCGACCGCGGCGTGGTCTTCCAAGGCGACGATTCGCTCTATGGATGGCTCTCGGCAATGGGCAACGTCGAGTTCGGGCTGCGCATGCGCGGGCTGGGACGACGCGAGCGTGCGGAGAAGGCGCGGCACTATCTCGATCTCGTGGGCATGGGCAGCCAGGGTCACAAGCATCCGGCCGAGCTGTCGGGCGGCATGAAGCAGCGCATCCAGATCGCCCGCGTGCTCGCCAACGAGCCGCAGATGCTGCTGATGGACGAGCCCTTCGCCGCCCTCGACGCCCACACCCGCGCCGACATGCAGCACGAGCTGCAGCGCATCTGCCGGGCCACCGGCAAGACGGTGCTGTTCATCACCCACGACATCGACGAGGCCATCATCCTGGCCGACCGTATCGGCGTCATGCATGCCGGCCCTGCCTCGAAGCTCAAGGGCATCGTGCCGGTGACGCTGGCCGAAGCCGAGCGCGAGCGCACGCACGACCGCTTCATGGCGGTCTATCGCCAGGTTCACGAGATGATCCGCGACGAGGTCGCGATCGCGCTGCAGCGGGCGCATTGATGCGCGATACAGTCCAAAGGCTCGGCCTCACCTTCCTCGGGTTCGCCAGCCTGTTCCTGATCTGGCATGCGGCCTCCGCCTGGCTGCTGAGCTCGGTGCTCTTCCCGCCGCCGTGGAAGGTGATCCTGAAGGCGATCGAGCTTGCCGAGGACGGCACGCTGTGGGAGCAGGCCTCGGTCAGCCTGATGCGCATCTTCACCGGCTTCGCCTGCGGCACGGCGATCGGCATCCCGCTCGGGCTGGCGATCGGCTCCTTCCTCGTCGTCCGCCGCCTGCTCGAGCCCTACACCGAGTTCCTGCGCTTCATCCCAGCGACGGCGCTGATCACCGTGGCGGTGATCTGGTTCGGCATCGGCGAGGGCTCGAAGATCTTCCTGATCACCTACACCACGGTGTTCATCATCATCATCAACACCGCCACGGGCGTGAGCGCGGTGGCGCCCAACAAGATCCGCGCCGCCCGCTCGCTGGGGGCCAGTCGCGCCCAGGTCTTCTTCTTCGTCGCCTTCCCCGCCACCGTTCCCTACATCCTGACCGGCATGCGTCTGGCCATGGCCAACTCGTTCGTGACCATCATCGCCGCCGAGCTCGTTGCCGCCAACAACGGGCTGGGTAAGATGATCTGGGATTCGCGGATGTACATGCTGGTCGACCAGATCTTCGT
>CANIRG010000576.1 GCA_947469635.1 Rhodospirillales bacterium | reverse complement strand
TATACCAGCTTGATCGGCCGCCTCAAGGACAGGATGGGTCAGCGCGTCAGGAAGCGATTGCCTTCGGTCGCCACGCGCTGCCGCCAGTAGTCGAGCAGGTCGCGCAATGTCTTGTCGTGCGAGATCTCGGGCTGCCACCCTGTATGAGCCTCGAACTTGGCTGTGTTCGGTACCTGCAGGTCGGCGTCGATCGGACGCAGCCGGTCGGGGTCGACCTCAATCCGGATCTCCGACTTTAACGGTGAGAATGACAGCAGCTTATCGAGAATCTCGCCGATGGTGCAGGAATGCTTGCCGCCAATGTTGTAATAGGCCCCGGCGGTTGGATTGACCGTGACAAGCATGTAGTAGGCGCGCACCGCGTCGCGCACGTCGGCGATGGTTCTCAACGACTGCAGATTGCCCACCTTCACCACCGCCGGAATAAGCTTGCGCTCGATCATCGCGATCTGCTTGGCGAAGGTCGATTCGGCGAAGACGTCGCCGCGCCGCGGGCCCGTATGGGTGAACATCCGGGTCGTCATCACGGTCATGCCGTAGGCTTCCGCGTAGAAGCGGCCGACGAGGTCCGTTCCGACCTTGGAAATGGCGTAGGGCGACGCGGGATGGAAGCTGCATTCCTCGTCGATCGGCAGCTTTTCCCTGGGAACGCGGCCGAAGACCTCGGACGAGGCACAGACGTGAATGATGGCCTTCGGGCTGGTCCGGCGCAGTGCATCGAGGACGCGCACGGTACCCTGGATGTTGGTGTCCATCGTATCGAGCGGGGCGTCGAAGCTGGTCCGCGGGAAGCTTTGCGCCGCGAGATGGAAGACGTAGTCGGGCTGCGCTTTGGCGACGGCCGCCTGGATGGACATCGTATCGCGGAGATCGCCGTACAGAAGGGAGATGCGATCATTGGAATTGATGCGGGCCGTCAAGGTGCCGAGGTTGTCGAGCGGGCTGCGCCACCGGCACATGCCGACCACATCCCAGTCGGTCTTGTCGATCAGGTACTCCGCCAAATGGGAGCCGACCATTCCGGTAATGCCCGTGATCAAAGCGCGCTTGGGAGCCATCTATCGATCTTCACCTTGAGAAGGCCGCCGCTGGTCGGAAGCCTAGTGTCATTTTGCGTTGCCGCTAACACAAGTACCCTTGGTTGACTAGGCGCTTCCGTGATTGTGTTGCCATTCAGAGGGGGCCTCTTTATAGTCCCGCCGACCGCGTCTCTACGTGAAGAAAAGACAGAAATGAGTTTTGCAACTGGCATGGCAACCAACTCAAGATCGGCGGAGCTGTACAAGACGCTACTCCTCGCGCGGCGTTCGGAAGAAGCCATAGTCAAGCACTACCCCGAGAATCTCATGCGGACTCCCATGCATATGTCCATGGGACAGGAGTTCGTGTCTGTCGGAGTGTGTGAGGCGCTGGAAGGAAAGGCCGATGTCTTTGCCTCCTATCGCAGCCATGCCGCGTTCCTGGCGCAGACCAAGGATACCGACCGGTTCTTCGCCGAATTGTATGGGCGCATGTCCGGGACGGGCGAGGGCAAGGGAGGCTCGATGCACCTTGCCGCGGCGGATCGCGGCCACATGCTGTCGAGTGGCGTCGTCGCGACGCAGATTTCCGTGGCGGTAGGAGCTGCCTTCGCCAATCTTCGCTTGAACACCGGCCGAACCTCGGTGGCCTTCTTCGGCGACGGTGCCGTCGATGCCGGCGTGTTCTGGGAGAGCGTCAATTCGGCGGCGCTGTTCAGGCTTCCGGTCCTCTTCGTCTGCGAGGACAACGGCTACGCCGTCGACACGCCACGGGCGGCGCGCCAGGTGGTGCGGTCGATCGCCGAGACGGTGCGCTCGTTCGGCTGCGATTCGTATGAGGACGACAGCAGCGACGTGGAAAGCGTCTATGAGCTGGCGCGCAGCGCGGCAGCCAAGGCGCATGCCGAGCGCAGGCCGGCCTTCCTCAACATCAAGTGCGCCCGTTTCTTGGAGCATGTGGGAATCGGCGACGACTGGCATTGGGGCTACCGCGACAAGGAGGCCGTCCACAGGGACTGGATCGATCGCGATGCCGTCGTGGTTCAGCGCCGGCGGCTGCTGGCGACGGGCTTGAGCGAAGGCGATGTCGGTGCGCTCGAGGCCCAGATCGACGCGCAGGTTCAGGAAAGCGTCAAGCGTGCCGCTGCGGCTCCGATACCGACGCCGGACCGCCTCTATGCGGGTGTGTTCCATGAGAACGCTTGATTATGCCGGGGCCCTGCGCGAAGCCATGGCGCAGGAAATGGAACGCGATCCGCGGGTGTTCGTCTATGGCATCGGCGTGCCGACCTTTTCGAAGATCTTCGGCACCACCAGGGGGCTGGCCGAGCGGTTCGGGAACGACCGTGTCTTCGATACGCCGATTTCCGAAGATGCGATGACGGGTTTTGGCCTGGGAGCGGCCATTCGCGGCCTGCGGCCCGTTCACGTCCATATCCGCGTCGATTTCATGATCCTGGCGATCAACCAGCTGGTCAACATGATCTCGAACTACACCTATTCGACCGGCGGCAAGCTCAAGGTGCCGCTGGTCATTCGCGCGGTGATCGGCCGGGGCTGGGGCCAGGGGGCGCAGCACAGCAAGAGCCTGTTCTCCTATTTCACCCATATTCCCGGGCTGAAGGTCATCGCGCCCACGACTCCCTCGGACGCCAAGGGCATGCTGACGGCGGCCATTCGCGACGACAATCCCGTCATCTGCCTCGAGCACCGTTGGCTCTATTGGGCGGAGGAGGACGTGAAGGAAGAGCCTTTCGAGGTTCCTCTCGGTGTCGGCCGCATCCTCCTGCCGGGCCGCGATGTGACCGTTGTCGGCCTGTCGTGGATGAACGTCGAGGCTCGCCTTGCAGCCGACATTCTCAAGCGTCGCGGCGTGTCGATGGAGATCGTCGATCCGAGAACGCTTGCTCCCCTCGACGAGGAGCTGATCGTGGCATCGGTCCGCAAGACCGGCCGTTGCATCATCGCCGATTGCGACTGGGTCAACAGCGGCTTCAGCGCCGAGTTGGCGGCCCGCATCGGCGAGCGTTGCTTCGGTCAGCTCAAGTCGCCGGTCCGGCGTATCGGCTTTGCCCATACACCCTGTCCGACCGTGCG
>CANIRG010000575.1 GCA_947469635.1 Rhodospirillales bacterium | reverse complement strand
GGCGAGCCGCATGTCCTGTCCACGGGCGGCGGCGCCTATATGGACCCCGAGACCCGGGCCTTGATGCGCGACAGGACCGTGACGGTCTGGCTGCGCGCCGAGCTCGACGTGCTGTTCGACCGCGTCAAGCGCCGCGGCCATCGACCGCTGCTGCGCCAGGGCGACCCCAAGGAGATTCTCGGGCGGCTGATGGCCGTCCGCTATCCCGTCTATGCGGAGGCCGATCTGGTCGTGGAATCGACGGCGCAGCCCGCCGAGCGCACGACCGAGCAGGTGATCGAGGCCCTGCGCCGGCATCTGTTCCCCGAAACGGCCGGTGCCGCAGCATGAGCGAGCCTCGCATCGTCGGCGTGAATCTGGCCGGCCGCAGCTACGACATCGCCATCGGCCCCGGCCTGATCGATCGCGCCGGCGCGCTGGCGAAGAAGCTGCTCGCCGGGCCGCGGGTCGTCATCGTGAGCGACGAGACGGTGGCGCCGCTGTATGGCGCGCGCCTCGCCGCCTCGTTCACCAATGCCGGTATCGATGCCGCGGTCGTGACCGTGCCGGCCGGCGAGAGCAGCAAGGAGTTCGCGGGCTTCGGCCGGCTGCTGAGCGACCTGCTGGACCGCGGCGTCGACCGCAAGACCACGCTTGTGGCGCTGGGCGGCGGTGTCGTCGGCGACCTCACGGGCTTTGCCGCCTCGGTCCTGCTGCGCGGCGTCGACTTCATCCAGGTCCCGACCACCCTCCTCGCCCAGGTCGATTCCTCGGTCGGCGGCAAGACCGGCATCAACACCCGCCACGGCAAGAACATGGTCGGCACCTTCTACCAGCCGAGGCTGGTGCTGGCCGACACCGAGGTGCTCGACACCCTGCCCAGGCGCGAGCTGCTGGCAGGCTATGCCGAGGTGGTGAAATACGGGCTGATCGACGATCCGGCCTTCTTCGACTGGTGCGAGGCCAATGCCGCCGCCGTCCTCGAAGGGGACGCGGCGAAGCGGACCTACGCCATCGAGCAGAGCTGCCTCGCCAAGGCGCGCATCGTGGCGGCCGACGAGCGCGAGACCGCCGACCTGCGGGCGCTGCTCAACCTCGGCCATACCTTCGGCCATGCGCTGGAAGCCGAGACCGGCTTCGGTCCCGACCTGCTGCATGGCGAGGCGGTGGGCGCCGGCATGGCGATGGCCTTCGACCTGTCGGCGCGGATCGGCCTGTGCTCCGAGTCCGAGGCGGCGCGCGTGAACCGCCATCTCGCCTCGGTCGGCCTGCCGCTGCGCCTGCGCGGGATCGGCGGCAACAACAGCAGGACCTGGGACAGCGCGCGCCTGATCGGCCACATGCGCGGCGACAAGAAGGCCGCCGCCGGCCGCCTGACCTTCGTCCTCGTCAAGGGCATCGGCCAGGCCTTCGTGACCCGCGATGTCGACGAAGCCCTCCTGCGCGGCATGCTCGACGCAGCCATCGCGGCCTGATGCCATGGAAGCCGAGCTTCATCTCGACTTGCCTCTCTATATAGCCACGCCGCTGGTCATGCTGTGCCTGGCGCTCGGCGCCTATATGTCGGCGGCGGAAACCGCGATCACCGGCGCTTCGGCTCCGCGCATGCATCGCCTGGCCCAGCAGGGCAACCAGCGCGCCGCCCTCGTGAACGCCCTGCTCGAGCGCAAGGACGAGGCCGTGAGCGCCGTCCTGCTCGGCAACAGCGTGATGAACATCCTGTCGGCGTCGCTCACGACGGCCGTTCTCACCGCGATTTTCGGCGCCGCGGGTGTCGTCTACGCCACGCTGGCGATCGGCGTGCTGGTGGTGATCTTCGCCGAGGTGATGCCCAAGACCTGGGCGCTGCTGCGCGCCGACCGGGTGGCGCTCATGCTGGCGCCCTCGATCTTCTTCACCCTCCTGATCCTGGGGCCGATGGCCCGCGGGGTGGCGGCGATCTCGCGTCTCTTCCTCAGGATGATGAGCGTGCGTCCCGACCAGACCAACGCCGCCGCCGAGCAGAACGAGCTGCTGCGCGGCGCCATCGAGATGCACGGCGGCGGCCGAGGCGACACCGACGCGCCGGCCGAGAAGGCGATGTTGCGCTCGGTGCTCGATCTCGGCGACCGGACGGTGGGCGACGTCATGACCCATCGCGCGAGCGTGGTGCTGATCGACGGCGACGATCCCACCGAATCGATCGTCACGCAGGCGCTTGCCGCGCCCTACACGCGCATTCCGGTGTATCGCGGCCAGCCCGACAATATCGTGGGCGTGCTCCACGCCAAGGACCTGTTCCGCGCCGTCAAGGCGGCCGGCGGACCCGAGGCGGTCAAGATCGCGGAGGTGATGACGCCGCCCTGGTTCATCCCGCAGTCGACCGTGCTGTTCGCCCAGCTCCAGGCTTTCCGCGCCCGCCACGAGCATTTCGCCATCGTCGTCGACGAGTACGGCGCGCTGCGCGGCATCATCACCCTCGAGGACATCATCGAGGAGATCGTGGGCGACATCGAGGACGAGCACGACGCCATCAAGCGCGGCGTCGTGCGACGCGACGACGGCAGCCTGGTCAGCCAGGGCGACGTGCCGATCCGCGACCTCAACCGCGAGTTCGACTGGCACCTCCCCGAGGACGTCGCCATCACCATCGCGGGCCTCGTCCTGCACGAGGCGCGGCGCATCCCCGAAGTGGGCCAGACCTACGCATTCTACGGTTTCCGCTTCGAGATCCTCAAGCGCGAGGGCACCCGCATCGCCGAGTTGCGCATCATGCCGCCGGCCGCCATACAGGCCGCCAACGCCTGAAGAACTATATCGAAGAGGTTCAACCATGCCGCTTTCGCCGCCAGTCGGGCGACAGCATCTGCATACGCGTCGCGTCACCTGCCAGGGTTTCTTCCGGGACGACGGGCTTCTCGATATCGAGGGCCGCATCACCGACGAGAAGACCTACGAACATGCCAACGAATGGCGCGGCCCCCTGAAGCCCGGCGACTTCGTCCACGACATGTCGATCCGCCTCACCCTCGACCACCGCTTCGTCATCGTCGATGTCGAGGCGGTGACCGACAAGTCGCCCTACAGCATGTGCGGCAACATCACGCCCAACTTCAAGAGACTGATCGGCCTCCGGGTCGGCGGCGGCTTCAATCGCGCCGT
>CANIRG010000574.1 GCA_947469635.1 Rhodospirillales bacterium | reverse complement strand
GGTGAAGAAGGGGCCGGTCGGCACTCACGGCTATTGCATGAGCGGCCCATACTCGCTCGCGGCTGCAGCGCGCTTTCCCGACCGCATCGCCGCCGCGGCCTCGTTCTACGGCACCTGGCTGGTGAGCGACGCCGTCGAGAGCCCACATCTCACGCTCGGCAAGGCCAAGGGCGAGCTCTACATCTCCTGCGCCGAGCACGACGACCTCGCGCCGCCCGACATGGTGAAGGTGCTGAAGGAGCTGTTCGACATGTCGGGCAACTCCGGCGAGCTCGAGATCCAGATGGGCGTGCACCACGGCTTCGCCTTCCCGCAACGCTGGTGCTACGACAAGCCCGCCGCGGAGCGCCACTGGGAGCGTCTGATCGCGCTCTACCGCCGACGGCTGGGGTAGAGCGCGGCCAGCACTTAGAGTTACTTCGGCTCGCCGTTGGTCGGCTTGAACTTCTGCACGCGCTTGGCGTTGTCGACCTCGCCCGTGTAGATATTGCCCTTGGAGTCGACAGCGATGCTGTGGACCCAGTGGAAGTTGCCGGCGTAGCGGCCCGAGCGGCCGAAGCCGCCGACCACCTGGCCGTCGGAACGGCGCAGGATGCGCAGCAGGTTGTTCTCGCCGTCGATGTTGAACAGATACGTCTGGTTGGCGTCGGGCCAGAAATTCAGGTCCCACACCGCGCCGCCGCCGCGGGTCGGCTTGTCGTAGAACCATTCCGTCACGTAGGTGCCGTCCTTCTTGAACACCTGGATGCGGTTGTTGGTGCGGTCGCAGACGTAGAGGTGGCCGTCGCGCGAGGGCTTGGCGCAATGCACCGGGTTGGCGAACTGCTGCGACGGCGCGGCCGCCGGATCGTAGGGCGGGGTCTTGTCGTCCGAGGGCGTCTTGCCGTAGGCACCCCAGTGGCGCTTGTAGGCGCCGGTCTCCGAATCGAACACGACGACGCGGCGGTTGCCGTAGCCGTCGGCGACGAAGACCTCGTTGGCGTCGGTGTCGACCTGGATGTCGGCGGGACGGCCGACCAACGTCTTGTCGTTGCTGCCGCCCGTGGGTCCCAGCTTGCCGATGGTGAGCACCGGCTTGCCGTCCCTGGTGAACTTGAAGATGGCGCTGTCGGTCTCGGCGTTGCCGGCGATCCAGACGAAGCCTTTGCGGTCGACGTGGATGCCGTGCTCGTTGGTGACCCACGGCTTGGTGTCGGGATGGCCCCAGCCCTGGATGAAGTCGCCGTCGGCGGTGAACTCCATGACCGAGGGAGCGGGGGCGCAGCACTTGTTGCGCGGCGGCGTCAGCGTGGCGCCTTTCTCGTCCTCGCTCAGCGAGCGCGGGCGCTGCAGCACCCAGACGTGATCGTTGGACGGATCGACGGCGACGCTCGCCACCTGGCCGAACAGCCAGTTGTTGGGCAGCGGCTTGGGCCAGGCCGGGTCGACCTGGAACTGCGGCACCGTCTGCGCGCCGGCCGGCACGGCCAACGCGAACGCCATCAGGGCGGCGAGCGCCCAACTCGTTGCTTTCATCTTTCTTCCTCCCTTTAGCGTCTCGTCACCTTGCACTCGGCAAGGGCGACCTCCATCAGAAACGGATGGCCGCCCTGGCTTCCGCCCAGGGCCAACGTCTTCGGCAGGTCGAAACCGTCGACCTGCTGGTAGTCGATGCGGACCTGCAACTGCGACACCTCGCCGGCCGGCAAGGTCCGATAGCCGGCCTGGTACGCCGAAAGCAGCAGGCCGCGCGGCGTCTCGGTGAAGAGCGGCTGTTCGACGAGATCGACCGCTGTCGATGGCCCGGGGAAGGGTTCGGTCAGGACGAAGGGCGACCAGATGTCGAACAGGCCGGTGAGGGCCTGATCGAGTCCCGACTTGATCTTCTCCAGGCCCTGGGCCTGCTGCGCGTTGCCGGCAGCGGCGCCGCCGAGGAAGGCGATCTTCGGCCGCTTGCCCACACCGACCGTCAGCGCGAACCGCTGGCTGCTCAGCATCGCATGGGTTCGCTTGCCGACGTCGGGATCGGTGCGGAACAACGACGCCAGCATCAGGTCCCAGTTGGGCAAGGCGCTGCGGGCGAACTCGGCCAGGCCCTCGCGCTGCAGGCTGTAGTAGGCGGCCTGGCCCTTCTGCAGGAAATCGCGCTCGTCCGCGGCAGCGGCGCTCGCGGTTGCCATCAGGACCAGGGCGAGCGCCGCGCTTCTCATGGGAGGCTCCTAGGCTGTTGCGAGAGCGGGCCGCCGCTTGCCGGCCTGCCAGGCTTTCAGGAGATCGTGCGCACGGTTCTTCGCGGGATCCATCGCGCTCTCCCGGCCCGCCACCTTGGCGGTGAGCTCGATCACATAGCCGTTGGGATCGCGGAAATAGATCGAGCGGATGAAGTGATGGTCCGAGACGCCGCGCACCTCTCGGCCCTCGGCCTTGCCCTTGGCGAACATCGCGTCGAGCACCTCGGGTTCGACCTCGAGTGCGATATGCAGGTCGAAGTCGTGCTGATCCTTGAACTCGAACGGCATGTCCGGCGCCTCGAAAAAGGCGAGGCACGAGCCGTCGTCGAGCTGGAAGAAGGTGTGCAGCACGCCGGCGCCGGTGCTGCGGCCGGTCATGGTCTGCTCGATCCTGAGCGTATGCACGAGCGGCAGGCCGAGGAAGCCCTCGTAGAACTGCCTCGTCTCCTCCGAATCGCGGCACCGGTAGGCGTTGTGATGCAGGCCCTTGATCATGGCGGCTCTCCTGCGTTGCGTCAGCGGTCGATCCAGACGTCCTCGAACCGCCAGTGATTATAGATCGTATTGACCGCGAGGTTCACTCCCTTGACCTCCGGCCGCCAGCAGGTGGCGCCCCAATCGTGCTGGATCACCGGCCGGGCGCCATCCTCCTGCAGCTTCTTGTCGATCTCCCAGACGAGCTTCTTGCGCGCCGCGACGTCGGTCATGCGCGACTGCTGCTCGAACAGCTTCTCGATCTCGGGGCTGCAGTAGTTGGTGTAGTTACGCTCCGAGCCGCAGGAGAAGGTTTCGTAGAACACCACGTCGGGATCGTCGATGCCGACGCCCTGGACGTTGAGCCCGACGGTGAAGTCCTTGCGCGCCATGCGATTGTACCAGACCGCCGTGTCGAGCGGCTCGAGCTCGCCCTGGAT
>CANIRG010000573.1 GCA_947469635.1 Rhodospirillales bacterium | reverse complement strand
TCGGCGCGGTTCTCTCGAGCCGCGAGGGCGGCGGCTTCGCGGTCGGTGGCGGATTCCGACAGGGTGTAGACGGAGGCGCCGCGGACGTCGCTGTCGGGGTGGGAATCGGCGTGCAGGGAGAGGAACAGGTCGGCCTTGGCCTCCTGGGCGCGGGCCACGCGCTCGCGCAGCGGCACGTACTGGTCGCCGCCTCTCGTCAGCATGACGCGGTAGCGGCCGCCGGCCTGCAGCTGCTTCTGCAACTCGCGGGCGACGGCGATGACGACGCTCTTTTCCTGGCTGCCGCCGACGCCGAGTGCGCCGGGGTCCATGCCGCCGTGGCCGGGGTCGAGCGCGATGAGCTTGGGACGCGGCGGTTGCGGCGCGGCCTTCTTCTTGATCGCCGGCGCCTTGGCCCACGCCGGGGCCGCCGCACCCAGTGCGAGCGTCAGCGTAAAATTGATAAAAAATCGACGGTTAACTGAAATCACTCACCCAGTATCTCAGACTCCTGGAGAAATTCAAGTTTTTTCAATGCATTATTGTCAAGTGTTCATTTTATCAATCTTTTGATTGTGGTCGATCGCGGGACCCCGTATCTTGCGTCTCGCGAGCAGTCGCCGTCGTTCGAAGCGCGCTCCTTAGTGGTTGCGCTCCGACGGCAGTCCCAGCCGCGCCCTTGCTTTCATGGCGCTGGCGGCCGGATTGTCAGACAGGCGGTGGCTATAGGAAACTCGAGGTTGGCAGGGCCCCTGTTCGTATCGGCCCGGCGGCGCGATGCTTCCCCGTCTTGGCCTCTCCTTGGTCGTTCGACGGGTCGATGGCGCGCCGTCCCCCTCGCACCAAGGAGGCGGCTTGGCCGCTGGTCGCTCGCGCCGGTCGGGACCCATCGCCTCGGGAGCGAGCCATGGCAAGGCGCATGCTCATCGACGCCAGCCACCCGGAAGAAACCCGGGTAGTCGTCGTCGATGGAACAAAATTGGACGAGTTCGATTATGAGACGGCGGCTCGGAAGCCGCTGAAGGGGAATATCTATCTCGCCAAGGTGATACGGATCGAGCCGTCGCTGCAGGCGGCGTTCGTGGAGTATGGCGGCAACAGGCATGGGTTCCTGGCCTTTGCCGAGATCCATCCGGATTATTACCAGATACCGGTGGCGGATCGCAAGCGGCTGATTGCCGAGCAGCAGCGGCTGCAGGCCGAGGCCGACGACGAGCCCGAGCCCGTGATCACCAAGGTCGATCGCACCGACATCGAGGATGCGCGCGAGGAAAATCGCGAAGCGGCTCAGCCGGCGATAGAGGCTGTGGAGGAAGCGCCACCGCCCGTCGAGGCACAGCCGGCGGAGATCGTGGTGGAGCGGGTCGAAGGACCTGTGGAAACCGCGGAAACGATCGAGCCCGCGCCAGTGGAATCGCCGGTGGAGGCCTCCGCCGATCCAGCCGAGGCACCGCAGCCCGAGGTCGTCGTCGAGACGCTGGGCGGCGACGTCGCCGGCGTCGAGCGCGAGACGCGCGAGCGCCGCCGCCGCCAGCCGATCCGCCACTACAAGATCCAGGAAGTGATCAAGCGCCGGCAGATCCTGCTGGTCCAGGTCGTCAAGGAGGAGCGCGGCAACAAGGGCGCCGCCCTCACGACCTATCTGTCGCTGGCCGGCCGCTACTGCGTGCTGATGCCCAACGCCGGCCGCGGCGGCGGGATCTCCCGCAAGATCTCCAACCCGGCCGACCGCAAGCGCATGAAGGAGATGCTCTCGCAGCTCGAGGTGCCGCAGGGCATGGGCGTGATCCTGCGCACCGCCGGCCTCGAACGCTCCAACATCGACATCAAGCGCGACTACGAATACCTCTCCCGCCTCTGGGACTCGATCCGCGAGCTCACCATGCGCTCGACGGCGCCGGCGCTGATCTACGAGGAAGGCGACCTCATCAAGCGCTCCCTGCGCGACGTCTACGACACCGACATCGCGCAAGTGCTGGTCGAAGGCGAAGCCGGCTTCCAGGCCGCCGTCGAGTTCATGCGCCAGCTCGTGCCGCACCAGGCGAGCAAGGTCGAACTCTACAAGGAGCCGATCCCCCTCTTCCACCGCTACCAGGTGGAAAGCCAGTTCGACGCCATGCACTCGCCTACGGTGCAGCTGCGTTCGGGCGGCTACATCGTGATCAACCCGACCGAGGCGCTGGTCGCCATCGACGTCAACTCGGGCCGCTCGACGAAAGAGCGCAACATCGAGGAAACGGCGGTCCGAACCAACATCGAGGCGGCCGAGGAAGTCGCCCGCCAGGTCCGCCTGCGCGACCTCGCCGGCCTGATCGTGATCGACTTCATCGACATGGAGGAGACGCGCCACCAGCGCCAGGTCGAGCACAAGGTGAAGGACGCGATGCGCACCGACCGCGCCCGCATCCAGATCGGCCGCATCTCGGCGTTCGGCCTGATGGAGATGTCGCGCCAGCGCCTGCGTCCCAGCCTGCTCGAGCATTCGACCGAGGTCTGCCCGCACTGCGCCGGCTCCGGCCGCATGCGCTCGATCGAATCGGCGTCGCTGCACGCACTGCGCGCCATCGAGGAGGAAGGCGTGCGTCACCGCGCCAGCGAGATCGCCGTGTCGGTCCCGCCCACCGTCGCGCTCTACCTGCTCAACCAGAAGCGCCACACGCTGTCGGACATCGAGAAGCGCTACGGCTTCACCGTGCTGATCGAGGCCGACGAGGAGATGCACGCCGCCGACTGCGAGATCGAGCGCGTGCGCTCGCGACGCGGCGGCGAGGACCATCGCCCGGCCCAGGAGCTGGCGCGCGCCAGCTACGACGTCGCCGAAGGCGAGGCGCCTCCCCCGTTCGAGGCTGACGACGACGACGACGAAGGTGAAAGCCCCGCAGCCGCCGAGGCGAACGGCGAGCGTCCGCCCGCCGAGGATGGCGACGGACGTGGTCGCAGGCGCCGTCGGCGTCGCCGGCGCACGCCGCGTCGCGAAGGCGACGAGCGCGCCCCTGGTGCGGAAGGAGGCGCCGAAGGTGACTCCGACCGGCCTTACGCTGCCGCCGAGAACGGTGCCGAGCCGCACGCCGCGCATGCCAATGGCGAGGAGCCGATGGATCGCGAGGGCGACGACGCCCCCCATGCCGAGGGCGAAGCTGGCCCCGG
>CANIRG010000572.1 GCA_947469635.1 Rhodospirillales bacterium | reverse complement strand
TCCCATTGGTCGTCCCGCAAACCATAGCGTCGCATTCGTCGGTCCCTCGATTGGCCGACTTGCTATGAATCATGCATCTTTAACGGTGGGAATCCCCTAATTGAGGACACACCCTAGAGAAAGGCCGGCCCGATTTGATGTTGCAGCAGGCGTCGAGCTAGATCGGCGATAGAACCTCACAGGTCACACGATCGACGAAAAGGTCGGTCTGCGGCCCACGGACGCCCAAGCCCAGCCGCTCGCCCGGCCCCGCGGGAGGAACGACGACGCGCGTGTCCTGGACCTTGCGGCCCTGGTTGGTGAACTGGCAGCCGACCACGACGTCGATGGAGCCGGCACTGTTGTTGGTGACATAGAGCACCGTCAGCCAATGCCGACCGGGGATGGCCTGGAGCGACGGCGCGTCCAGGGTGACGATCGGCACGTTGGGGCCGGCGGTGATCGGCACGACGCCCATCAGGTTCGCCCGCGGCCGCAGCTGGACCACGCCCGGAATCATCTCCCGCTGCATCCGTGGATCGAACGCCTTGTCGGGATAGGTCGTGGCGGTCTGCGGCGCGTCGTCCTGGCTGACGATATCCGGCGTCCACATCTTGCCCGTGCGCTCATCACGGAATTGCGGGCCTTGGGCCAGCGCGGAACCGGCGATGGCCACGGCCGCCGCCAGTCCACTGGCGGCGGCGATCGAGAAGCGGATCGGGAATTTCATGACGACCTCCGATCACATGCTCTTGTACTTGCGTTCCCAGCCGCTGACCTGGGCCTCGGCCTCCTCGTGCGTGATGCCGTAGCGGGTCTGCACCTTGCCGACGAGCTGCTCGCGGCGGCCCTGGATTTCCAGCAGGTCGTCGTCGGTGAGCTTGCCCCACTGCTCCTTCACCGCGCCCTTGGTCTGGGTCCAGCTGCCCTTGAACTTTTCCCACATGGTCTTGGCCTCGGCCTCGACCTTCTGGCTCGTGGACTGTGCATTCACCGCGATCGGGGCGGCCGCGAACGACATAGCGGCGAAAGCGGCAAGGATGATGATCGGACGCATTGAGATCTCCTCGTTGCAGGCGCGCACATGCGCGTCCTAATGGCGATGGGTAACGGAGCCTCCATGCAAAGGTTCCGGCGCCGGCATCCCCGTCAGGGCCAGAGCCAGCGCAGGAGAAAGGCCAGCGGGACGACGACCAGGACGGCGGAATAAAGATCAGCCAGCTCCCCATCGAGGCCCATGACCGGACGCTCGCGCTGCTCCGAATCATGCTGCGGCAAATGGGTGGACGCGCTCTCGGCGGCCTGCGAGGTGTACGACATCGGTGCTGTTGCCATTTTCGTCACCCATTGAATGTGTATGGGGTAAACGATCACCAGCCTGAGAAGTTGCAGGATGTGGGCGGATTCAAGCCGGAATGGTGTTCCGTCTCGCTTGGTCGAGCGCCTGCTCGAGGTCGACCGACGAATAGGGCTTGGCGATGAACTGGACTCCCGGCAACTCGACACCGGTCCGGCCATAGCCGCTGGCGATGACCACGGGCAGGTCGGGAAAGCGCCGACGGACCTCGGCTGCAAGATCCTGGCCGCTCATGCCGGGCAAGCCGAGATCCGTCAGCAGGAGATCGAAGCTGTCGCTCCCGGTCAGGAGCTCGATCGCCTGCTCGCCGCTGCCGACCGCCGTGACCATGCAGTCGAGGTGCTCGAGCATGTCGGTGGTCGACATGCGCAGCACCGCCTCGTCTTCCACCACGAGAATGCGACGCGGCCGGCTCGATGCCGAAGGCTGCTCGGGTGCCAGCGCCGATGCGCGCGGTTCCGATGCCATTCCGGACGCCGTGGCCCGCCGTGCTGCGAGCAGGGCCCGTATCCTCCCCGCCAGCTCGTCGCCGTGATAGGGCTTGGTGATGAGCGGATAATCGTGGCGGCTGCGTTCGGGAACGAGGTCGCGGGCGAAGCCCGAGGTCAGCAGCACCGCGATCCCGGGCCGCAGGCGCTCGGCCTTCAAGGCAAGGTCGACGGCCGACATCGTGCCGGGCATGACGACATCGCTGAACAGGAGATCGAACGCCGGCTCCTGGTCGAGGAGCATCGATGCGGCATCCGGGCTCTCGGCCGCCACCACGCGGTAGCCCCAGCCGGAGAGGGTATCGGTGACGACGCGCCGGACGGCTTCGTTGTCCTCGACGATCAGGACGCGCTCGTTGCCTCCCCCCGCGCCGGGGACGTAGATCTCCGGCTCGGCGGCGGCGTCGAGGGTGCGGGGCAGATAGAGCTTCACGCTGGTGCCCTGGCCGATCGCGCTGTCGATGCGGATATGGCCGTTCGACTGCTGCACGAAGCCATAGACCATGCTGAGGCCGAGGCCGGTTCCCTTGCCCTCGATCTTGGTGGTGAAAAACGGATCGAAGGCGCGCGCCACGACGTCGGCCGCCATGCCGGTGCCGGTGTCGCCGACGTCGACAAGGACGTACGACCCGGGGACGACGTCCTGATGCAGGGCGGCATAGCGGCGGTCGAGCGTGGCATTGCCGACCTCGACCCGAACAGTCCCGCCGTCGGGCATCGCATCGCGCGCGTTGATGGCGAGGTTGAGGATGGCGTTCTCGAGCTGGCCGGCGTCGATCCGGGCGTTCCAGGGGTCTGCCGCGATCCTAAGCTCGAGCGTGATCCGCTCACCCAGAGCGTGACGCAGCAGGTCGGCGAGATCGGCCACCAGGCGGGCTACGTTGGTCGGCTGTGCAGCCAGGGGTTGGCGCCGGGCAAAGGCCAGCAGCTGCTGGGTGAGCCGGGCGCCACGCTCGCCTGCCGCCGACGCGCTCTGCAGCCGCTCGAGGACGGCAGGGTTGGCCGTGCCGTCGGCGCGCACCAGATCGAGGTTGGCCTGGATGACCTGCAGGATGTTGTTGAAGTCGTGCGCCATGCCCCCGGTAAGCTGGCCGATGGCCTCCATCTTCTGGCCCTGCCGCAGCGCTGTCTCGTCGCGAAGCCGGTCCGTTACGTCGACGCAGCGGACGACAGCGCCGCCGTCCGACATCTTCCCCCGCGACACTTCGTATTCGCGGCCGTCATAAGATGCGCGCTTCGTGAGCGAAGCCTCCGGCATCGACTCGCCGAGCTTGAGCGGCGCCAGGATGGCACGCATGGCCGGCGAACGTTCCGAGAGCAGAACATCGCG
>CANIRG010000571.1 GCA_947469635.1 Rhodospirillales bacterium | reverse complement strand
GGTGGCGTGCAGTCAGGTGAATGGAGCGAGACCAACAAGAAAACGAAGATCTAAAGGGAGGCAACCATGAAGACCCGAATTGGATTGCTGGCGGCAACGGCACTCTCGGCGGTGCTGGCCGCAACACCGGCCTGGGCACAGACGCCCAAGCGCGGCGGCACGCTCACTTACATGATCCCGGCCGATGCGCCGCCCAGCCTCGACGGGCACAAGGAGAACACCTTCGCCACGCTCCATGCCACGGCGCCGTTCTACAGCACGCTGATCGCCATCAATCCCGACAATCCCTCGTCGTCGACCGACTTCGCGTGCGACCTCTGCACCGAGATGCCCAAGGCCACGGACGACGGCAAGACCTACACCTTCAAGATCCGCAAGGGCGTGAAGTTCCACGACGGCACGCCGCTCTCGGCCGCCGACGTGGCGGCAAGCTGGCGGCGCATCGTGAGCCCGCCCAAGGGCGTGTCGAGCGCCCGCGAGGCCTACATGGTGATGGTCGACAAGGTCGAGGATCCCGATCCCGAGACCGTGATCTTCAAGCTGAAGTTCGCCACCGGCGCCTTCCTGCCGGCGCTCGCCGATCCCTTCGCCTATATCTACAAGAAGGAGACGGTGGAGAAGGATCCGGCCTGGTACGAGAAGAACGTCCTGGGATCAGGCCCGTTCAAGTTCGTGGCCTACGAGACTGGCCAGTCGATCAAGGGCGTGCGCAATCCCGACTACTACCACCAGGGCCAGCCCTACCTCGACGGCTTCCTCGCCATCTTCGCCGCCAAGCAGTCGGTGCGCGTCGACGCCATCCGCGCCGACCGCGCCGCCACCGAGTTCCGCGGCATGCCGCCGTCGGCGCGCGACGAGCTGGTGAAGGAGCTGGGCAACAAGATCACGGTGCAGACCAGCGACTGGAACTGCGTCAACCTGCTGACGCCGAACCAGAAGAAGAAGCCGTTCGACGACGTGAAGGTGCGCCGCGCGCTGGCCCTCGCCATCGACCCTTGGAAGGGCGCGCCGGCGCTCTCCAAGATCGCCACCGTGCATACCGTGGGTGGCCTCGTGTTCCCGGGCTCGCCGCTGGCGGCGACCAAGGAGGAGCTGCAGAAGATCGCGGGCTTCGGCACCGACATCGACAAGGCGCGGACCGAGGCGAAGAAGCTCCTCAAGGAGGCCGGCGCCGAGGGGCTGAAGTTCGAGCTGATGAACCGCAACGTCGACCAGCCCTACAAGTTCGTCGCCACCTGGGCGATCGACGAATGGAGCAAGATCGGCCTCAAGGTGACGCAGCGCGTGCTGCCCACCGGCCCGTTCTACGACGCGCTGCGCAACGGCAGCTTCGAGGTCGCCGTCGAGTTCAACTGCCAGAACATGGTCAACCCGCTGCTCGACGTCGCCAAGGTCCTGCCGCGCTCGGTCTACCCCGAGAACTACGGCGGTTACGAGGACCCCAAGCTGATCGAGCTCTACAACACGATGCTGCGCGAGACCGACCCTGCCAGGCAGCGCGAGAAGATGCGTGCCTTCGAGACCTATGCGCTCGACACCCAGGTCGTCACCATCATGACGCCGTGGTGGGAGCGCATCATCACCCACCGCTCCTACATGAAAGGCTGGAAGATCAGCCCGAGCCACTATCTCAACCTCAACCTGGCCAACATCTGGCTGGATAAATAGGAAGACCTGAGCCGGGGATCGTGCGCGCATGTATCGCTACATCCTGAACCGCCTGCTGCTGTCGATCCCGACCCTGATCGGGGCGGCGGCGCTGGTGTTCATCCTGATGCGCATGATCCCCGGCGACATCTGCGTGGTGCGGCTGGGCGGCAGCGGCGGCATGGTGAGCGCCTCGGCGGTCGCCAACTGCCACGCCCAGCTCGGCCTCGACCGCTCGCTGTTCCTGCAGTTCATCGACTTCGTCGTGGGTTTCGCCAGGGGCGACTTCGGCACGTCGATGTGGTCGGGCAAGCCGGTCAGCCAGGAGATCGCCTCGCGCATCGCGGTGTCGCTGGAGATCGCCATCCTCGCCACCCTGGTGGCGGTGGCGATCGCCATCCCGCTCGGCACGATCTCGGCGCTGAATCAGAACAGCTGGCTCGACCACATCGTGCGCACCGTGGCGATCGCCGGCATCGCCACGCCCTCGTTCTGGCTCGGCATCATGTCGATCCTGATCGTGCTCGACGTCTCGCATGCGCTGTTCGGCGCGCCCTGGATGCCGCCGATCGACTATGTGTCGCTGTGGGACGACCCATTGCGCAACCTGTCGATCGTGATCCTGCCGGCGATCACCATCGGCTACCGCTACTCGGCGGTGACCATGCGCATGACGCGCTCGGCCATGCTCGAGGTGCTGCGCGAGGATTATATCCGCACCGCCCGCGCCAAGGGCCTGCTGGAGCATCTCATCGTCAACCGGCACGCGCTCAAGAACGCGATGCTGCCCGTGGTGACGCTGATCGGCATCGAGTTCGCCTTCCTGATCGGCGGCCTCGTCGTCACCGAGCAGGTCTTCAACCTGAACGGCATCGGCCGGCTGTTCGTGCTCGCCGTCCAGAACCAGGACTATACGCTCACGCAGGCGCTGGTGATGCTGACGGTCGCCATCTTCGTCGTCACCAACCTGGTGGTCGACATCCTGTACGCGTGGCTCGACCCGCGCATCCGCTTCGGCTGAGGAGGATGCCGCGATGACCGCTGTCACCATCGATCCGCCCGCGCCGCGTCGCTCCTGGCGAGCCGCCGCGCTCACCTTCGCCCGCCGCCAGCCGCTCGGCACCTTCGGCCTGCTGATCGTCGTGGTGGCCGGGATTGCCGGCCTCTCGGCGGAATGGATCGCGCCCTACAGCCCGACCGCCAACGATTTTTCCGCCATGACCGAGCCGCCGAGCGCCGCCCATTGGCTGGGCACCGACCAGTTCGGCCGGGACCTGCTGTCGCGCATCGTCTACGGGGCGCGCACCGCGCTGATCATCGGCTTCGTCTCGGCCTTCGTCGGCGGCTTCGCGGGCCTCGTGCTGGGCGTCGGCAGCGCCTATTTCGGCGGCTGGATCGACCTCGCCCTGCAGCGGGTGATGGATATCCTGATGGCCTTCCCGCTGATCATCATGGCGCTGGCCGTGGTCGCCATCTTCGGCACCGGCGTGCAGAACGTGATCGCCGCCATCACCATCCCGCTGATCCCGCGCTGCG
>CANIRG010000570.1 GCA_947469635.1 Rhodospirillales bacterium | reverse complement strand
CCGGTACAGCACATCGGTCTTGGGGCTGCGGCGGCTGGTGGCCAGCAGCGGCCATTCATCGTCGATCACCGACCTGACGTAGAGCTGCAGGTCGGCGCGTGCCGCTACGGCAGCCGGAGTGCCGAAGTGGAACAGGGCACGATCCAGCGTGCTCACCACATTGGCCTCCTTCAGCACCAGGTCCTCGGTGGTGCGGTACTGGCCCTGCACCTGGACGAGCGAAAAGCCCACGACGAAGACCATGAAGCCGGCGACCGACTTCAAGGCATCGCTCGCTCCCTGATTGACCGCCTCCGAGATCGGCAGGCGCAAGATCCAGGCGCGCAGCAGAGGCATAATGGCAACCAGGACCGTCATGCTGGAGCAGATGGTCGCGAAGGCCACGACCGTGTCGAGCCGCTGGAGAATTTCGATGATGTGCTTCAACGTCGCCTACCGTACGAAAGCCGGGTCGGCACGTTTATTACCGATCCGGGCGACGGTGAAGTGGGGAGTGGGACGGAGTCCTTCGGAAACTCCGGAAATTCAGCGCTGCCCCCGCGATCGGGGTCGCGAACGACTTTCCGGAATTTGTGAAGGACTCTGTGGCGTCACTCTCCACGACGATGCCATCGGCAGAACCCATCGGGCCAGTGGGTAGTGGGTCAGTCTGCAATGAACATCCCGGGACGACCACGGGTTACGTTTGGCGGCGACTTCCCGCGCCTCGATCATGGCAACAGCATCTTCCATCGACCAGAGCCTCGGGCGCAGCTGCAATGCATGAAGTAGATGGCCAGAGCGCAAAAGTGACTTGGACCTTCTTGCCGAAAGCATTGGTCTGCCGATCGGGCAATGCCGCCCCCTCGACGGGATGGAGTCCTTCGGAAACTCCGGAAAGTCTTTTCCGGAATTTCCGAAGGACTCATCTGGGGAGACGACGATGCTGCTGATCGGGGTCAATCGATCGCCCTACACACGCCGCGTCGCGATCACGCTCCGCGCCTATGGCGTGGCCTACGAGCAGAGCGACCTCAACGGCTTCGGCCATCGTGCGGAGGTGCGCGCGGCCAATCCGCTCGGCCGCATCCCGGCGCTGGTGCTGGATGGCGGCGAGACGCTGATCGACAGCGGCGCCATCGTCGACCATCTCGACGAGACCCATGGAGGCGAACGGCCCCTCACGCCACGGGCCGGCGCCGACCGCCGGGCGGTTCTCAAGATCGCGGCCCTCGTGATGGGCGCCTGCGACAAGGGCCTGCAGGGCGCCTACCACCGCAATCACGTGCCGAAGGAAAGGCAGCACCAGCCGTGGATCGACGACTGCTGGGAGCAGATGGCCCGGGCGCTGGTCGCGGTCGATGCCATGATAGATCCTGCGCAGCCCTGGCTGCTGCTGGGCCGCCTCACCCAGGCCGACATCTGCGCCTTCGTGGCGGAGCGGCTGGCGCGGGTCGGGCTCGGCATCGACACCGGACAGCGGATGCCCAGGCTGCACGCGCTCTGCGCCCGGATGCTGGACCAGCAGCCGTTCCGCACGACCGAGCCTTGAGCTACCGGACGATGGACAAAGCCACCCTGAATCCGATGTGGCGGTCCTTGCCGCCGACCGGCCAGGAGTGACGTCCATCGAGCCGCAGGGTCACGGGAACGGAATCCAGCCATACGGAGCCGGGATACATGCCAGGCCGCAAGCCACGGACCGCCCTGTCGCAAGATGGCGGTCCGTCCCTGGGCGCGCCGTCCGGAGGCACAGGCAGGTAGTCCCGGCTGCCGCAATCGGCCAGCCACTCGCCGACGTTGCCATGCATGTCGTGGAGGCCAAACGGGTTGGCCTCGCGCGCACCGACGGCGCCGACCGTCCTCGCTCCTCGCTCGAGCGCCATGAACAGCGGGCCGGCGGCGCCGGAATAGGCCGGCGAGGCCGAATAGGGCTCACGCTGCTGCCGGCCCGCGCCCGCTGCATAGTCCCATTCGGTCTCGGCCGGCAGCCGATAGGGCCGGCCCGTGCGCGCGGCGAGGCGCGCGATGTAGGTCTGGATCTCGGTCCACGACACGCTTTCCACCGGCCGCCGCGGCCCGGCAACCGTGCTGGGTCTGTCGCCCATCAGCGCCCGCCACTCGTGCTGGGTCACCTCGAAGCGGCCAATCGCAAAGGCGCGCAGGTCAACGGCGCCTCCGCCCTCCAGGTTGAGCGTGCCCGACGGCAGGACCACCATCTCCGGGCAATCCGCGCAGTCCTTGAAGGACGAACCGGGAGCGCCGATGACGTCGGCAGCAGGCGACACGGACGGAGCGTGCCCGCACGCCGCAAGAAGGGCCACCAAGCCGACGACAACGAGGGCCGGCCTCAACTTCAGCCCGGCCCGCATCACAGGCTCGCTCTACTCCGCCGCGATCGCCTTGGGCTTGAGCTTGGCCAGCTCCTCGGCGATCTGCACGGCGTTCCAGGCGGCTCCCTTCAGAAGCTGGTCGCCGGCCACGAACAGCACCAGCCCGTTGGCGCTGGACAGGTCGCGACGGATGCGGCCGACATGGACGTCGAGGTCGCCGCTGGCCTCCAGCGGCATCGGGAAGTGGTTGGCCACCGGATCGTCGACCAGCTTGATGCCCGGCGCCTTGGACAGCAGCTCGCGCGCCTCGGCGGGCGACATCGGCTTCTCCAGCTCGAGCGTGATCGCCTCGGAATGGGCGCGCAACACCGGCACGCGGATGCAGGTCGGCACGATGGCAAGGTCCGGCTCGTGGAACATCTTGCGCATCTCTTCGATGACCTTGTTCTCTTCCTCGTTGTAGCCGTTCTCGGCCACCTTGGTGTTGTGCGAGAACAGGTTGAAGGCGATCTGGTGCGGGAACACCGAGCGGGTCACTTCCTCGCCCGCCGCGTGCTGCTTGACCTGGTCCTCGAGCTCCTGCATCGCGGCCGCGCCGGCGCCCGAGGCGGACTGGTAGGTCGAGACGACGATCTTCTTGATCCCGACCGCCTGATGGATCGGCCACACGGCCGTGGCGAGGATCGCCGCGGTGCAGTTGGGGTTGGCGATCACGCCATTGTGGCGCGCAAGGTCGCCCGGGTTGACCTCGGGCACGACCAGCGGCGTGTTGGCGTCCATGCGGAAGGCCGAGGAATTGTCGACCACGACCGCGCCCGCGGCCTTGGCCGCCGGCACGAACTCGCGGCTGCGCGTGGCGCCGGCCGAGAAGAAGGCGAT
>CANIRG010000569.1 GCA_947469635.1 Rhodospirillales bacterium | reverse complement strand
CGATCTCGCGGACGCTCATCTCGGCATCGAATACGGTGCCGTCCTTGCGGCGATGCTGCAGGGCGTGAACGATGCCGGTCGCACCGGCGGCGTCCAGCGGGCAGGGCGTATCCAGCAGCAGGAAGTCGGTGCCGGTCATCGCCATCAGCTCCTCGGGCGACCAGCCATATTGCGCCACCGCCGCGCTGTTGACGGCGAGGACACGCCGGCTGGTGCGGTCGAGCACGGCCACCGGATAGGGGCTGGCATCGAACAGCAGGCGATAGCGCTGCTCGACATTGCGGCGGGCATCCCACTCGCGCACCAGCCAATGGGTGAACAGGCCGATCACGGCGGTGGCGATGGCCCAGGCGCCGACGAGGAGCCGCGCCAGGCGCTGCCATTCGACGAGCAGGCTGTCGGTCGAGACGCCGACGATCAGCACGAGGCCGGGATATTGCGCCAGGCGGCGAAAGGCGAGGAGCCGCTCGACGCTGTCGATGACGCTGCTCTCGACGTAGAGGCGGCCCTGGCTCTGGGCGAGGATCGGCGCGAAGCCGGGGAGCGACGCCAGCGACGCGCCCATGAGCCGGTCGACGAACGGGCTGCGCATCAGCACCCGGCCGTCGCTGCGCAGCAGCCCCACGGAGAAGTCGCGACCGCCGGTGTCGACCGTCCAGGCGCGATCGAAGAAGCGCGGGTTGATCGCGGCGACGATGAGGCCGGCGAAGCCGCCGTCGGCGTTCCGCAGAGGGCGGGCCGCCGGAATATGCCAGTCGCCCTGCGACCCGCTGCGCAAGGGCACGCCGAGCTCGAACCCTGCATCGGGATGGCCGCGGTAATGGACGAAGTAGGCGTGGTGGGCGATGTCCGCCCCGGAAATGTCGCCGTGGGTGCTGGAGACGATGCGGCCACCTTCATCGGCGACCCAGAGTGCCCGCAGATAGGGGCGACCTTCGAGGAGCTGCAGCAGCTCCAGGCGGATCCGGGTTGCGCCGGCGGCATCCTGGCCGACGGAGGGGAGGGTCAGGCTCGCCACCTGGAGGACCTGCTCGACGTTCTGGACGGTGCGGGCGGTCTGCTCCTCGGTGATCTGGGCAAAGGCGCTGACCAGCTTCTCGCCCATGCCCAGCGCATCCATCCGGCCCTGCCACAGGACCGTGACCAGCACGCATATGCTCGCCGCGATGTAAGCCGACAGCAGCAGATAGGCCCGGCTGCGGACGGAAGCTCGGGGCAGCGGGACGAGGCCGAGCAACGTGTCTTGGGTCCGAGGAGCGATGGTCGTTTCCGTCCGGTGGGGAAATAAGTCTCACCGAAAGTGAAACATTTTTCAACGGATCAACATGTTGTTATCGCTCGGCTATTTTCTTTACTTCACATGAGCGATGCAATTTGGCTGGGCAACTGGCCATATCGCGTCGGCGCCCGCATACTTTGCCGATGACTCATGAGCATCCTGCCCTCGCCGCCGGTCGCGTCGCGGTGATCACCGGCGCGTCGAGCGGCATCGGGCTGGCCGCCGCCCGCCGCTTCGCGAGCCTCGGCCTCAAGCTCTGCCTCGCCGATCTTTCCGAGGAGGCGCTGAAGCGCGCCGCGGACGAGGTCGGTGCCAAGGACGTGCTCACGGTCGCCACCGATGTCAGCAAGCTCGAACAGGTGCAGGCGCTGAAGGAGAAGGTCTATGCGACCTTCGGCGAGGTGGCGGTGCTGATGAACAATGCCGGCACCGCCCCGGGCGGCGGGCCGTGGGATCACATCGACCGCTGGCGCAAGGTTCTGGAGGTCAATCTCTGGGGCGTCATCAACGGCGTGCAGACCTTCGCGCCCGCCATGCTGGCGCAGAAGACGGCGGGTGCGATCGTCAACACCGGCTCCAAGCAGGGCATCACCTGCCCACCCGGCGATACCGCCTACAACGTCAGCAAGGCCGGCGTGAAGGTGATGACGGAGGCGCTGGCCCACAGCCTGCGCAACGAGGAGGGTGCGCGCATCACCGCCCATCTGCTTGTCCCCGGCTCGACCTTCACCGGCATGACCAGCCGCGGCCGCAGCGAGAAGCCCGCCGGCGCCTGGACCCCCGACCAGGTGATCGACATGCTGGTCGAGGGCATGGGCAAGGGCGACTTCTACATCCTCTGCCCCGACAACGAGGTCACCCGCGAGACCGACAACCGTCGTATCCAGTGGGCCGCCGGCGACATCGTCGAGAACCGACCTGCCTTGTCGCGCTGGCATCCCGATCACAAGGACGCCTTCGAGCGGTTCCTGCGCCGCTCATGATCATGAGGCGGGCCTGGAGGCCCGCGGTCTGGAAGAGATGAGCGTATTCAGCCGTGCCGCCTCGGCGGATGGCGACGGAGGCCCGCCTCGTCGACCTCGACACCCCAGCCAGGTCCCGTCGGCAACACGTAATCGCCGTTCTCGAACACCGGTGGGGCGCTCACGATATCGTCGCGCCACGGCACGCCGTCGATATCGATCTCCATGATGCGGAAGTTGGGGACCGCGGCGCAGAAGTGGGCGCTGATGGCGCTGGCGAGATGGCCATAGAAATTATGCGGCGCGACATTCACCTCGTAGACGTCGGCCATGGCGGCGATCTTCAGCGATTCGTAGAAGCCGTTCCAGATGACGTCGACGATGGCGGTGTCGAACGAGTAGTGCTCGAAGTAGGGCCGGAAGTCGCGGCGCTCCAATAGCGTCTCGCCCGAGGCGATGGGGCAGGGCGCATCGCGGCGGATCAGCGAGATCGACTTGGGGTCGTGCGCATCGAGCTCGAGCCAGGTGAGCTTGGCTGGCCCCACGGCCTCGGCGATGCGCCGGAAGCCTTCGGTGCGGAAATGGAAGTTGGTGTCGAGCATGATGCCGACATCGGGCCCGCAGCCGGCACGGAAAGCCTCGACGGTCCGGGCGGCGCTGCGGGCGATGAAGGCGTCCCAGTTGCGCTCGGGAAAGCCCTTGCCGACGACGAAGCCCGGCCGGTAGGCGACAAGCCTGCCGTCGACTTCCAGGGCGATGTTGGTCTTGAGCGCCGTGAAGCCGCGCGCCTTCACCTCCTGGCCGACCTTGGTCATGTCGTCGTAGGTGCGGACCGGCGGCGTGCCGACGAGATCGGGATTGCGCATGCGATAGGAGCCGCAATGCGACCAGTAGACCGGGATGCGGTCGCGCAGCTTGCCGCCGAACAGCTGGTACACCGGCACGCCCAGCGCCTTGCCCTTGAT
>CANIRG010000568.1 GCA_947469635.1 Rhodospirillales bacterium | reverse complement strand
GTGCGGTCGGCCGTTCGCCTCGGCGTCGGCCTGATAAAGTTGCTGGGAGCCCTTGGGCTCGCGCTCGCGGTCTTCATGCTCGGCATGTTCTTCCAGGCACGCGGCGCGTTGCCTGCCTATTCGGGCAAGCTGGAGATCGCGGGCCTCAAGGCATCGGTCGAGATCCTGCGCGACAAGAACGCGGTGCCGCACATCGTCGCCGGCTCGATCGAGGATGCGGTCTTCGGGCTGGGCTTTGCCCATGCCCAGGATCGCTTCTGGCAGATGGAGCTGACGCGACGGCTGGGCCAGGGCCGGCTGTCCGAGTTGGTGCCGCCGGCGATCGTGGGCAGCGGGCTCGTCGATACCGACCGCACGATGCGTGGCCTCGGGGTCTACCGCCACGCTTCAGACAGCGTCGCGGCCCTGTCGCCCAGCACGCGAGGCATGCTCGATGCCTATGCCGCCGGGGTGAACGCCTGGCTCGGCGCGCACGACCAGCAGTTCGGACTCGAGCTCACGCTGGTCAAGCTGCTGTCCGGCGGACGCTACCGGCCGGAGCCCTGGCAGCCCGCCGATTCGCTGGTCTGGACCAAGCTGATGGCGCTGATGCTGGACGGCAACTGGCGCGCCGAGCTCCTGCGCATGCGGCTGCTGCGACGGCTTGGCGACGACGGTCTGAAGTTCCTGCTCGAGCCCAACAGCGAGGCCCGCGACGCCACGCTGTCCCGCGTGAACGAGGCGCTGAAGGATATCGACCTCGATCGCCTCTATCGCGGCACCGACAACGAGGCGACGCGCAAGCGCGAGGCCTCGAACGAATGGGTGGTGTCGGGCGCCCATTCGGTGTCGGGCAAGCCCCTGCTCGCGAACGACCCGCATCTCGGCCTCACCTTCCCCGGCACATGGTACCTCGCCCGCCTCGTCGGACCGGGCTTCGACATCAAAGGCGCGTCCTCACCCGGCAATCCCGCCATCGTGCTCGGCCACAATGCGAGCATCGGCTGGGGATTCACCACCACGAACCTCGACAGCCAGGACCTCTTCATCGAGCGCGTCGATCCGACCGATCCCAACCGCTACATCACGCCCGACGGCGCCCGGCCGTTCGCCGTCTACGACGAGACGATCAACGTCGCCTGGGGCGAGCCGGTGCGGTTGCGGGTGCGCGAGACGCGGCACGGCGTGGTGATCGACGATTTCCTGCGGCGCGAGCAAAACCTTGCCCCTGCCGGGCATGTGCTGGCGCTGCAGGCGACGGCCCTCGACAGCTCGGACACGACCATCGAGGCGATGCTGCGCGTCGGCATGGCCCAGAATTGGGATGATTTCCTGCTGGCCGCGCGCAAGGTCGTCTCGCCGATGCAGAACATCGTCTATGCCGACACCGCCGGAAACATCGGACTGGTCTCGCCGGCGCGCGTGCCGATCCGGCGCAAGGGCGACGGCTCGGTGCCGCAGCCCGGCTGGACGTCGGAGCACGACTGGGCGGGTTTCGTGCCCTTCGACGAACTGCCGCGCGTCTACAATCCGGCGAGCGGCATCATCGTTAATGCCAATGGACGGTTGGTGGGCGAGGACTACCGGCACTTCATCTCGCGCGACTGGGCCGATCCCTACCGCCAGCGCCGCGCCAACCAGCTGCTGCGCGAGGTCGAGCGCCATCCGGTCTATGGCATGATCGCCATCCAGGCCGACAACCTCTCGCCCGATGCGGCCGAGATCCTGCCGGTGCTGCTCAAGCCTGCAGCCCGCAACGCCCGCGCCGCGAAGGTGCAGGAGATGATGGGCCGGTGGAACCGCTTCATGCTGACGAGCCGCCCGGAGCCGCTGATCTATTCGGCCTGGCTGATGGAGTTCCAGCGCGGCCTGATCGCCGACGAGTTGGGTCCCGATCTCTATGCCGACATGTCGCAGCCCAACGTGCCGCTCCTGCTGCGCATCCTGCGCGACCGCCCGCAATGGTGTGACGACCGCGCCACCACCGCGATCGAGAGCTGTGACGACATCGTCGCGGCGGCCCTCGAGCGCGCCCTGGACGGCATCGCGCGCCGGCAGGGATCCGATGTCGAGGCCTGGCAATGGGGGCGCGAGCACGTCATTGCCTATCGCCACCCCTTGTTCGACCGCATCCCGCTGCTCGGAGACTTCGCGTCCGTGCGGTTCCCTTCGGACGGCGGTGCGCACACGCTGAACCGGGCCCATCCCAGCTACGCCGGCTCCCGCCCGTTCGAGGCGAGCCACGGCCCGGCCTATCGCGGCGTCTACGACTTCAACGACCTCGACAACAGCCGCTTCGCCATGCCTCTCGGCCAATCCGGCAACATGCTCTCGCCCTGGTCGCGCAATTTCGTCGAGCGCTGGAAGAGCCTCAACTACATCGAGATCGCCGGCACCCGGGCCGAGATCGCGCGCAGCGCGATCGGCATCCTCACGCTGTCACCGCGGTCGCCCTGACGGTCTCGCCGTCGAGGGTCGCGCGCAGGACGCCCGCCAGCTCCACCTTGCGGTAGGGCTTGCGCAGCATGACGAATTCGGACGGCTCGCTCTCCTCGGTATCGCCGGCAAAACCGGTCGTCAGCAGGATGCGGAGCTTCGGCCATCGCTCCTGCACGATCCCCGCCAGCGTCATGCCGTCGACCTTGCCCGGCATGACGACGTCGCTCATGACCAGATCGAAGTCGGCGGCGTGGGCTTCGAGCAGCGACAGCGCCGCGTCGCCGCTTCCGGTCTCGGTCACGCGATAGCCGAGGGACCTCATCTGCTCGACCACGACGCCGCGCACGTCCTCATTGTCCTCGACCAGGAGAATGCTCTCCGTTCCCCGCGCGAGCCCGCCGCCGCGTGGCGTCGCCTCCGGGGCCACGGGCGCCAGTGCCCGCGGCAGGAATACCCGCACCGTCGTGCCCGTACCCGGCGTGCTCGAGAGATCGATCGCGCCGCCCGATTGATGCACGAAGCCATGCACCATGCTGAGCCCCAGCCCGGTGCCGTGGCCCGGACCCTTGGTCGAGAAGAACGGCTCGAAGGCCTGCGCCAGGGTGGCGGCGTCCATGCCCGTGCCGGTGTCCGTCACCTCGATCATCACGCAATCGCCCACGGGAGCTGCCGTTCCTCCGCGCGTCATGTTGCGGATGCCGATCGTGAGCCTGCCGCCGTCCGGCATGGCGTCGCGCGCGTTGTTGGCCAGGTTGACGATGGCGCTGTCGAGCTGCGCGCCGTCGATCTCGACCGGCC
>CANIRG010000567.1 GCA_947469635.1 Rhodospirillales bacterium | reverse complement strand
CCGCCGCTTCCTCGAGCGCAGCCTCGACGTGCTCGCTCACCAGTTTATGCGGGCTCATGTTCGTCTCTCCCTCTAGTGCGACATCAGGATCGGCACGGTCATGCTGCCGAGCATCGTCCGGCTCGCGCCGCCCAACACCAGCTCGCGCATCCGCGAGTGGCCGTAGACGCCCATCACGATCAGGTCGACGTCGAGATCGGCGGCGCGCGACAGGATCAGCGCGCCGACATCGGCGTCGGGTGCGGCCTCGCGCTGGACGATGACCTCGACGCCGTGCCGGGCCAGCCAAGCCGCCACATCGGCGCCCGGCTCCGCGCCATGCCCCGTGGCCGAGATCTCGGGTTCGACGACCAGGACGACGACCTTGCTCGCCGCTTCGAGCAACGGCAGCGCATCGCAGGCCGCGCAGGCCGACTCGCGGCTCGCGTTCCAGCACAGCATCACGACCTTGCCCGGAGACTTGGTCACGCCGATGTACGGGACCACGAGGATCGGCCGCCCCGTCGCCAGCGCCACCGTCTCTGGCAGGTCGGCCGGCGTGGTCGACGGATCGGGGCCGGCCTGGCCGAGCACGACGAGGTCGGCGTATCGCGCATGGACGGGGAGCACGGCTTCGGCGTAGCCGTCGGCGGCACGCCACTCGGTGGAAAGGTGCCTGCCCTTGATCGCCGCCGCGAAGGCCGCCGAAGCCTTGGCTTCATTGGCCTTCACCGATGCTTCGTAGGCCCTGAAGAAGTCGTCCATAGGAAAGGCGCCGCCGGCATCGAAGTACACCGGCGCCTCGAACGGCGGGCGGGCATGGACACCCACGAGATGGGCCCCGAAACGTTCGGCCAGATCCGCCGCAATCGCCAAGCGATGCGGAACAGCCTTGTCCACGTCGCAATGAACCAGAATCGTCCTGTAGCCCATCATCATCTCCTTCGATTGTGGGTGGAGGGTCCCACGTGCGCCGTCGCGAGGACTTGATGCAGGTCAAGCGGCCGGATTTTTGATCGCTATGATGAGGGCGATGGATTTCGTCTCGGAGATCATTTCCGCCTGCCGTCATGGGCTCGCGAACCTGGGCACCCAGCCAGGCGGCTTGCCGGTGTCGCTGTTCCTCGCCGGCCTCGCCGGCAGCCTCGTGCATTGCGCCGGCATGTGCGGCCCCTTCGTGCTGGGGCAGGTCATGGCCGATGCCGAGCGCGGCATCGCCGGCGGCTATGGCGAATGGCGACGGCTGGCGGGCGCCTCTCTCGTGCCCTATCACCTCGGCCGGCTCACCACCTACACGATCCTTGGCACACTCGCCGGCGCCGCGACCGCCTGGTTCGCCTCGACCGGCGCCTTCGCCTGGCTCGCCGCGGCCCTGCTCGTCGTTGCCGCCGCGCTGATGCTGATGCAGGCATTCGGGCTGGCGGCCGGCATCTCCTCACCGCTCGCCAGGCCCCTCGCGCGGCTGGCCGGCCCCCTGTCGATGGCGGAGACGCCTGGGGCGCGATACGCGCTGGGCGTCGTTCTGGGATTCCTGCCGTGCGGCCTGCTCTACGGCGCGCTGGCGGCGGCGGGCGGGACGGCATCGGCCGCCGAAGGCGCGCTTGCCATGGCCGCCTTCGCGCTCGGCACCGTCCCCGCCCTGATCGCGATCGGCTGGGGCGGCCTGCTCCTGCGCCGGCGCCTGCGCGATCTCGCGCACTGGATCGCGGCGCCGCTGCTGCTGGCCAACGCCCTGCTCATGCTGGCCCTGGCGAGCACGCGCCTGTGATCCTCAGCAGTCGAAATGCACGATATCGCGGTAGGCGTGCCAGGTGGCATGGGCCACCAGCGGCAGGGTGACGACGAGACCGACAAGCCCCGGCACCATGCCGAGGGCTATCAGGAACACGATCAGCGCCGCCCACAGCAGCATGGGACGGAGGTTGAGCCGTACCACCGCCACCGACGTGGCGATCGCCTCGAAGACGTTCGACGTCCGCCGGTCGAGAAGGTACGGGATCGAGAAGGCGCCGATGGCGAAGGCGATGGCCGCCAGCACCGCCCCCAGGACGATGCCGAGGCCGAGGAAAGGCAGGCTGCGCGCCGAGTTCCAGGCGAGATCGGCGAAGCGATCCCATGACGCCACCGTCCGCCATTCGAACAGCGCGAACAGCAGCTGGGCCAGACGCATCCAGGCGAGATGGAAGAACAGCAGCAGCAGGCCCATCAGGGCGATCTGCCCGGGATTGCGACGCCAGGCGAAGAACGTGGTCTCGCGGTCGACGGCGAGGTTCTTGCCCAGGCGCCGGCTCACGTCATACAGGCCGACGGCGATGAAGGGCCCGACGAAGAAGAAGCCGGCGCTGAGCGGCAGCACGAGGTAGGGCAGGTCGAAGCGCAGCAGAATCGCCACGGCAAGCCAGCCGACGACGACCAGCGCCAGCCCATAGGCCAGGCTCACCCGCCAGGCGCTGCAGAGGTCGCGCCATCCGGCAGCGAGCCATACCCAGGGCCGATCCACGGGCACGAGCCGGATGTGCGGCTGCGGCGCCTGGAACACGGCAATTGGCTCATTCATGCGTCTCTCCCGGCTGACAGCGGAGATTGACGCGCATTTTGCCGGGCCGGCCTTGATCCAGGTCAAGGAGCCCATTCCCCATCCCGCCTAGGGTCGTTCGAGCAACGAGCGCGGAGAGAACGAATGTCCAGCAATGCCGCCCTGTCGGCCGGTCCGGCACCGCGATACGTCGAGGACGTGGTTCGCGCGTCGGTCGTGCTCACCATGTTCTGGGGCATCGCGGCCTTCCTGGTCGGCGTCGTGATCGCAGCCCAGCTCGTGTGGCCGCAGCTCAGCTTCGACAGCGAGCATCTGACCTTCGGTCGCCTGCGCCCGCTGCATACATCGGCCGCGATCTTCGCCTTCGGCGGCACCGCGCTGATCGGCACGGCCTTTCATGTCGTGCAGCGCACCTGCCGCGTCGCCCTGTTCGGCGGCGCCCCGCTCGGCTGGTTCGTGCTGCTGGGCTATCAGCTCTTCATCGTGATTGCCGCCACCGGCTACCTGCTCGGCATCACGCAGAGCAAGGAGTACGCCGAGCCCGAATGGTACGCCGACCTCTGGCTCACCGTCGTCTGGGTGGCCTACCTGATCGCCTATCTCGGCACGGTGCTGAAGCGCCGCGAGCCGCACATCTACGTCGCCAACTGGTTCTACCTCGCCTTCATCATCACCATCGCGATGCTGCACATCGTCAACAACCT
>CANIRG010000566.1 GCA_947469635.1 Rhodospirillales bacterium | reverse complement strand
TGCTCGGCGACCTGCTTGAACAGGTTGGACGGGATCGAGAAGGCCAGGCCCGCATTGGTGCCGGAGGGCGAATAGATGGCGGTGTTGACACCGATCACCTCGCCGTCGGCATTGAACAGCGGGCCGCCCGAATTGCCCTTGTTGATGGCGGCATCGGTCTGCAGATAGTCGTCGAGCGAGTCGCTCAACGCCCGGCCGCGCGCCGAGATGATGCCGGCGGTCACCGAGTGGCCGAGGCCGAAGGGATTGCCGATGGCGATCACCCAGTCGCCGACCCGGACCTTGTCGGAATCGCCGAACTTCGCGAAGGGCAGCGGCTTCTTGTTGGGCGGCTCGACCTTGAGCACGGCCACGTCGACGCGGCTGTCGGACCCGATCAGCTTGGCCTTGAGCTGGGTCTCGTCGCGCAGGATGACGGTGATGTCCTCGGCGCCCTGGATGACGTGGTTGTTGGTGACGATGTAGCCTTCGCCGTCGATGATGAAGCCGGAGCCGAGCGAGGTGCCGCGGCGCTTCTGCTCCTCGCCGCCACGCTTGTCGAAGAACTCCTTGAACAGCTCCTCGAACGGCGAGCCGGGCGGAAGCTGGGGCATGTCGCGCAGCTTCGGGCCCGACTGCGGCACGTTCTGGGTGGTGGTGATGTTGACCACCGACGGCATGAGCTTGTCGACGAGGTCGGCGAAGCTCTCCGGCGCGTCGCGCGCAACGACAGGCTGGGCGAGCACCAACCCCATCGCGGCAACAGCCGCAACGGCGGCGCTCCGCGACAAGCAGGAGGAAAATCCGGTGAGGGAAAGCCCGGTAAATTGCGCCAAAATCACGTGCGATCTCCAACGGCGCTCAGGGCCAAACGGTCGGAAACGGCCGGCGCCGCGCGTTCGAGTCACTGTTCGTCCTTGTCTACATGGCCGCCGATTGTGGCGCAAATAGAGAGGCGAAAATGTTGCTGGATATTTCAGTGTTTTGAGCATGCGGCTCAAAAGAACCGGCGGCTGTGGCAGTCCTGCCACGCCGCCGGTTCGATACCTATCCTGGCCGGTCTTTCGACCGGTGGTTCGGCCTATTTCTTGCCGGCGCCGACCGCTCCGGTCGGGTCGTTGAAATAGCGGAAGAAGTCGCCGTCGGGACTCAGGATCATCGTCGAGCTGCCGCCGCCGAAGGACTGCTTGTAGGCCTCCATGCGTCGGTAGAAGGCGTAGAAATCCTTATCCCGGCTGAAGGCATCGGCGTAGATCTTGGTCGACTCGCTGTCGGCGTCGCCCATGGTGAACTGGCCTTTCAGCCCCGCATCGGCCCGGATGACCGCGACCTCGCGGTCGGCCGTGGCCTTGATGCGCTGGTTCTCCTCGTCGCCCTCGGCGCGGAGCTGACCGGCTTCCCGCTCGCGGTCGGTCTTCATGCGATTGAACACCGACTGGGAGTTGGCCTGCGGCAGGTCCGCCCGCTTGATGCGGACATCGACCACGGCAACGCCCAGGTCCTTGGTCTTGGTGTTGACCCTGCGGGTGATGTCCTCCATCAGCCCAGCGCGCTGCTCGGTCAGCACCGCGTGCAGCGGCACGCCGCTCAGCACGCCGCGGATCTCCGAGTTGATCAGCGAGTCCAGCAGGCCGCGCAGGGCCTGCTCGCCGCCCGGCACCGTCTCGGCGAACAGCCGGGCGTTGACGATGCGGAAGCGGGCGTAGGCGTCGACCACCAGTCGCTTCTGGTCGCCGGCGATGATCTCGAACTCCTCGGCCTCGTAGTCGAGCAGGCGACGATCGATGCGCTGGAGATCCTGGATCAGCGGCACCTTGGCGTAGAGGCCGGGCTCGGTCTTGGGATCGCCGACGATGGCGCCGAACTGGCGGACCAGCACCTGGCGGGTCGGGTCGACGCTGTAGAAGGTCTGGGTGACCAGGAAACCCGCGACCGCGAGCAGGATCAGCAGGATGATCGAACGGTTGCTCATCGCGTGGCTCCTGGCGCCGCCTGGGGCTGCGGGCTTGGTCGGGGGGCCGGCGGCGCTGCGTTGGGACGCAGCTCGGGCAGCGGCAGATAGGGCAGGACGCCCGCACCGGCGCCGTTCCTGTCCATCATGACCTTGTTCACGTTGCGCAGGACCTCCTCGATCGTCTCGATGTAGATGCGCTCGGTGGTGATGTCCTTGGCCTTCACATACTGGTCATAGACCTGGTTGAAGCGCTGCACGTCGCCCTTGGCGCGGGCGACGGTCTGGGCCTTGTAGCCCTCGGCCTTCTGGATGATCGATTCGGCCTCGCCCTTGGCCCGCGGCAGCACCTGGTTGCGGTAGGTGTTGGCCTCGTTGATGTTGCGCTCCTTGTCGGCGCGCGCGGCCTGGACGTCGCGAAAGGCGCCGATGACCTCCTGCGGCGGGTCCACCCGGAGAAGCTGGACCTGCGCGATGCGTGCGCCCAGGCCATATTCGTCGAGGATGCGCTGCAGCAGGTCCTTCGTATCCTGCTCGATCCTGGTGCGGCCCTCGGTCTGGGCATATTGCAGGTTCGACTTGCCGATGACCTCGCGCATCGCGGCCTCGGCCGCCGAACGGACGTTGTCCTCGCCATTGCGCACGGCGAAGGCATATTTGAAGACGTCCTTGATCTGCCACAGCACGGCGAACTCGATGTCGACGATGTTCTCGTCGCCGGTGAGCATAAGGTTCTCGCTCGAGGTCGGACGAGCGCCGCGATTGAATGTGGTGCGGTCGGTGCTGCCGGTGCGCGAACCGATCACGGTGCGGCGCTGATCGAGCACGTTGACCACGACCACATTGCCGATCGGGCTGGGGAAATTGTAGTGCAGGCCCGAATCGACGGGCTTGCCATAGGGCTTGCCGAAGATGAGCTGGACCGCCTGCTGGTTGGGCTGCACCCGGAAGAAGCCGGTGAGCAGCCAGATCACGATCGCCGCCAGCACGACCAGCAGCAGGCCCTTGAACGAGCCGAAGCCGCCCGGGATCAGGTTCTTCAGCCGCTCCTGGCCCTTGCGCAGGACGGCTTCCATGTCGGGAGGCCGGCGCGAGTTGAACGGACCGCCACCGCGATTGCCGCCCCCACCATTGCCGCCACCGCCGCCCCATGGACCGCCGCCGCCGCCACCGCCACCACCGCCGCTGCCGCCACCGCCGCCCCAAGGGCCGCCGCTATTGTTGTTCCACGCCATCCTTCACCTCAGGGCGATCCCGCGGACCTTTGCTTTCGGCCCGCGCTGCATATATGT
>CANIRG010000565.1 GCA_947469635.1 Rhodospirillales bacterium | reverse complement strand
GGCCTCGGCCGACGCCCGCGTGAAGGCGTCGGCGATCTCGCTCTCCTGAGTCACGATCCGCATGCCGCGCCCACCGCCGCCCGCGATCGCCTTGATGACGATGCCCGCCTTGGCATGCTTGGCGAAGAACGCCTTGACGCCGGCCGCGTCGGTGGCCCCGTTGGTGCCCGACAGCACCGGCGCCCCGTTCTTCCCGGCATACGCCCGTGCGAGCGCCTTGTCGCCAAACAGCTTGAGCTGTTCGGACGTGGGCCCGACGAAGGCGAAGCCGGCGTCGATGCAAGCCTCGGCAAAGTCGGCGTTCTCCGACAGGAACCCATAGCCCGGATGGATGGCGTCGCAGCCTGCGTCCCCGGCCGCCGCGATCACCCCGGCGATATCGAGATAGGCGGCGGCGCCACGCCCCTTCAACGGCATTGCCTCGTCGACGCGCCTGACATGCAGCGAGGTCGCATCGTCCTCGGAGAAGATGCCCGCGGTGGCGATGCCGAGCTCGGCGGCCGCTTCGGCGATGCGCAGGACGATCTCGCCCCGATTGGCGATCATCAGCTTCTTGATCATGTTAGAACCCGGCTATGGCGAAACGACTCCTGATCGTGGCACATGCCCCGTCCGACAACACGCGCGCGTTGCGCGACGCCGCCGAACGCGGCGCGCTGGGCGAAACGGATGTCGAGGTGCGCGTGGTGGCACCGCTGCAGGCCGGTCCCGACGACGTGCTGACGGCCAATGCGGTGATCCTCGGCACGACCGAGAACCTGGGCTACATGAGCGGTGCGCTGAAGGATTTCTTCGACCGTTCCTACAATCCCCTGCTGGAGCGCACCCAGGGCCTGCCCTACGCCCTTTATGTCCGCGCCGGCAGCGACGGCACCGGCACCCGGCGCGGCGTCGAGACCATCGTCACCGGCCTGCGCTGGCGCGCCGTGCAGGAGCCACTGCTCTGCAAGGGGCCGTGGCAGCCGGCCTTCACCCAGCAGTGCGAGGAGCTGGGTGCCGCGATGGCGGCTGGCTTGGCCGCCGGCATCTTCTGAGCCGGGGTTACTCAGCCGCTGCCTTCTTGTCGGCGGGATCGTTCATCATCACCGTGATGTCGGCGGCAATATGATGCGTCGGACCCTCGGCATTCTGCTCGGCCTGCACGACGGTGCGGCCATAGGCCGAGACAACCGGGATCGCCGACGCCTCCACCGGCGCGAGCCGCTTCTTGCGCGCGAGCGCCGCCGCGATGAAGGGCGCCAGCTCCGCCTGCTTCCTCGCATCGCGCGCCACCTGATCGGTCTTCAACGCCGGCATCACCTTGTCGGCGAACAGCCGGAGCGAGTCGCAGATGTGCTCATGCTTGTTGCGGCCGCCCTGCTGGATGAACACGACCTGGTCGACGCCGGCTTCCTGGTATTTGCGAAGGTGTTCACCCAGCTCCGCCGGCGTGCCGATGCCGCTGCCCTTGCCCACGGGAGGCAGCTTTTCCTTGGCCGCCTCGAAGCGCCGCCACACGTCGGTGACGCCGGGCTGGTGATGGCCATAGACATAATAGTGGCCGAGCGAGTAGCCGAAGAACTGGAAGCCCTCGGCGCCGCGCCTTCGCGCCTCCTCGCGGTCCTCGTGGCAAGAGAAGCCGGTCACCATCGCGACGTTGGCATTCACCGCATGGCCGATCGGCACGCACTGGTCGGACTTGATGATCTCGTAATACTCGTGCGCCCACTTGGCCGCCTCGTCGGGATCGACGAAGGCGAAGGTAAGCGCGCCGATGCCGGCCCGCGCCGCGGCATGGATCGTCTCGCGCCGGGAGCACGCCACCCAGATCGGCGGATGCGGCTTCTGCAGCGGCTTGGGCACGACGTTACGCACCGGCATGGAAAAGAACTGGCCCTTGAAGCCGGGATAGGGGCTCATCGCCATCATGTTGGCGGTCTGCTCGACGGCCTCGGCCCACATCGCCTTCTTCTGCTCGGGATCGATGCCGAAGCCTTCAAGCTCGACGCGCGAGGCCGATTCGCCGGTGCCCCAGTCGACGCGGCCGTCGGCGATCAGGTCGAGCGTGGCGATGCGCTCGGCCACGCGGGCGGGATGATTGTAGCCCGGCGGCGCAAGGACCACGCCATGGCCGATCCGGATGCGCTTGGTGCGCGCGGCGCAAGCCGCGAGGAACACTTCAGGCGCCGAGGAGTGCGCATACTCCTCGAGGAAGTGGTGCTCGACCTCCCAGATGTAGTCGATGCCGAGCGCGTCGGCCAATTCGACCTGGGTCAGCGCATCCTTGAACAGGCGATGCTCGCTGTCGTCGGTCCAGGGGCGCGGGAGCTGATGCTCGTACAGAAGTCCGAAGCGCATGGCTCTCTCCTCAATGTGCGGTCCAGCCGCCGTCGACGACCAGGCCGGCACCGGTCATGAAGCTGGCATCGTCCGAGGCGAGGAACACGATGCCCTTGGCGATGTCGTCGGCGACGCCCAGCCTGCCGATCGGATGCAGGGCGAGCGTGGCCAGGCGGGCCTTCTCGGTGTCGTTGGTGCCCTGTTGCTGGGCGCGCATCACGAAGGTCTTCTCGCCCATGTCGGTCTCGATCAGGCCGGGATGGATCGAGTTCACCCGCACGCCATAGCCCTTGCGGCCGAACTCCAGCGCCGTCGACTTGGTGAACAGCGTCACCCCGCCCTTGGTAAGGGAGTAGAGCGGATCGAGCTGCGAGCCCACGAGGCCCGCGATCGAGGCGAGATTGACGATGTTGCCCTTGGTCTTCTTGAGATGCGGCAGTGCCGCGCGCGTGCCCAGCACCACGCCCGTGAGGTTGACGGCGACCAGCCGGTGCCAGTCGTCCATGGAGGCGTCCTCGACGCCCTTGCCGTTGAAGATGCCGGCGTTGTTCACCAGCACGTCGAGCTTGCCGTGCTTCTCCACGGTCGCCTCCATCGCCTCGGCCCAGCTCGCCTCGCTGGTGACGTCGAGATGGACGTAGAGCGCGTCGATCTCCTTCGCGGTCTTGCGCCCTTGCTCGTCGAGCACGTCGCCGATCACAACCTTTGCGCCCGCGCTCGCCATCAGCCTGGCGGTCGCACCGCCGATGCCGCGCGCCGCGCCGGACAGGAACGCCACCTTGCCATCGAGTCTATTCATGTTCGTTTCCTCCACAGTCGTTGTGCAGACCATCCCAAGGCCGCTATGGTCGGCGCAAGAAGGAATGAGAACAGGGGGAGGATCGATGTCGCCAGGCGCTCGCCAGGGCTGGCTGATCGCGACGGG
>CANIRG010000564.1 GCA_947469635.1 Rhodospirillales bacterium | reverse complement strand
GGTCACGAGCTCGATGCACTTGTCGAGGATCTCGGTCTCCTGCTCGCGCGTCATGGCGATCGGATTCTCGTGGCTGTAGCCATGGATGCCGATCTCGTGGCCGGCGTCGGCCACCGCCTTCATCTCCTTGGGGAAGGTCTCGATCGAATGGCCGGGGATGAACCAGGTGGTCTTGATGCCCAGCCGCTCGAACATCCTCAGCAGCCGCGGGCTGCCGACCTCGCCCGCGAACAGACCGCGCGAGATGTCGTCGGGCGAATCCTCGCCGCCATAGCTGCCGAGCCAGCCGGCCACGGCGTCAACGTCGATGCCGAAGCCGCACAGGATTTCCTTGGCCATTGTCGGGGGCTCCTCCAGTTTCCACGGCTGGAGGCAGCAAAAAGCGTTCCGAACGGGATCCGGAACCCACTTCATCGTCTTACGAAGCCAGCGCTTGCAGCGCGGCCCCTGCCGAAGGCTAGAGACCCGCGAGCGACGCAGTGCGGATGCAGGTTTCGCGCGAACGGCTCGTCGCCGTGCGCTCCTTCACGACGGACGGCTTGACCGGCGACTTGGCCGTCTCGATGATGAAAGGCTCAGAGCGATGTGCGCGACGCCACGTCTCCAGCCTCGTTGAAGTTCAAATGCGGTCAGCATCGTAGGCGCAACGTTCAACTCGAACTGTTCTGGTCACCATCGTCGGCGATCAGGGTTATGCGAGCGGTTTAGTGAGACCATGTGCGGCCGCGTCGGACAATACCCGCCGACATCGTGGCCGGAGGCGCTCTTCAAGATAGATGAAAGATTCTTGGAGAACGTTCGAGAGAACCACAGCGTGGCACCGGCCAAAACGTATTGATGGCTCGAGCAAATCATGGCTGTGCATCGTACCGGCCGACATCTATTCGTTGTGGGTGTGAAGGTTGACGGCGATCACGGTGCGCTAATGAGGCAGCGCCCCAAGACTACTGGCCCTAGGAGCGTGTCTGAGATTCAGCTTTTCATCGGGGCCTAAGTTTGATTCGCTTGCGGCCGATGAGCAAGCATTTCCGCCCTTGGAAGATCGACGACGTTCAGCTTCTGCCGCCGAGCGTGCAGGACTATGTACCGAACGATCATATGAGCCGGCTGATCGTGTCGCTGGTTCGCGAGAGCCTGGATCTTGGAGTGATCGTGGGGAGCTATCGGAGCGAGGTCGGTCAGCCGCCGTTCGATCCGCGTCTGATGACGGCACTTTTGCTGCACGGCTATGCGAGCGGGCTGTACTCGTCGCGCCGGATCGCGCGAGCGTGCGTCGAGCGTGCCGACTTCATGATGATGGTTGCGGGCGATCCGCCGGACTTCCGCACGATCTCGGACTTCCGCAAGCGTCACCTCGATGGGCTGGCGGCCCTGTTCGTGCAGGTCCTGAAGCTGGCGGAGAAGGCCGGGCTGGTGAAGCTTGGGCACGTTGCGCTGGACGGCACCAAGATCAAGGCCAATGCGTCCCGGCACAAGGCGATGAGCTACGAGCGCATGAAGAAGCGGGAAGCGGAGCTGGCGGCCGAGGTCGATCGCTGGCTGAGGGCGGCCGAGGCGGCCGACCGGGAAGAGGACGGGCTGCACGGCGAGAGGCGCGGCGACGAGCTGCCGGACTGGGTGGCCGACAAGCAGAAGCGGTTGGAGAAGCTCCGCCAGGCCAAGGCGGCGTTGGAGGCCGAAGCCCGGGCCGCGGCCGAGGAAGAGAGGCGGCGGCGTCATAAGGCGGAGCAGGAGCGCCAGGCGGCAGGCCGCAAGAAGAACGGCCCCGCGCCGGCAGAACCCAGCGATGCGCCCGCGCCCAAGGCGCAGCGCAACTTCACCGATCCCGAGAGCCGCATCCTCAAGACCAAGGACGGCTTCATCCAGGGCTACAACGCCCAGGCCGCCGTCGACGGCGCCCATCAGATCATCGTGGCGCAGACGCTGACCAACAGTTCCAGTGACCAAGCGCAACTGACGCCGCTGCTCGACGAGATCAGGGCCAATCTCGGCCGCAACCCCGACGAGGTGTCGGCCGATGCCGGCTACTGCTCGGCCGCCAATCTGCGCACGATCGGGAGGCGGCGCATCGAGGGCTACATTGCCACAGGGCGACAGAAGCATGGCACCAAGTCCGCTACCGCAGCGAAGGCTGCAAAACCCGGCTCGCTGATCGCCAGAATGAGCACCAAGCTCAGGCGAGCCGGCTATCGAAGTCGATACCGATTGCGAAAGCAGATCGTCGAACCGGTGTTCGGCCAGATCAAGCAGGCAAGAGGCTTCAGGCAGTTCTTGCTCCGCGGCATCGACAAAGTGAAGGCCCAATGGGCCCTCATCTGCACTGCTCACAACCTCGCCAAGCTGGCGAGGCACCCGTGAGCCTCTCAGCGACCTTCTGCCATCCCAAGACCGAACCTACTTGGACAGGCTCCTAGATGTGGCAGGACGACGCCCGGGTCGGAAATGTGAGGGGCATCATTTAGAACCTTTACGGATTCAACAGCTCAATCGATTCGACAACAATTCGAAGATGAGAGAGCCCTGCGCCGCTCCCGCCCATGAAGGGGCTATATACACCTCCTTGAGTCGCATAACCTCGCACCCTGATCCGTTGGCCGTTTTGAATACCGAAAATTTGGTCTCGCATAGCCAACGGCGCATAAGCTTCTATTGGGGCGTATTTCTCAACACTCGGCGAAGATCCCATCACTTGTGTAGGATGCGGGTTTTCTCCAGAGCCGAACCGCATATTGCTTACCATAAAGTCTATATGCTGTGCCCCTTGGAAAAGGGTGCCTGATAATACAGCCAGTCGAAAATAATAGCCCTCGGCAATGACGCGTTTGCCTGCGTAAAGATCCGTATACATGCCGCTTGCCCATTTGGCGCTGTCGACCTGAACCGGAGGGGCATTTGAAGGAGGTGGTGATGATGCGGTTTGATAGATGGGCATCATGCATGCGGACAACGTAAACGCAGCTAGAAGCACGACACCTTGACGGTACTTGCGCCATCCATTGTCAGTCATATTGCCCCCTCTTCCCGCTCTCGCAATGCTCCGCGCGACAAGACGCCGGCAAGTGCATTCCACGTTGCGATTAATAGCAGAAGTTGAGCCTCGTCGATCTCCCAAATGCGAAAAAGCTTATTTGCGCGGCGACAATCAAGGTGAGAACCCAGCGTCAATCAGGATGAGAAAGCGCTGGCGGGGGCCGGTCGAAGGGAGGGCGTAGCCCGACCGGAGAGCGGCCCCCGCCAGCGGCGCGTT
>CANIRG010000563.1 GCA_947469635.1 Rhodospirillales bacterium | reverse complement strand
GAGGCGGTCAAGGTGGCCTTGGAGAACACGGCGCCGGAACTGGCCGCCGATATCGTCGACAAGGGCATCGTGCTGACCGGTGGTGGCGCCATGCTGACCAACATGGATACCGTGCTGCGCCAGTCGACGGGCCTGCCTGTTTCGGTGGCCGAGGACCCGCTGCTCTGCGTCGCCCTGGGAACGGGCCATGCGGTGGAGAATATCGACCGCCTGCGCGGCGTTCTGTCCTCAATGTACTAATGACATACTAATATCGCCGCGTTTGCAGCCTGCTTGGGGTACAATGGGCAGGAAATGGCTATTCGGGACGACTTTGAGGTAGCTGCCGGCCAGGTTCGCACGGAGGTTCAGCGCTTTGCGCTGGGCCTGCTGGTGATTGCCGCCTTCGGCGCCATGCTGATCGGCAAGGCCGATACCGTTCTGGTCGAGCAGGCGCGTGTGCTGGCGCTCGACATGGCAAGCCCCGCCCTGGAAGCGATCGCCCGGCCGGTCGCGGCTGCCAATCGCACCATCGCCGATCTCAAGGAATTCGCCTCGCTGCGCGAGGAGAACGCCCGTCTGCGCGAGGAGAACGCCCGTCTGCTGTCGTGGCAGACCGCGGCGCGCCGGCTGGAGAACGAGAACAACAGGCTGCGCGACCTGTCGCAGTTCCGCGAAGGCCCGGAGGCCTCCTTCATCACCGCCCGCATCGTGGGTGACAGCGTCAGCGCCTATGTGCGCGGCGCCCTGCTCAACGTCGGGCGCAAGGGCGGCGTCTCGTCCGGCCAGGCCGTCGTCACCAGCGAGGGGCTTGCCGGCCGCGTCGCCGAGGTGGGCGAGAACTCGGCCCGCGTGCTGTTCGTCACCGACGTGAACTCGCGCCTGCCGGTGCTCGTCGAGCGCACGCGCGAGCGCGCCATCCTGGTCGGCGACAACTCTTCCCAGCTTCGCCTCACCCTGCTGCAGGGTGTGGCCGGCGTACAGCGCGGCGACCGCATCGTGACCTCCGGCCACGGCGGGTCCTTCCCGGTCGGCATTCCCGTCGGCGAGGTGGTGCAGACCGGCGAGGGCCACGTCCGCGTGCGGCCGTTCGCCGATTTCTCCCGCCTCGAGTTCGTTCGCGTCGTCGATTACGGCGTCACCGGGCTGGTCAGCGGGCCGCCCGCACCGCCGACACCCGTCGGCCAGTCGGCCGGCCAGCGGAGCCGCTGAGGTGCGGGCCGACGGCCTGCTCGCGGCTCTCGACCAGTTGGGCCGCCTGGTCCTGCCGGGTACGCTGCTCCTGTTCTTCGTCCTGCTGACCCTGGCGCCGCTGCGCGCGCCCTATCTGTCCGATGCGCTGCCGCTGTTGCCGGTCCTGGTCGTCTTCCAGTTCAGCCTGGCGACGCCCGAACGTCTGCCGGGCCCGCTGCTGCTGGCCATGGGCGTGCTGCTCGACCTGCTGCTGGGCGGGCCGGGCGCGCCGGTCGGCGTGAGCGGCCTCGGCTTCGTGCTGATCCGCGCCGCCGTGATGGCCAACCGCCGTTACCTGGTCGGCGTGCCGTTCCTGTTCCAGTGGGTCGGCTTCTGCCTGCTCTGCTGGACCTTCGTGGTGCTGGTGTGGGCTCTGACGTCGCTGTGGACCTGGCTGCTCATCGATCCGATGGCGGCGATGATGCAGTACGCGGTGGTGATCGTGCTCTATCCGCTGCTCGCGCCGCTGCTTGCCCGTGTTCGCCCGCGCGATCCGCTGAACGTGCCCGAACCCTCGCGCGGCACGGCGCGGCCAGGGGAAACAACGATATGATGCGGTTCCGCAAGGTCGACGGTGAGCGCTCCGGCCTGTTCTCGCGCCGTACGCTGCTGCTGGGCGGCGCCCAGGCCGTGCTGCTGTCGGCGCTCGCGGGCCGCCTGTACGAGCTCCAGGTGCTCGATCGCCAGCGCTTCTCGACGTTGGCCGAGGAAAACCGCATCAACCTTCGGCTGCTGCCCCCGTCGCGCGGCCTGATCTTCGACCGCACCGGCCAGCCGCTCGCCGTCAACCGCAACAACTTCCGCGCCATGGTGAGTTCCGACCGAGGTCGCGCCGCCGAGGTGCTCGTCGACCGTCTCGACCAGATCTTCAATCTCGGCGAGGCCGAGCGTACTCGCCTGCTGCGTGAGCTCCGGCGCAGCCGCAACACCCAGCCGATCGTGGTGCGCGAGAACCTGGGCTGGGAAGAGGTGGCGCGGCTGGAGTTCAACGCGCCCGACCTGCCCGGCGTGTTCATCGATCTCGGCCAGACGCGTGACTATCCCGAAGGCGAGCTGATGAGCCACATCATCGGCTACACCGGCCGCGTCTCGGACGAGGATCTCAACGGCCGCGACGATCCGTTGCTGCAGCTTGCCACCATCCGTTTCGGCAAGAAGGGCGTGGAGCGCTCCCTCGAGGACGATCTGCGCGGGCGCGCCGGCGCCGTCCAGGTCGAGGTCAATGCCGTTGGCCGCGTCGTGCGCGAGCTCGACCGCGCCGAGGGCCGGCCGGGCTCCAACACGCTCCTCACCATCGATCTCGACCTGCAGCGCTTCGCCGCCGAGCGGCTGAAGGAGCACCAGAGCGGCTCGGTGGTCGTGCTCGACGTGATCACCGGCGACGTGCTGGTGATGGCCTCGACGCCGGGCTTCGATCCCAACATCTTCGCCCGCGGCATCAACCAGACCGAGTGGCGCGAGCTGCTGGAGAGCCCGGAGCGCCCGCTCAACAACAAGGCGATCGCCGGCACCTATCCGCCGGGCTCGACCTACAAGATGGTGACGGCGCTGGCGGCGCTCGAATCCAAGGCGATCGATTCAGGCACGCGCCTGCCCTGCATCGGCTATCTCAACCTCGGCGACATCAAGTTCCACTGCTGGCTGAAGAACGGCCACGGCTCGCTGAACGTCGTCGAGGCGATCTCGCAATCCTGCGACTGCTTCTTCTACGAATGTGCCCGACGCGCCGGCATCGACCGCATCAGCGAGATGGCGGGTCGGCTGGGATTCGGCAAGCAGAGCGAGCTCGGCCTGCCCGGCGAGGCGCCCGGCAACCAGCCGTCGCGGCAGTGGAAGCAGGAAAAATACGCCAAGCCCTGGCAGCAGGGCGACACCTTCAATCTGGGCATCGGCCAGGGCTACATGACCTGCACGCCGCTGCAGCTCGCCATCATGACCGCCCGCATCGCCAACGGCGGCTACGAGATCCAGCCCAACATGCTGCTCGCCAAGGCGACGCCGCGGGAGGAGCTGACCCCGCCGCCGCCGCGCGACCGGCCTTCGGCGCCGACCTTGCGCATCAG
>CANIRG010000562.1 GCA_947469635.1 Rhodospirillales bacterium | reverse complement strand
GGCACTACACGCCGTCCAAGGTCTTCCAGGCGATGCTGTCGCGGCGTCCCGTCTTCGCGATGCTGCATGCCGAGAGCACGGCCGTGGGCATGATCCGGCAGGCGCGGGCAGGCCAGGTGATGACGCTCACGGAGACGGAGATGCCCAGTGCCGCGAACGTCGCCGCCGAGCTCAAGACGTTGATCGAGGACACGAGCTACAATGCCGATGCCGTCGACCGGACAGGCTTCGAGACCTATTCGGCCCGCCAGTCGGCGCGGGCGCTCGCCGAAGCGCTCGATCTCGCCTGCGCGCGCCAAGGCGGGAGAGGCCGCACATGACGTTGCGCATCGGCTTTCTCGTCAGCCACCCCATCCAATATTACACGCCGATCTTTCGCGAGCTCGCCAAGCGCTGTGACCTGACGGTCTATTTCGCCCATCGCCAGACGGCGGAGGGACAGGCCGCCGCCGGCTTCGGTACCGCCTTCGAATGGGATATCGATCTGCTCTCCGGCTACCGCAGCCAGTTCCTGACGAATGTGGCGCGGCGGAAGTCGACCGATACATTTCGCGGCTGCGACACGCCCGAGATTGCCGATGAAATCGCCACCGGCGGGTTCGACGCCTTCGTGGTCCCGGGCTGGGCATTGCTGTCCTACTGGCAGGCGGTGTGGGCCTGTAGGCGGGCGGGCGTGCCCGTCCTCTGCCGTGGCGATTCGCATCTGAAGGGCCGCCGCAGTGCCCTTCTGCGATTTGCCAAGGCTGCGATCTTTCCCAGCCTGCTGCGCCGTTTCGACGGTTTCCTCTATGTCGGCCAATGGAACCGCGAATACCTGCGGCACTATGGCGTTCCGGCAAACCGGCTCTTCTTCTCGCCGCATTGCGTCGATAACGATGCTTTCAGAGCTGGCAGCGAGGCGGAGCGGGAGCGTGCCGGCGGCGAGGAGGCCGGTCGTCCGGGCGGCAGGCGACTGTTGTTCGTCGGAAAGTTGATGGAAATCAAGCACCCTCTCGACCTAGTGCACGCCGCAGCCAATTTGCGAGGCAAGGGCATGTCCGTCGAAGCAGCGTTTGCCGGCTCGGGATCGCTGGCAGAGCCGCTTGAGCATGCCGCGAGAGCGGCTGGCGTTCCCGCCCATTTCCACGGCTTCGTCAACCAGAGCAAGATGCCCGCAGTCTATGCATCGGCCGAAGTGGTCGTCTTGCCCTCGCAGGCTGAGAGCTGGGGGCTGACGGTCAATGAGGCCATGGCGTGTGGCGTGCCTGCGATCGTCTCCGACAGGGTTGGCTGTGGGCCGGATCTTATCGTCCCCGGCGCGACGGGGGCGACATTCCCCTGCGGCGACGTGCCGGCATTGGCGTCGGCGATCGAGGCCGTGCTCGGCTTCGAGGTCCAAGCCTGTCGTCAAAGCCTGGCCGACCGCATGGAGGTGTATTCGCCCGCGCGCTCAGCCGAAGGCATCATCCAAGGTGCGAATAGTCTTCGCGGCAGGCTTTTGGTAGAGTAGGCGCGCGAGCGGAACGGTGCAATTTTTCAGGTCTCCATGAGCAGCACAGCCATATACCGAGCCCAACGGCTGCCGCCGCCGCTGGATTTCGCGCTCCTCCGCCAGTTCTTCCTGTATTTCCTTGTGCTGTGCGTCGTCATTGCCCCGTTTACGCCGGATCCTTTGGCATGGGCCGGGGGCGCGGCAGTACCTTGGGTGATCCTGCGTATCGTCGGAACACCCAGCATGCCGGCGGCGGTGTCGTATCTCTTTCTCTGGCAGTGGGTCCAGATCTTCGCCCGGGCGCTGCAGACGCTGGTCGATGGCGAGTCGATGGTGACGAGCTTTAGCGGTCCCAACGTCGCTCGCGCCTATTGGTACATGCTGTCGTCCCTGGTCGTCATGGCTTTGGCATTTCGTCTCGTGCTCTGGAATCTCAAGACACCAACCCAGGCACAGCGGACGGCTTACTATCACTGGGACGTTCGCCACCTCCTTAGCTTCTATATCGGCACGCTTGTGATTTCGGTGATCGCCGACCTTGCCGGAAGGGTGGTCCCCGCCCTCGGTCAGCCTTTCGGCGCCGTAGGTCTGGTGAAGATCGTCGGCCTGTTCATGCTCTTCGTCTATGTCATGTCGACAGGCCGGGGAACCAAGTTCCTGCTCGGTGCAATCCTGTTCGAGATCGGCATCGGCTTCACCGGATTCCTTTCCGATTTTCGCGGCGTGTTCATCTTCCTCGGGGTGGCGGCCATCGCCGCGCGCGTCAGGATGTCGGGATCGGCCACGGCTGCGACTTTCATCGCGGCTGGCGCTCTCATTTCGCTTGCCCTCTTCTGGACGTCCGTCAAAGGCGATTATCGGCACTTTGCCGCTGGGTCGGAAGAATCGCAGGAGATCAAGACGGGCCTTTCCGAGCGCATGGCGTATCTGGGCGGCAAGGCGCTCTCGAGCGGCAGCATGAGCGTTGGCGACAGCGCCTACATGTTGCTCCGGCGGCTGGCCTATACGGATATCTTCGCGTCGGTGATCGACGTGCAGGATCTGGCGCCCGAAATCATTCCGATGCGTCAGTGGTCGGAAGGCGTCGGGCACGTGCTGATGCCCCGCTTCCTGTTCCCGGGAAAGCCCCCCCTGGTGGATTCCGATGTTTACATGCGCCTCACGCGTCGCTTCCTGGCTGAAGAAATCCGCGCGGGTACATCGATCAGCGTCGGCTACATGGGCGAGAACTACGCCGACCTCGGCTTTCCGGGGATGCTGCTCGGCATGGGGCTCATCGGCCTGATGCTCGCGGGCCTCGTCCGCCTCGTCATGAACTTCAAGCTGCCGCTGGTGATGCGTGAAGGAATCGTGATGGGCCTTGCGTTCAACATGTCACGCGACGGCGTGGAAGTGTCGCTACCCAAGATCCTGGGCGCGATGTTCATGTTCTTCCTCGTGTACCTGTTGATGAACAAGTTCTTCTTCCCGAAGGTCGTGACCTGGCTCGACAAGAAGAGCGCGATGACAAGGATGAAGCGCGCCTGATGTTGCTCAATCGAGGGATTGCAGTCGTCAGGCGGCCCGGCCCGGGCGCTCGTGCTTGGCTGCGCTCATGATCGATATCTCGATCGTCATTCCGACCTTCAACCGGCTCTGGGCGCTACCGAAGGCGGTCGACTCCTGCCTGTCGACGGATTGTGCGGTCGAGGTGATCGTGATCGACGACGGCAGCGCCGACGGCACCTGGGAATGGCTGCAAGGTCGAAAGGATATTGTAAGCATTCGAACGAACAATTGGGGGAAGGATTGGGCTGTTGTCTCGGGGAT
>CANIRG010000561.1 GCA_947469635.1 Rhodospirillales bacterium | reverse complement strand
TTGCGGTTCTCGACGCCCTTGTCGCGCAGCGGCTTCATGTCCTTGAAGGTGGCGCCCATGATCTCGGCGACCTTCTTCTTCTGCTCGGCCGTGGCGTCGGTGCCCTTCAGCGCCCGGTCCACGCGCTTCTCGATGCGCTGCTGGAACTTTGCCGGGTCGAAGTTGGCGCCGTCGGTCTTGGCGTAGGCGTAGCTGCCTGCGGTTGCCGCGAGGCTGCCCGCCAGGAGGGCGGCCATCATCGTGACGAGGCTCTTGCGGCGGGGGCCGGTCGTTTTGATGTCGTTTGCCATTTGTCGATCTCCGTTGTGAGGAACAGTCCTCGTGACGGTGATATGGACCCAGGCGGTTTCGCATTCCTCTCGGCCGTGTAAAGTTGTGTAAAGATGACCACGCTCAAAATCGGACAGCTCACCCTCCGCCCGCTCGTGGCGGCCGACGCGCCGGCCTATGCGGCCATGCGCTATCATCCCGATGTGGCGAAATGGCTGCTGCCGGCGGCCGGCGACCCCGTCGACGCGGCAAAGGCCACGATCGAGCGCTTTGCCCGGTCCTGGCAGGAACGCCGCTATGCGCCCTGGGGCCTGTTCCTGGAGGACCGGCTGATCGGCCATGGCGGCCTCAACTTCGTGCCCGAGTTCGACGCGACCGAGGTGTTGTGGGCGCTGCATCCCGATGCCTGGGGCAAGGGCTACGCCACCGAGACCGCACGCGCCGCGCTCGACTATGGCTTTCGTGAGCTGGGGCTGGAGCTGATCTTCGCCATCACCCACTCCGACAACAGGCCGTCGCAGGCAGTGATGCGGCGCCTCGGCCTGACCTATCGTCGCAATGTCGTCTACAGGGGGATGGACGTGATCTGGCTCGATATCGATCGCGAGAAGTGGATCGGTGCCTAGACGGCCAGCGCGTCCATGGCGGCGCGCAGGACCGCGGGATCGCCCGCCGCCAGCACCGAGCCGTCGGAGTGCATGTCGAGCTCCTTGCCCTGCCAGTCGGTGATCAGCCCGCCGGCGCCCTTGACCACCGGCACGAGGGCGGCGAAGTCGTAGAGCTTCAGCGAGTTCTCGACCACCAGGTCGACATGGCCCGACGCCAGCAGGCCGTAGACGTAGCAATCGCCGCCCCAGCGGAAGAGCTTCGTCTTCACCGCCAGCGCCTGATGGCGCTGTTCCAGGTCGCCCGGGAACATGATCGGCGCCGTCGAATACATGTAGGTGTCGGCCAGCGACGCGCAGGCACGCACCGCGATGGGCTTGCCATTGAAGGTCGAGCGCTCGCCCGATACGCCCAGCCAGCGCTCGCCCATGATCGGCTGGTCGATGATGCCCAGCACCGGCACGCCGCGATGCAGGAGCGCGATCAGCGTGCCGAAGATGGGCAGGCCGGTGATGAAGGCCTTGGTGCCGTCGATCGGATCGAGGACCCAGACGTAGTCGGCATCGGTGCGGATCGCGCCATGCTCCTCGCCAAACACGCCGTGCTCGGGCACATGCTTGGTGAGCAGCTCGCGCATCGCCGTCTCGGCCTCGCGATCGGCGATGGTGACGGGGCTGCGGTCGTCCTTGTCGTCGATCGCGACAGGGGTACGGAAGTACCGCGACACGATAGGCCGCGCGGCATCGGCGAGAGCGTTGGCCAGCGAGACCAGCTCGACGGGAACCGGCCCGGCCATTGCGTCGGCTCGGCTTACGGTCCGAGCGTCTTCAGGTAGGCGATCACGTCGGCGCGCTCCTGCTCCTTGGGGAGCCCGGCGAACGCCATCTTGGTGCCCTTCACGAAGGCCGTCGGCTTGACAACCATGTGGTTGATGTCCTCGACACCCCAGTCGCCGCCCTTGGCCTGCAGGCCGGAGGAGTAGCTGAAGCCCGCGTGGCTCGCCTTCTTGCGGCCGACCACGGCCCACAGGTTGGGGCCGATCTTGTTGGCGCCGCCCTTGTCGGTGGTATGGCAGGTGAAGCACTGCTTCATGAAGACCGCCTTGCCGGCCTCGGCGTTGGCGCCGGCGAGCTTCGGCTCGATCGGTGCCAGCTCGGCGGGCGCCGCGGCGGCAGCCGTCTCGGGCACCGCATCGGTCACCGCGATCGCCGGCTTGTCGAGCTTGTGTGGATGGACAAGGGCATTCGACACCTTGCCGAGCACCATCGCGAAGAGAGCCGAGGCCAGAACGCAGCCTGCAACCGTATTGAAATTGGCCATATCGGAACCCGCAGCGGCAGAAATACGGACGTTGCTGTAGCACGCCCCCCAAGCCCTCAGTAGTATCCGATCCCGCGCGCTAGGCTTGCGCGGCGGAAAGTCGCAAGTCCCGGATTTAGCGAGGTTTTTCGCGTTTTGCCGGGCGGTCGGGGGAGTGGGTGAAGATGGCGAAAGCGCAGGCCGGCAAGGCCAAGGCGAACACCAAGGCGAGCAATACGATCGCCTTCCAGGGCGAGCCGGGGGCCAATTCCGACATGGCCTGCCGGGCGGCCTTCCCCGACATGACCACCGTCGGTTTCCCGACCTTCGAGACGGCGATGGCCACGGTCCAGGCCGGCCGGGCGCGGCTCGCCATGATTCCGGTCGAGAACTCGATCGCCGGCCGGGTCGCCGACCTGCACAGCCTGCTGCCGCACACCAGGCTCAAGATCGTGGCCGAGCATTTCCAGCGGGTCGAGCACTGCCTGGTGGCCCTGCCCGGCACGCCGCTGAAGGCGATCAAGTCGGCCAAGAGCCACGTCCAGGCGCTGGCGCAATGCCGCAACTTCCTGAAGGAGCACCATATCCAGCCGGTGGTCCATGGCGACACGGCGGGCGCGGCGCGCGAGATCGCCGAGATCGGCGATGCGAGCGTCGGCGCCATCGCCTCGTCGCTGGCGGCCCGCCTCTACGGGCTGAAGGTGCTGGCGAAGAATATCGAGGACGCCGACCACAATACCACCCGCATGCTGGTGTTCTCGCGCGAGGCCGCCGAGCCCGACTGGCGCAAGGAGCCCTGCATGACCGCCTTCCTGTTCCGGGTGAAGAGCGTGCCGGCTGCGCTCTACAAGGCGCTGGGCGGCTTCGCCACCAACGGCGTCAATATCGTGAAGCTGGAAAGCTACCTCTCCGGCGCGCATTTCGAGCAGGCGCAGTTCTATGCCGAGGTCGAAGGCCATCCCGAGCAGCGCGGCCTGCAACTCGCCCTCGAGGAGCTGGAGTTCTTCTCCCAGAAGAGCGAGCTGAAGCTGCTCGGCACTTTCCCGACCAACCCGTTCCGGCGTAAAGGCTGGGAAGCGCCGACCCGCCCCGGCACCTGAGGGCGGGAGGAGGCCG
>CANIRG010000560.1 GCA_947469635.1 Rhodospirillales bacterium | reverse complement strand
CACTGCGCGGCCAGGCCAGGATCACCCAGGGCAGGGCCGCCACGACAGCCAGCGCGGTGGCGACGGCGAAGCACGACCACGGCGGCGGCATGCGGGTGCGGCCATCACCGATCACGGTACGTGCGAGATCGGCTGCCGTCTTCGACGGCCAGATCCCGCCTGTACCCCAATAGGCATGCGCCCCGGAGATGGCCAGCAGAACTAGAGTCAGGAGCGCCGCCAGCTCGGTCATGAGCGGAACAGCCTGGTGTATTGCGTCTCGTGACGCAGCGAGCACCAGTCGAGCAGCGGTGTCGCCGTGCCCACCTCGTCGAGATCGTCGGTCGCCAGGGCCGCATCGACGGCGCGTCGCACGGCGGGTTCGAGCGCCGCCAAGGCGAGCTGGCCGTCGCTCTGGCCGAGCGGCACAGTACGCACTGCCGCCGAGATCAGGTTGGCGGTGAAGCCATGGAGGTAGCCCACGAGCGCCTGCTCGAGGGCGACGCCGTGGACCGAAGCCGCCAGAGCCACGGCAACGGGCAAGGCGATCTCGCCGCCCAGCCGCCTGTGGGTCGCATCGAGGTCGGCATGAGGCCAGGCATTGCGGGTGATCGACAGGAACGAGCCGCCCTGCTGGCGCGATTCCAGCGCCATCTCCGAGGTGCCGCGCCAGGCTGCAGCTCGTTCGGCAATCTCGTCGAAGGTCGGCCAGTCCTGCACCGCCGCCGCACGCCAAGCCACGGCGAACAACGCACCATCGACGCGGCCGGTGCCGTCGCGCAGGACCGAATCGAGCCAGGCGATCAGCGAGGCGCGATCCTTGATGAAGCCCTCCTCGACCGCTGTCTCGACGCCGTGACTGTAGCTGAACGCACCGATTGGATAGGCGGGCGAGAGCCAGGCCAGCAGGCGATAGAGCGGATCGACGACGGGCTCAACCATGTCGCTCGGCATGCAACGGCCCGTGGCGATGATCGAGATCGTGATTGTGCTGGCCGTAGGCGCCGCCCTCGGGATCGAATGGCGCGCGCACCTTGCGCACCTCGGCACCCAGACCCTTCAGCATGTCGATGATGACATGATCGTCGCGGATCAGGATGCGGTCAGCGTCGATCTCGGCCGGCAGGTGGCGATTGCCCAGATGCCAGGCGAGCCGCGCGAAGGACGCGGCATCGCGCCCGCGCACCTCGACCAGGTCTTCCTCCGCCGCCTTCACCTCGACGTAGCCACCGTCCTCCAGCTTGAGCCCGTCGCCCGTGTGCAGCACCACCGGCTCGATCAGGTCGAGCAGGAAGTCGAGCCCACCGTCGCCCAGCATGCGCAGGCGGCGACGATAGCGGTCGTCGAACAGCAACGTGACGCTGTCGACGCGCTCCGCGGCGGACCAGCGGCCGGCGCGGGAGACTTCGATTGCGCGTTTCACGACCCGTCACCCCGAGCGAAGCGAAGCGAAGCCGAGGGGCCTCCTCTTTGCCGGCAGGAATGACGAGGTCCCTCCGCTACGCGCCTACGGCGCTTCGGTCGGGATGACGGAGGGTAGGTCATCAAAACAGGAAATACCTTTGCGCCATCGGCAGCGACAGCGCGGGTTCGCAGGTCAGAAGCTCGCCGTTGGCGCGGACCTCGTAGGTTTCCGAATCGACCTCGATCTTGGGGCAGAGCGAATTGTGCACCATGTCCTTCTTGCCGATCTTGCGCGTGCCCTTCACCGCCAGCATCGGGCGGGTGATGCCCCACTTCTTTGCCACGCCCTTGGCGATGGCCGCCTGCGACACGAACAGCGCCGGGCTCACGACCAGGCTGCGGCCGAAGGCGCCGAACATCGGCCGGTAGTGCACCGGCTGCGGCGTCGGGATCGAGGCGTTGGGATCGCCCATGGGCGCGGCCACGATGGTGCCGCCGATCAGCACCATGTCGGGCTTGGCGCCGAAGAAGGCCGGCGTCCACATCACCAGATCGGCGCGCTTGCCGACCTCGACCGAGCCGACATGGCGCGAGATGCCGTGCGTGATGGCGGGGTTGATCGTGTACTTGGCGATGTAGCGCTTGGCGCGGACATTGTCGTTGTCGCCTTGCTCCTCCTTCAGGCGTCCGCGCTGCTTCTTCATCTTGTCCGCAGTCTGCCAGGTCCGGATCACCACCTCGCCGACGCGGCCCATCGCCTGGCTGTCGGACGACATCATCGAGAAGGCGCCCATGTCGTGCAGGATGTCCTCGGCTGCGATCGTCTCCTTGCGGATGCGGCTTTCGGCGAAAGCCACATCCTCGGGGATGCGCGCATCGAGATGGTGGCAGACCATCAGCATGTCGAGATGCTCGTCCACGGTGTTGATCGTGTAGGGCATCGTCGGGTTGGTCGACGAGGGCAGCACGTTCTTCTCGCCGCACAGGCGGATGATGTCGGGCGCATGGCCGCCGCCCGCGCCTTCGGTATGGAAGGTGGCGATGGCGCGGCCCTTGAAGGCGGCGCGCGTCGTCTCGACGAAGCCCGATTCGTTCAGCGTGTCGGTATGGATCGCCACCTGCACGTCCATGCGGTCGGCGACGGTGAGGCAATTGTCGATGGCGGCTGGTGTCGTGCCCCAGTCCTCATGGAGCTTGAGGCCGCAGGCGCCGCCCTCGACCTGCTCCTTGATGCCGGCGGGCTTGCTGGTGTTGCCCTTGCCGAAGAAGCCGAGGTTCATCGGCAGGCCTTCGGCCGCCTGCAGCATGCGACCCATGTGCCAGGGCCCGGGCGTCACCGTCGTCGCGAGCGTGCCGTGGGCGGGGCCGGTGCCGCCGCCCATCATGGTGGTGACGCCGCTGTAGAGCGCATCGTCGATCTGCTGCGGGGCGATGAAGTGGATGTGGCAGTCGATGCCGCCGGCCGTGATGATCTTGCCCTCGGCCGCGATCGCCTCGGTGCCGGGACCGATGACGATGTCGACGCCGGACTGGATGTCGGGATTGCCCGCCTTGCCGATGGCCACGATCACGCCGCCCTTGAGGCCGATGTCGGCCTTCACGATCCCCCAATGGTCGAGGATCAGCGCATTGGTGATGACCGTGTCGACGGCACCCTGGGCGCGCGTGCGCTGGCTCTGGCCCATGCCGTCGCGGATCACCTTGCCGCCGCCGAACTTCACCTCCTCGCCATAGGTCGTGTGGTCCTTCTCGACCTCGATGAAGAGATCGGTGTCGGCCAGCCGCACCTTGTCGCCCGTGGTCGGGCCGAACATGCCGGCATAGGCCGCCCGCGAGATGCGCGTCGGGCCTTCGTTGGAAGGGCCGACCTTGGCGATGGGCCCCAGCTTGCCCGAGACCTTGGCCTGGAAGCCGTGGCT
>CANIRG010000559.1 GCA_947469635.1 Rhodospirillales bacterium | reverse complement strand
GTGACCATGTCGTAGCGATACTTGAAGTGCTCCTCGCCGGGCCACAGGCCCATCTGGTCGTACTCGGCCTTCTGCCAGCCGGTGACCAGGTTCACGCCGAAGCGGCCGTGCGAGATCGAATCGATGGTCATGGCCATGCGCGCGGTGATCGCCGGCGGCAGGGTGAGCACCGCCACCGTGGCATAGAGCTCGATGCGCGACGTCACCGCCGCGAGGCCGGCCATCAGCGTGAAGGATTCGAGATTGTCATCCCAGTGCCGCGACTTGCCGCCGAAGCCGCGCAGCTTGATCATCGACATGGCGAAGTCGAAGCCGTAGCGCTCGGCCCGCTGCACGACCTCGCGATTGAGATCGAAGCTCGGTGTGTATTGCGGCGAGGTCGACGAGATCAGCCAGCCGTTGTTGCCGATGGGAATGAAGACGCCGATTTCCATCTCTCACCCATGTGAATTGCTATTGCTGCAAAGCAGCAACTCCCATGCCATGGGCGGCACGTCAGTGTTTTCGAGCAAAGGCGTATCGCGACGCCGAGATCAGGCGCGCTGTCTTGCCCGCAACAAGGCAGTCTGCTCGACCGATGCCACGCGCGGCCCGTCGAGACGCGGCGCCGCCGCCAGCAGCGTGCGCGTGTAGGAATGTGTCGGCGCGGCGAACACAGTCTTCGAGGTCCCCATCTCGACGATGCGTCCGAGATGCATGATCGCCACCCGGTCGGAAAGTCGCTCGACGACAGAGAGGTCGTGGGAAATGAACAGATAGGTCAGGGAGAATTGTTTCCGCAATTCCAGCAGTAGATTGAGCACGGTCGCTCGCACCGACATGTCGAGGCCCGACGTAGGCTCGTCGAGGATCAGCACGCGCGGCTGGAGCAGCAGGATACGCGCGAGCGCCACACGGCGAAGCTGGCCGCCGGAGAATTCATGCGGATAGCGGCGCGCCGAGACAGGATCGAGGCCGACCGCCGACAGCATCTCGACCACGCGACGCATGCGCTCGGCCTTGTCCTTGAGCCCGTGGATCAGCAGGCCTTCGGCCAGCGTGCGGCCGATGCTCCACCACGGATCGAGCGCGGCGCCCGCGTCCTGATGCACGTACTGGATCGCGCGGCGCGCGCGGCGCGCCGCTTCCGGCGCCTGGCCGTCGACGCGCACGCCGTCGAGCCGGATCTCGCCCGCGCTCTCGCGTTGCAGGCCGAGGATGGTGCGGCCGAGCGTGGTCTTGCCGCTGCCCGACTCGCCCACCAGCGCCAGGATCTCGCCCTCGTGCAAATCGAGGCTGACCTCTTTCACAGCCTGCACCGGCAGCACGGTCTTGCGCAGGAAGCCGCGCCGGCCGCCCAGCAGCACCGACAGGTTGCGCACCTCCAGGATGGGAGCCGTGCTCGTCATGCGTATTGCACGCAGCGGACGGCAGCGCCGGAGAGCGCACGCCCCTGCGCCGGCCGGGCGCCGAGGCAGACCGGCTGGACGTCGCCACAGCGCGGCGCGAACAGGCAGCCTGAAGGGCGCGCCAGTGGCGACGGCACGAGGCCGGGAATGCCGACGAACGACGTTGCCCGATCCGGATGGCAGGCGAGCAGCGCGCGCGTGTAGGGATGCGCGGGTTCGGCGAGGATCGACCGCACGGTGCCCGCCTCGACCGTCTGGCCGGCGTAGATGACGCAGAGATCGTCGCAGAGCTCGGCCACCACCCCGAAGTCGTGGGTGACGAAAAGCAGCGAGATGCCGAACTCGGCCACCAGCTCGCGCAGCAGCAAGAGGATCTCGTGCTGGGTCGTGACGTCGAGCGCGGTCGTGGGTTCATCGGCGATCACCAGGCCGGGGGCGCAGGCGAGCGCCGCCGCGATCAGCAGGCGCTGCCGCTGGCCGCCGGAGAACTGGTGCGGGTAGCGCTCCAGCGCCGTCTCGGGATCCGGCACCTGCATGCGCTTGAGCAGGCTCACCAGCCGCCCGACGTGACGCTTGCGACGCTCCTTGCCGCGCGTGCCGTCGGCGGGCGCGTGCCCGCGCATGATCTCGAGCAGCTGCGTCCCGACCTTGAACACCGGATTGAGGGCGAGGAACGGATCCTGCGGGATGAAGCCGATGCGGCTCGAGCGCACGGTGGTGTTCAGCTCCTCCTCGGAGAAGACCAGCAGGTTCTCGCCCTCGAACCAGATCTCGCCGGCATCGACGCTGGCGCCGCGCGGCAGGATGCCCATGATGGCGCGGATCAGGGTCGACTTGCCGCAACCCGATTCGCCCACCACGCCCAGGATGCGGCCGCGCTCCAGCGTCACGCCGACATCGTCGAGCACGCGCGCGATGCCCTCGTCGGTGCGGATCGACACTTTCAGCCCGCGGACATCCAGGGCAGGAATCATCGCGACCGCCGGATACGCGGATCGGCAATGTCGCGCAGGCCGTCGCCCAGCAGGTTGAAGCCCATCACCGTGATCAGGATGGCGAGGCCGGGGAACGTCGCATACCACCAGGCGCGCGGCAGGTAGGTACGGCTCTCGGCAATGGCCAGGCCCCAGTCGGGCGCGGGCGGCGTGGCACCCATGCCGAGGAAGCCCAGGACGGCCGCGACCAGGATGGTGAAGCCCAGCCCAATGGTGGCGCGCACGATCACCGGCGACAGCGCGTTGGGCAGGATGTGCAGGAAGACGATGCGCGCCGTGCCGGCGCCGACGCCGCGCAGCGCGTCGATGAACAGCGAGGACGAGAGCCGCCGCGTTTCGGCATAGACGATGCGGGTGAAGAACGGCCAGTAGGTGAGCGAGAGCGCCAGCATCGCGCTTTCGAGCGACGGCGACATGAGCTGCGCCAGCGCCAACGCCAGCACGAGCTGCGGGATGGCGAGCACCACGTCGGTGACGCGCATGATGCCTTCCGACAGCCAGCCGCCGCGATAGCCCGCCAGCAGGCCGAGCGGCACGCCGATCAGCATGGCCGTCATCACCACGGTGAGGGCGATGGTCATGGCGCCGCGCGCCCCCAGGATGACGCGGGAGAAGATATCGCGGCCGAGATTGTCGGTGCCGAACGGATAGGCGGCGCTGGGCGGCTTGAGCCGGCGCATCAGATGGGCCGCCGCCGCGTCCTCGGGATAGGGCGCGATCAGCGGTCCGAACAGCGCGATCACCAGCACGAACAGCACGATGCCAAGTCCCAGCATCGCCGGCAGGTCGCGCGACAGCTTGCGCAGGACCGCGCTCACCCCTGCTCCATCAGTCGCGGATCGAGCAGGCCGTGCACCACGTCGACCAGGATGTTGACGGCGGCATAGATGGTGCCGACCAGCAGCGTCACCGCCAGCATCACCTGGCGGTCGCCGGTCAGGATGGCGTTCACGGTGTAGCT
>CANIRG010000558.1 GCA_947469635.1 Rhodospirillales bacterium | reverse complement strand
CCCATCGCCACCCTGTCGGTCGAGGCGCAGGAGCGCCACGAACGCATGGAGCGCACGCGGCGCGACGAAGGCGCTGACTGATTGCTGGGGGCGCGCCCCAGCTTCACATCGCTCCGCGCCTGAGCACGCGGCCGGAGCGGCCGCCGCCGGGCTTGCCGTCGCGCCACGCGACCGCGCCGTTGCACAATACCGTGTCGATGCCCTTCGCCGGCGTCATCGGCGTATCGAAGGTCGCGGTGTCGATCACCGTCGCCGGATCGAAGATGCAGATGTCGGCGTAGAAACCGGCCTTGATCTCGCCGCGCTCGCTCAGGCGAAAACGCTTCGCCGAGTAAGACGTCATGCGCCGCACCGCGTCCTCGAGCGGGAAGAGCTTGAGGTCGCGCGAATAGTGGCCGAGCACGCGCGGGAACGTCCCCCACAGGCGGGGATGCGGGTGCGTGTCGAACGGGATCCCGTCCGAGCCGATCATCGAGCCGGCATGGCTCATGGCGCTCTGCACGTCCTTCTCGTCCATCATGAAATAGATCGCACCGGCCGGCTGCAGGCGATCGCAGGCCTCGTCGATCGAGCAGCCCATCTCCGCCGCGATGTCCGTGAGGTCGCGACCGCTCACGCCCGGCACCGAATCAGACCAGCTGATCAGGACCTTGTCGCAGCGCCAGAGCATGTCCTTGCGCAGGATGGTCGAGCCCGCGACATAGGGATAGACGTCGAAGGCGATCTCCTGCTGCTTCATGGCGTCGGTGAATTTCGGCAGTGTCTCGCTCATGCGGCCGAAATTGGCGCGGCCGGCGCATTTGTGGTGCGACACGACGATCGAGGCGCCGGCGCGGCGGCCGATCTCGAAAGTTTCATTCATCGACCCGAGGATGTCCTCGCTCTCGTCGCGCATATGGGCGGTGTAGACGGCGCCCCACTTGCCGAGCGGCTTGGCGACCTCGGCCACCTCGTCGGTCGTGGCAGCCATCGCCGGCGGGTAGAAGAGGCCACTCGACATGCCGATGGCGCCCTGCTCCAGGGCGAGGTCGAGCTGCTCGCGCATCGCCTTGATCTCGACCGGCGTGGCTTCGCGCCCGACATCGAGGTTCATCGCATCGAAGCGCAGGAGCGAATGGCCGACCAGGAAGGCGCCGTTGATCGCGGGCTTGGCCGCGTCGACCTTGCTCGCGAACTCGGCGAAGGTCTTGGCGAGGTTTTCCGTCTTCTTCACCGCGAGCGAGATCAGGTGGGGAATGTCGCTGCGGCCGTAGGGTGAGGCCGAGATACCGCAATTACCGCAGACCACGGTCGTCACGCCCTGGCTCGCTTTCATCTCCATCAGCGGATGCTCGATGATGTAGGTGTCGTCGTGCGTGTGCACGTCGATGAAGCCCGGCGCCACGACCTTGCCCTTGGCGTCGATCTCGTTGTCGCCGTTCAGCGACCCTGGCGCCTCGACGGCCACGATCCTGTCGCCGTTCAACGCCACATCGGCGGCAAACAGCGGCTTTCCGGTCCCGTCGGCCACCTGGCCGTTGCGGATGATGGTGTCGTACGCGGCCATGATGGCTCCTAGGCTTCGTTGCGGCCGAGCCGCATGTCGAGATCGAAGGGATACAGCGGCCGCTTGATCTTCTCGTACTTGAACAGCTTCAGGTCCGAGGCGGTGCAGCCGTCGCCGTCGCACATCACGATGTGCTTGGCGATCGGCTCGAAGCCGGCGCGGAAATGCTGGCGGGACTTGATCAGCACGTACTTCTTGCGCCGGGGGTCGATGCCGCAATGGGTGAAGACTCCCAGATCGTAGGGCTCGGCGCGCTTCTCGGAGACCACGATCTGCATCTTGCCGGTGTCCAGGACGGCCGTGCGGCCCATGCGCACCGTCGTGCCGGTGGCCATCGGGCCGGTGACCGTGAACTGGCCGTCCGTGATGGCCTTGACCCGGCCGGTGACCTTGAGCGGCTTGCCCTTGAGACCCATGGCCGGCATGTCGACCTTGCCGCCGAGCTCCAGCGTCACCTCGGCGCCGACGCCCGCCTTGATCATCTGCTCGACGCAGCCGGGATCGCAGATCGGGCCCGCGACCGCATCCTCGAGCCCCTGCTTCATCGCCTCCTCGATCACGCTCATCACGTCCTGCGTGCCGCCCGAGGCGGTGTTGTCGCCGTGGTCGGCCATGACGACCGGCCCGCCGTCGAGCGACTTCGCGCGCGCGACCTGGACCGACAGAGGCTCGGGGTGAAACAGGAAGCCCTCACGCTTCTCCCACGCCGTATCGAGGATCTTGTTGAGAAGGATCTCTCCCTCGGCCGTGCGCTTGTCGCAGACGATGACGGAGGAGAGGGCGAGGTGCGGGATGTCGGCCTGCGGGAAGCCGCCGAACACCGAGGCGTTCAGCACCTGGCCTGTGTCCTCGGCGTGGTTGGCCATGCCCATCAGCGTCTTCATCGGCTCGCGCGACGGCGTGTGCACGAGCGAGCTGCTAATGATCGGGCGGTTGCCCCAGACCATCTTCGGCTCGACCTCGCCGGCCAGCGCCCGCATCAGCGTACGGCCGGCGCGCCGCGCGGTGTCGGCCATGTCGATGTGTGGATAAGTGCGATAGCCGGCGATGACGGTGGCGCCCTTGATCATGGCGTCGGTCATCTGGGTGTGGAAATCGAGCGCCACGGCGATCGGCACGTCCGGCGCGATCCTGCGAATGCGGTTCAGCAGCTCGCCTTCGCCGTCGTCGAAATGCTCCGCCACCATGGCGCCGTGCAGCGCCAGCAGGACGGCGTCGCAGCCCTTCCTGATCTCCTCGACGATGGCCGTCGTCATCTGCTCATAGGCCGCCTTGGTCACGAGACCCGAGGGATGGGCGCTGGCGGCCATGGGTACGGTGAATTCGGCGCCGGCCTTGCGGGCGATCTCGATGAAGCCGCCGAGCGAGGTGTTGGTGCCTTCGGCCTCCTTGATGGCGAGCGGGCCGGACAGATCTCCGGCGCGGGCAAAGGATTCTATGGGCGTTGGCAGGGGCGAGAAGGTGTTCGTCTCATGCATCATCATCGCGACTACGAACTTCTTCGCCATCAGTGCTCTCCCCCGGGACAACTAAACCATTGAACAATCTATAGAAATGACGGGCCTGTCAGCTTTGCGTGCAATGCAATCCTGCCTTGCCCAATTATGGTGCGTTGCAAAAAAGCAACACCGTAAGCACCTCTGCAAAAAGGGTTAAATATGTGAATTCATGGCTCTTTTTGAGTCTTGCATTCTCTTCGCAGGTGCACCATTCTCTGTGGGCAGCAAACGTCACCTCGGTGACCGCATTGTTTGCTGTATGCCCGTCTTGGGCGTTTCCTCCCTAAACTCGGGCCGTGCT
>CANIRG010000557.1 GCA_947469635.1 Rhodospirillales bacterium | reverse complement strand
GCAATATCCCTGGGACAATGTCGAGCTGCTGAAGGACGCCAGGCTGATCGGGATGACCATCCCCACCGAGTACGGCGGCCAGGGCAAGAGCTGGCTCGACGCGGTGCTGGCGATCGAGGCGCTGTCGGCGGCCTGCGCCGTCACCGGCCGCATCGCCGTCGAGACCAACATGGGCGCGATCAGCGCCGTCATGGCCTATGGCTCGCATGAGCAGAAGAAGATGGCGGCCGACATGGTGCTGTCGGGCGATAAGCCCGCGATCTGCATCACCGAGCCCGAGGCCGGCTCCGACGCCAACGGCATGACCACGCGCGCCGACAAGAAGGGCAACCGCTACGTCGTGAACGGCCGCAAGCACTGGATCACAGGCGGCGGCGTCTCGCGGCTCCATTTGATCTTCGCCAAGGTCTACGACGAGCAGAACAACTACGAAGGCATCGGCGGCTTCCTGGCCATCCGCGACGAGACCGTGGGGCTCAAGATCACCAAGCGCGAGCCGACCATGGGACTGCGCGGCATTCCCGAAGCCGTGATCGACTTCGAGGAGATGGAGCTGCCGCCTTCGGCGCTGGTCATCCCGCCGCGCGGCCTTGCGAAAGGCTTCGCCGACCTGATGACCGCCTACAACAGCCAACGCGTCGGCGCCGCCACCGTGGCGCTGGGCATCGCCAACGGCGCCTACGCGCTTGCGCTCGACTGGTCGGAAACGCGCCATCAGTTCGGCCGGCCGATCAACGAGTTCCAGGGCCTGCAGTGGAAGCTGGCCGACATGTCGATCAAGCTCGCCGCCGCCCAGGCGCTGGTCTATGGCGCCGCTCGCAGCGGCGAAGGTGGCTTTCCCGACATGCTGCTGGCCGCGCAGGCCAAGGTCTTCACTTCCGAGAGCGCCATCCAGGTCGTGAACGAGGCGCTGCAGTTCTTCGGCGCCCGCGGCTACAGCCGCGAGCTGCCGCTCGAACGCATGGCGCGCGACGTGCGCATGTTCACCATCGGCGGCGGCACGGCAGAGGTGTTGCGCAACGTCGTTGCCGGCGCGATCCTGAAGAAGAAGCTGCCGCAGACGCGGGATGGCTGGCCGAAGGGGTGAGCCACTATATTTAGTGGTAGTTACCGTTTGGTAACGCTTTAAATAACATGAATCTATTGCTGACGATCAAGCGGTAGTAGGACGTCTCCCCGATTCGTTAAGGTCGCTTTCCCCCTCCCTGCCCTCCCCCGTCTTCGGGGCAGGACTATCGCATGTGAGCCAAAACCCCGTCATCCCGACCGGAGCCGAGCGTAGCGAGGCGAAGTGGAGGGACCTAATTCTTGTGCCTCTGCCGGTACGAATAGGTCCCTCGACTACGCCGCCCTACGGGCGGTTTCGCTCGGGATGACGGGAAATTGGTCACATGCGACAACCCCGCCCGAAGGGCGGAGGGGGGAAGGCCTCAGTAAAGATGCGCTCATATGGCAGCAGGCGGACCCGGACGGGGGCGCCGTCGTCTCCGCGCCGCGCTCGATCCGCCCCGCCGTGCGGCGTCTCCCGCGGTCCCCGCGCTCAAAGGGTCCGGGTCCCCGATGAGGCATAATATTGCGATTATCGCAATTATGTCAAGATGATTTAGATGAGGTGACGATGGCCGACATCTTGATCCGCAACATCCATTCGTTGACCAAGGAACGACTACGGCGTCGCGCCAAGCAGCGCGGCAAAAGTCTTGAGGCCTATTTGCGCGAGACGCTCGAGAATCTTGCGTTGGATGATGAACGCGTTATCGGAGCGCGACAGGGTTTCGGTTCCTGGTTGATCTCCGTGAGCCGGCCAGGCGCCGATCTCTCCCGCATCCTGACCAAAATCCGTAAGTCACCGATGCGTCGCGTCGATCTCGGCGGGTGAACGCGGCGCGATGAGTTCCCGCACGTCGTGCAGGCTTGCGACGACGAGGGTGCACAGGCCGCGGATCTCGTCGGTGGGCTGGATCAGGTCGGGCACCATGATCGTCATCATGCCGGCCGCCGAGGCCGAGCGAACGCCGTTCAGGGAGTCCTCCAGCGCGAGGCAATCGCGTGGATCAACCTTCAGCCGCTCGGCGGCCTTCAGGAACGGATCGGGCGCCGGCTTGGCCGACGCGTAATCGCCCTGCGCCACGATCTCGTGGAAGCGGGTCGAAAGATCGTGCGCCGACAGGTGATGGCGGACGGTGGCATGCGACGACGAGGTCGCGATCGCGCGCGGCAGGCCGAGCTGGTCGAGCGTCGCCAGCAGTTCCACTGCGCCCGCCTTCAGCTCCAGCTCGGCGGCGGCCAGCACGTCGAAGTGCCGGATCCAGGCGACTCGCAGCTCGTCGGCCGGATAGGCCTCGCCGTAGTGAAGGATCATCTGCCGCCGGTTCTCCTGCCACGGCGTTCCGACGAAGCGATGGAAGAGCTCGGTCGTCATCCCGCAGCCGAGCTCGGTCGCCGCCGACATGATCGCCCGCGCGTAGAGCGCCTCGGTGTCGAACAGCAGCCCGTCCATGTCGAAGACGACGGCAGCGGGCGGGCACGGCAGCATGCGTCAGCGCGGTCCCGTCGCGGAGGTCCATTTGTTGTCGCGCCATGTAAGCCGCATCACCTGCCGCTTGCCCCCCTGGTCGGCGGATTCGGTGCAGACGGCGGCGAGCGTTGTGGCATTCTCCCAGGTGAGGGCGCAGTTGCCCATGCCGCAGGGCATATGGCCCGCCGTCTCCGTCTGCAGCCCGTTGCCGCTCGGCTTCATGATCGCGATATCGTCCTTGGCGTTCATCAGGTCGCAGACGCCATAGGCGAAGCGCGTCCTGTCGGGCGACCAGACGGGCACAGCGGGAATCGTGAACATCAGGCCGGTCTTGCGCATGATCAGCGCGTAGGAATGGTCCTCATAGTAGAGATTCCCCACGACATGGAAGTCGCCCGGCTCGTCGTAGCGCTCGTAGACGAAGAACCGCAGGTTGTCGCCCAGCGGGCAGTCGGTCAGCGTCACGACCTTGCCGCCGGCGAGCCCCAGATACAGCCGGTCGAGATAGCGCCAGACCTCCGCCTTGTTGCCGATGCGCGGGGCTTCCCCCTCCCAGCGCTTGGCATTCTCCGGCGGCGTGTGCGAGAGCCACTCGCGCCACGAGGTGATCTCCTCCCAGTTCTTCGGCAGGCAGGGGCCAGGCGGCGTCTCGCCTTTCGCCTGGGCGATGGCTGCGGCGGGAAAGAACAGCAGGGCAGCAAGGCAGATCAGGCGTGCGAGCATGCGGCTACCTCCTGGTTGGTTGCGGCAGCATCGTCTCGGGGCGGATCGAACGCAAGGTCATGACGTCATTCTCTTCCGGACCGCGAGCCTCCGGCTCGCTCATGATCATG
>CANIRG010000556.1 GCA_947469635.1 Rhodospirillales bacterium | reverse complement strand
TCCCATCGCTGCGCGATGGGCCCCTTCCTCTCCCCCGCTGCGCGGCGGAGAGGACCCTCGAAAGATGTGTCCACGCCGTAGCCGCCATCGGGGGAGGTGGCCTCGTCATACGAGGGCGGAGGGGTCAGAGGCCCCATTTGGTGCCCCTGACCCCTCCGTCGGCGTAAGACGCCGACACCTCCCCTTCGCGGAGTCCGCGAAGGGGAGGGAGTTCCGAGCTAGATGCGTAAATGCGACAGGCCCTCGGAAGACAGACTTCCTAAAGCGCCACCGGCCTTCGGACGAACAGCAGGGAGAGACCCAGTCCTGCGATCGCAACGCCGGCGCCCTGTCGCAGCTGGCGGAGCAATGAAGGGCGGGCGAGCGTCATCGCGCGAGCCCGGGAGACCACCGCCACGACCGCGACATCGACGGCGGTGTTCAGCGCTACGGAGATCGTCCCGAGGATCAGGAATTGCGCCCACGCCGGCCCCGCCGCCGGATCGACGAACTGCGGCAGGAAGGCCAGGAAGAAGGCGGCGGTCTTGGGATTGAGCGCTTCCACCAGGATGCCCTCACGAAACGCCCGCGAGGCGCCCATGCGCTCGACAGGCGCGGCCATGTCGAACCGCGCTTCTCGGGCCGTCTTGAGGCCGAGCCATATCAGGTAGAGCGCGCCCAAGATCTTGAGGAGGGCGAAGGCATCGGCGCTCGCCATCACCAGCGCCGATACGCCCGCAGCACCGGCGGCGACATGGACCAGGCCGCCGAGGCCGGTGCCGAAGGTCGAGGCCAGCCCTTCGCCGCGCCCGCCGGCCAGCGTGCGCGCCGCGACGTAGAAGAGGCCCGGTCCCGGCGACAAAGCGATCACCGCGGCGGCGGCGAGGAACAGGAGCGGGATCACGCGGCGGCCTTCTGAACGAGGCCGGCAGTGTGGTCGGGCGAGAGCATCCACGGTGAATGAGCTGCACCGCCGCTCATGTGCATGGCTGAATACGGCAGCCCGTCGATCATCAGGTTTACGACCAAGCGCTCGCCGACGATCTGGCCGGTCCCCAGCGCGGGGTAGCCGAGGTTCTTCGTCTGGGCCGCGAATCGCACCTTGCCCGCTCGGACCTCGAACGGGTCGCCTTCCACGAACATGCCATGCACATCAACGAGAATATCGTCGGCGATCTTCTCGCCCCTAATGAACATCTTCATCTTCAAGTCCGTGAAGGTTGGATTCCGAGAGGGTGCTCTCCCGTTTGATCGGGGCAGCGGTCGCACCGCTTCTGCTCCTCGCACCGGATCAGATTAGCGCCGGCTGGGCTCGCCGCACAAGCAGCTCGGGTACGACGATCTACTGCAGCCTGCTGTATTGCGAGCGTGCCGAGCCGCCGCAAACTGAAACCGAATGAACGGGCCATCTTCGATAGTCTGAGGCCGGCGCACCCTGGGCTAATCGCTGACAGCGCGCCTTGGCGACATCGCCCAGGGCAACCAGGAACACGTCGGGATTGGAGTCTTCGGCAGCGGCTGTCAGATGTTCGGCGATGACGTGTCTTCAATTCAATGCCTCCTTCAATTCGCGAGCCATCCTCAGCGCCTGGTGCCCGAAGTAGCGCCCGTAATAGGGGCGCGGCGACGACGCGCCTATGGTGGCTGGCAACAGTCATTCATCCAGGAGCACCTCATGTCCGATCTCACGCATGAAAAGCCCGCTGGCCGACGCAAGGACGGCCGCTTCGCCAAGGGCAATCCCGGCGGTCCCGGCCGGCCGCGCGGCGCGGTGCGCGGGGCCACGCTGGCGCTCGATCAGATCGGCGCCGAAGCCTCCGGCGATCTCATCAAGGTGGCGGTCGATCTGGGGCGCGCCGGGAACATCGAGGCGCTGAAGCTGGTGCTGAACCGCGTCTGGCCGATGCGCGCCGGCCGGCCGCTCGAGATCGAGGCGCCGCCGGTGCGCGCGCTGGCCGATCTCCTTCCGGCCGCGACCTCTATCGCCGACGCCGTCCTCCAGGGCGAGATGACGCCGCGCGAGGGGCGGGAGGTTTCCGCTCTGTTCGGCATGCAGTGCCGCATGATCGACCTGATAGAGATCGAGCGCCGGCTGAAGGCGCTCGAGGAAAAGCGCGAGCAGGAGCCCGTTGAGGGAACGCCATGGCAAACCGGCGGTTTATCGTCCGATTAGATGCCGTCTCCGGCCGTTTGTTCTTGCGGCGCAACGCCAAAGCCACAGCGTCGTCAATGAGTTGGCGGCTAAACGGAGCCAATCGCCGTTTGAAAACCGGTAAACGGCGCCTCACTGAAGGAATGGTCGTGCGTGGAGCGGAGATCCCTCGCTACGCTCGGGATCTCTCCTCTTCCGCGTCCGAGGCCCTATGCGATCGGGTCCGGCTCGCCCGGCGGCAGCGGCATCTCGAAGACGTTGAGCGTCATCGACACCAGCATGTAGTAGCCGCACACGCCCACGATATCGACCACGCCGGCCTCGCCGAAGGCATCGACGGCGCGCTTGTAGTTGGGCGCCGAGACGCGGTTGGTCTCGAGATACTCGGTGACGAAGTCGTAGACGATGCGCTCGACCTCGCGCGTGAAGGGCGGCGTGGCGCGGGTGCGCACGGCCTCGATGATCTCGGCCGACAGGCCGGCTTCGCGGGCGAGGCGGGCGTGGGCGTAGAACTCGTACTGCGCCTTGAAGTGGCGTCCCACGAGGCAGATCGCGAGCTCCGACAGGTCCTTGGGCAGGGAGCTGGAGAAGCGGCAGTATTCACCGAGCTTCTGCGCGCGGTCGGCCAGTTCCGGGCGACGCAGCCACGGGTCGAAGGGCCCGCGCAGGCCGCCGCGGGGGCCGGCCACGATCGCGTCGGCGACCTTCTTCTGTTCGGGCGTGAGCTTGTCGAGGGCGAGCGGGACCAGGCGCAGCATGAAGTCTATTCCTCCGGTTCTTGTTCGTTACAGCGGGCAGCCGGCATCGCCGATGTGGCTGGTGTCGGCCTTGGCGAAGATGGCATCGATCATGGCTTCGCCGGTGCGCTCGGCGATGCTGGCCGGCACGTTGCACGATGTCGTGGCGGCCCAGATCACCTTGCCGGTGTCGACCGTGTAGAGCGTCAGGATGATGCGCAGCGTCGAGCCCGGCGCGGACGGCGAGCCGTTGCGGCGCTCGATGCGGTTGCGCGGCAGCTCCATGCGCGGGTTGGAGCCGGGCTGCTCGTAGGCAGGGCCGCCGATCGTGCCCTGGCCGCTGCCGATGCCCATGGAGACGTCGATATAGGACACGTCCATGCGCATGACGTTGGCGCCGCTGAAGCCGACCTCGTTGCCGCGGCGGGCCAGCCGCTCCATCACCATCCGGCGCAGCTCGCGGGACAGATGCGTGTCGATGTTGAGC
>CANIRG010000555.1 GCA_947469635.1 Rhodospirillales bacterium | reverse complement strand
TCATGAGCATGAGCGCCACTGGAGTGGCGCGCTCCCAGCCATGAGCTCTTACAGCTATCGCCAGTATCCCTATCGCCGGCCGGCCGAGCTCGACGGCAGCGGCTCCCGGCGCCCGGTCGTGATCGTGGGCGCGGGCTTGGCCGGTCCGACGCTGGCGCTACTGCTGGCGGCGCGCGGGGTGGCGTCGGTGGTGCTCGACGACGACGACACCGTGAGCTTCGGCAGCCGCTCGATCTGCCAGGCCAAGCACAGTCTCGAGACCTGGGACCGGTTCGGCATCTCGCAGCGCATGGTCGACAAGGGCATCACCTGGGTGCAGGGCGAGGTCTATCTGCGCGAGGAGGCGATCTATCGCTTCAACCTGCAGCCCGAGCCCGGCTTCAAGTTCCCAGCCTTCGTCAACCTGCAGCAATACTACGTCGAGGAATATCTCTACGAGCGCTGCCTCGCCGAGCCCGCCATCGAGATGCGCTTCTGCAACAAGGTCGTCGGCATCCGCGAGGGCGGCGACTCGGTGTGGGTAGAGGTCGAGACGCCGGATGGGCGCTATACGCTGGAAGCCGACTGGCTCGTGGCCTGCGACGGCGTGCGCAGCGCGGTGCGGCATCTGCTCGGGCTGCCCTATCCGGGAGAAATCTTCCACGACCAGTTCCTGATCGCCGACATCCGCCTCCTCGATGAGCTGCCCAAGGAGCGGCGCTTCTGGTTCTACCCGCCGTTCCATCCGACGAACTCGGTGCTGCTGCATCGCCAGGCCGACAACATCATCCGCGTCGACTTCCAGCTTGGCCGCGACGCCGATGCCGACGAGGAGAAGAAGCCGGAGAACATCGACCGCCGGCTGCGCCAGATGCTCGGCCCCGACGCGCGCTGGGAGCATGAATGGGCCAGCGTCTACACCTTCACCTGCCGCATGATGGAGCGCTTCGTGCACGGCCGCTCGATCTTCGCCGGTGATGCCGCCCACGTCGTCTCGCCCTTCGGGGCGCGCGGCGGCAATGCGGCCGTGGCCGACGTCGACAATCTCGCCTGGAAGCTGGCGCTGGTGCTGGACGGCATGGCGCCGCCGTCGCTGCTCGACAGCTACTGCAGCGAGCGTCGCGCGGCGTCACGCGAGAACATCCTCAATTCGACGCGCAGCACCGACTTCATCACGCCGAAATTTCCGGCGGCGCGCGCCTTTCGCGACGCCACGCTCGCGCTCGCCCGCGACTTTCCCTTTGCCCGGTCGTTGATCAACAGTGGCCGGTTGTCGGTCCCGACGGCACAGCCCGACTCGCCGCTCGACACACCGGATGTCGACGAGGACTGGACGCGCGGGCCCGGACCGGGGCGTGCCATGCTCGATGCACCGCTCGGCGAAGGTTGGTTGATCGACCATCTTGGTCCGGATTTTACTTTGCTCGTTTTTGGTGCGCGCGTTCCCGCGCCGGCCAGCGTTACTGTCGTGACCGTGGCAACGGAAGGGCTCGCCCGCGAGCGCTACGACGCGCGACCGGGAACGGCCTACCTGATCCGGCCGGATCGTTATATCGCCGCGCGCTGGCGCCAGCCCCAGCCGGCATCGATTGCGGCGGCTGTGGAACGAGCCATCGGCAAGGAGGGAACATGCTCCAGCGGACGCTGAACCTCGTGCGACCCGACGACGTCTACAATGCCATCGTCGATGCCCACAAAGGTCTCGATGACGAGCAGTGCCGCGCCTTCGATGCCAAGCTCATCCTGCTGCTGGTGAACCATATAGGCGACGAGGCGGTGATCCGCGAAGCGCTGAAGGAGGCCGCACCATGAAGGACATGCTGACGGGCCGCCTGGCCCTCGTCACCGGCGCCGGCCGTGGCAATGGCGCCGCCATCGCCCAGGGCCTGGCGGGGGCCGGGGCGCGCGTGATCGTCACCGACATCGACAAGGAAGCCGCGCATACCATTGCCGAGGCCATCGTCAAGGCAGGCGGCGATGCCCGTGGCTTCGCGCTCGACGTCACCGACGAGCAGGGCTGCAACAAGCTCGCCGCGGACCTGGCGCTGCTGGTGGGGCCGATCCGCATCCTGGTGAACAATGCCGGCATCTTCCTGCGCGGCAATCTCGCGGGGACGGATGGCCGCGAGCGCTGGGCCAGGACCATGGAGGTGAACGTGCAGGGCACCTTCAACGTCACCATGGCCTTCCTCGACCAGCTCAAGCTGACGCGCGGCAGCATCGTCAACATCGCCTCCATCAATTCCTTCATCGCGCCGGCCGGCAGCGGCGCCTATCCCGTGTCCAAGGGCGCCATCGCCCAGTTCACCCGCGCGCTGGCGACCGAGCTGGCGCCTGACGGGATCCGCGTGAATGCGCTGGCGCCGGGCATCATCGCCACCGCCATGACCGAGGCCACGCGCGCCGATCCCAAGCGGCTCGACGCCTTCCTCGCGCACGTGCCGATGAAGCGCGTGGGCGAGCCGCAGGAACTCGTGGGACCGACCGTCTTTCTCTGCTCCGATGCGGCGAGCTATGTGACCGGCGCCATCCTGCCGGTCGATGGGGGTTATCTTGCGGTCTGACAATGTGATCTCTGTGCGCACCGCGACGGTCGACGACGTCGACCTGCTGCATCGCTTCTCCATCGATCTCGCGACCTACGAGGACGAACCACATGCCGTCACCTCGACGCCGCAATCCCTGGCGCGCGACGGGTTCGGCGAGAATCCGCAGTTCGCCGCGCTGATCGCCGAGCGCGACGGCAAGCCCGTGGGCTTCGCGCTCTACACCTTCAACTACTCGGTCTGGACGGCGGCGCGCGGCATCTTCATCGAGGATATCTGGGTCGCCCCCGAGGCCCGGCGCGGCGGCGCGGCCCGCGCGCTGATGGTGGCGCTTGCGAAGGAGTGCGCCGCCAAGGGCTATCGGCGCATCGACCTCAACGTGCTCGACTGGAATCCGGCGCGCGGCTTCTACGAACGCATCGGCTTCAAATGGATCCGAAACTGGCTGCCCTATCGCCTGAGCGGAGAGGCGCTGCAGAAGCTGGCTCAGGACTAGGCTGCGAATTTTAATGGTGCTCTGTGGCTTAGCCATATTAGGTAAGAAGTTCAACTATGGCGATTCCTCGGGGGAAGCGCATGCTAGATGGGAAGAGAGATCGAAAAGCCGGCATTGCTTCTGCTGTCGCGATCATTTCCGCCTTGTGCCTGTCGGCCACCACCGAAGCAGGTGCCCAAAACAACTCGTCCTGTACTGCACCCGGATATCTGGACACAAGGTAGGAGTTAAGCTGCCAGCCTGAACGCGCCCTGATCCCAAGCGGTTCTGGCGTCGTTTGGACTTCGGTAGTCGTTCTTTGCGATCAGCCACTGGGCATTGTAACGGTCGACGAAGAC
>CANIRG010000554.1 GCA_947469635.1 Rhodospirillales bacterium | reverse complement strand
GCGACGAGCAGGGCTGCCTCGGCGGCGCTGAGCTGCTTCGGCTCCTTGCCGAAATAGGCGAAGGAAGCGGCGCGCACGCCTTCGAGATTGCCGCCCATCGGGGCGAGCGTGAGATAGATCGCCAGGATCTCGCGCTTGGAGTAGCGCCACTCGAGCTGCAGCGCGCGCGCCGACTGGACGGCCTTGGTGAGCAGGCTGCGCGGTCGCGGTTCGAGCAGGCGTGCGGCCTGCATGGACAGCGTCGAGGCACCCGACACGATGTGGCCACGGCCGATCCATTGCTGGGCCGCCCGCAGGCTGGCCAGCGGATCGACGCCCCAGTGTGCGTCGAAGCGGCGGTCCTCGTAGTCCTTCAGCAGCGTGAGGTAGAGCGGATCGACGTCGTCGACTGAGGCCTTCAGCCGCCACTTGCCGTCGGCGGTGGTGAAGGCGCGCAGCAGCCGGCCGTTGGCATCGACGATCTCCGTCGAGCGGTCGTGATAGCGCGACAGGTTGGGCGGGAAGAGCCGGTCGAGCGTCAGTGCCGCCGTCGCTAAGCCGGCGACAGCAAGCCCGAGATAGGTGAGGAGGCGTTGGGCTTTCATGGCTGGGGGCGCGCGACTCCAGTCGCGCGTCTTTGCTGGTTGAGCGGAAGACCGCGCCACTGGAGTGGCGCGCCCCCAGCGAAGAGGTCCGGCCTTTTCATCTATCGCGGCGCGATGGTGACTTGGCCCATTGCCGTGCGGCCGAAGATGCGCGGGGCGTACATGTCGGAGACATGGGCGGCCGGGTGCGCGAAGCTGCCGGGCGTGATCGCCCGCACGATGTAGGCGACGTGATAGATGTTGCCGAACTTGCCCTCGTCGTCCCACCACGAGCGATAGGTGCGGTTGCCCAAATTGAACGACGCGAAGAAGCGGTCGTCGCGCGCCTCGGCGATGCGGGTCGGGGTGAGCTTGGGCAGGAAGCGGAACGACTTCACCGTCTCCTCGGTCAGCACCGATTCGATCTCGAAGCCGGCCGGCAGGAGGTCGAGCAGCGCCACCTCGTGGTAGCCGCCCGCGATGTTGCGGCCGGTGAGCGAGACCACGGCACGGTCGGTCTGGCGCATCTTGCTGAGATCGGCGAGCTTGCCGTCGAGCGTGTAGTAGGTGCGCGTGACGCTGAGGCCGTTGGTGGCCGCGGGCTGCGGCTCCTTGGGCACGCCACGCGCCGTCACCTGCAACCAGACCGGGCGCTCGCCCTCGTTCTTCACGCGCATGCCGCGTGCGATCGCCGCCTGGTCGGGGTTGAGGACCACGGGATCGGTGGTCGACTTGCGCGCCTCGCCGTCGACGGCATAGGCAAGCTCGCCGCCGCCGCCCATCGCCTTGGCGGCCAGCACCAGCCAGGCCTGTTCCTGGGTGGTCGTCTGATCGATGCGGGCGACCATGCGGTCGCGCACCGAGCCGACCAGGGCCACGAGACCTTCGCGACCGCCGGCTTCCGTCGCCAGCGCCAGCAGCGCCGCCCGGTCGCGCAGGCCCGACCCGTAGTAGTCGCGGGTGTCGCGGTCGTCGATGTGCTGGCGGGCCATGGTGAAGGCCAGCCGCGCGCGGCCGGGCTCGCCCACCTGGTTCAGGGCCGCCGCGAGCTGCGCCCAGGCCAAGCCGCCCTTGATGTCGCCGCCGCTCGCATCCTGGAAGTAACGGACACGACCGGGGTCGGCGAGGCCGGCCTTGGCCAGCACGTACCAGGCATAGGCCTGGGCGTTGGGCGACAGCTTGTCGACCGTGCGGTTGAGCCAGGTGAGGCCGCGCTGCAGGGCGACGGCGGGCACCGCCATCTGCTGCTCACGAGCCCGCACCAGGAAGTCGAGCACATAGCCCTGCAGCCACTCGGCGGCCGGCGAGGAGGAGGGGCCCCACATGCCGAACGAGCCGTCGGTCATCTGCATGTCGACGATGCGATAGACGGCCTCCTGCACCTTGTCGGCGATCTTGGGATCGGCGGGGCCGTAACCCAGCAACGCCACGTCGTTGTAATAGAGCAACGGCAGCGCGCGGCTGGTCGTCTGCTCGATGCAGCCGTAGGGATACTTGTCGAGCGCCCTCAGCAGGGCCGCGACGTCGATGCCGGGCACGCGCGACAGCGCCACGCTCACTTGCGCAGTGCCTTCGGTGAAGCCCGCGACCAGGTTGCGGTCGACCGTCAGCTCGCGGCCCGCGTCGAGCTGGGCCACGGTGTCGACGGCGCTCGGCGTCTGCGCCGGCCGCACCTGCATCTCCCATTCACGGCGGACCGAGAAGTTGTTCGGTCCCTGGACCGAGACGGCCACCTTGGCGAAGCCAGCCTCGCCGGCGCGGATCGGCCAGGTCAGCAGCTCGCGCTTGTTGGCGGGCAGAGTCCGGGTCTCGGAGATCGGAGTCTCGAACGCCACCGCGCCCGTGGCTTCGAGCGTGACCTTGTAGTCGCCCGGCTGCCCCTCGACATTGTGCAGCGACAGCGCCACGCGGCCCTGGTCGCCGGGGGCGAGGAAGCGCGGCAGCACGACGTCGGCGGTCACCGCGTCGCGCACGAACAGGCGGGCATCGGCCGAGCCGACCTTGTTCTTGTCGTAGGCCACCACCATCAGCCTGAGCTGGCCGATGAAGTCGGGGATCTCGATGGCGATCCTGGCCTCGCCCTTGTCGTCGAGCTTCACCGGCCCGCTGAACAGCGAGACGATCTTGGTCGGCACGACGTCGAGGCCACCGATATCGCCGGCGTCGCCGCCGGAGCGGATGCGGCCCAGATCGTCGGCGCGCGCATCGAGCAGGCGGCCGTAGTCGTCGCGCATCTCGATGCCGAGCCGGCGCTTGCCGAAGTAGAAGTCGGCCGGCTGCGGAGTCTTGAAGCGGGTGAGCTGCAGGATGCCCTCGTCGACCGCGGCGAGCGTCACGAAGGCTTCCGGTCCCTGGGCATTGGCGACGCGCACGGGAATCTCGATGCGTTGCCGCGGCGTCACCTTCTCGGGCGCCGCGAGCTGGACCTGCAGCGTGCGGAGCGCCGGGTCGAGGCCGAGCCAGGCCACGCCAATGGTGCGGGTCGGCGTGCGGTCGGCCGCAGCCGACAGCGGCCGCCAGGCCGTCACCAGCGCATAGGCGCCGGCGCCCCATTCGGCCTTGACCGGGACATCGACGGTGGTGCCGCCGGGTGCCACCTTCACGGCGAAGGTCTCGAGGACACGGTCGGTGGCGATGGCGATCAGCGCCTCGCCGGTGAAGGGCGCCTCAATGCGCAGCTTGGCCGTGTCGCCGGGCGCGTAGCTCTGCTTGTCGCTCGCCACGCGCAGCGTGTCGGGCGCGTCCTCGGTGCCGGTGCCGCCGTAGTAGCCGACATAGAAGGTCTTGCTGGTGGAGGTGTC
>CANIRG010000553.1 GCA_947469635.1 Rhodospirillales bacterium | reverse complement strand
GCCAAGACGCCGACACCATTGCAGGCGACGGGGCCCACGACCACGGCGCCGCCGCCGCTCACGCCCTCGTCCCTGCCGCCAGCGGCCTTGCCGCCGGCATCGCTGCCCAACCCGGCGCCGCAGCAGCCTGCGACCGAGGCCGGTCCCAGCATCGCCAGCATCATCGACAATATCTCGGGTCCGGTCGGTGGCTGGCGCGTGCAGATGGCGTCGGTGAAGAGCGAGGATGTCGCCAAGTCGACCTGGGCCAGGCTGCAGAACGCCCATGGCGACGTGCTGGCCAACCTTCGCATGCAGCCGGTGCGCGTCGATCTCGGCGAGCGGGGCGTGTGGTATCGCGTGCAGGCAGGTCCGCTCGAGGAGAAGCAGGCGCACGGCGTTTGCGGGACCTTGAAGTCGCGCAAGTCCGACTGCGTCGTGGTCCCGCCCGCGCGGTGAGCCCTCCCAAGGCGGTCATTCTCGGCTGTGCCGGTCATGCCCTCACAGCCGACGAGCGCGCGTTCTTCCGCGACTGCGACCCGCTGGGCTTCATCCTGTTCGCCCGCAACATCGACACGCCCGACCAGGCCCGCCGTCTCGTCGAGGACCTTCGTTCCTCGGTCGCACGCGCCGAAGCGCCCGTCCTGATCGATCAGGAAGGCGGCCGCGTGGCCCGGCTCCGGCCGCCGCACTGGCGCAAGGCGCCGCCCGCCCGCGTCTTCGGTGAGCTCTACCGGCGTGATCCCGAGAAGGGCCTGGAGGCTGCCAAGCTCAATTCGCGGCTGCTGGCGGCCGACGTGGCCTCGATCGGCGTCGACGTCGATTGCCTGCCGGTGCTCGATATCGCCTTCCCCGAGACCCACGCCGTGATCGGTGACCGCGCCTATGCCGACCGGCCCGAGCCGGTGGCGGCTCTCGGACGCGCCGCCGCGGACGGGTTGCTGGCCGAAGGCGTGATGCCGGTGATCAAGCACATTCCCGGTCACGGCCGCGCGACGGTCGATTCCCACGACGCCCTGCCGCGCGTCACTGCCTCGCGCGAGGTTCTGGAGCGAACCGACTTCCTGCCGTTCAAGCTGCTGGCCGACCTGCCGTGGGCGATGACCGGGCATCTTCTCTATGACGCCATCGATCCGACGGCGGCCATCACCGTCTCGCCCGGCGGCATCAAGGACGTGATCCGCGACCATATCGGCTTCGATGGGCTGCTGCTGTCGGACGATCTCTCCATGCAGGCGCTGGGCGGCAGCCTGGGCGGGACCCTAGGTGACTGCGCGGCTCGCTCGCTCGCGGCAGGCTGCGACATCGCCCTGCACTGCAACGGCCGGCTGGACGAGATGGGGGAAGTGGCCGGCCGCAGCGGGCCGATGACTGCCCAGGCGGTGCGGCGATTCGATACAGGCCGCGGCCTGCTCGGGCGCGCCCGCGATCCCCTGGGCAAGGCCGGGCGGGCGGAGGCCGTCGATCGCCTGATGTTCCTGTTGGCGGAGTGGGGATAAGGCCGGGCAAATCCTGTGGCGGTGGGCGCTGCCGCTGACTAAACCGGGGCGATGAGCGACGCTCCGACCCCCGACAAGTTCAGCGCCGCCGGTCCCGACGTGATCGCGCCCGGCGAAGGCGAGCTGATCGTCAATCTGGAAGGCTTCGAGGGCCCGCTCGACCTGCTGCTGTCGCTCGCCCGCGACCAGAAGGTCGACCTGCGCCGCATCTCGATGGTGGCGCTGGTCGACCAGTATCTGGCCCACGTGGCCCAGGCACGGCGGATACGGCTGGAGCTGGCGGCAGACTATCTGGTCATGGCGGCCTGGCTCGCCTACCTCAAGTCCCGGCTGCTGCTGCCGGCGCCGCCCGAAGGCGAGGAGCCGTCGGGCGAGGAGATGGCCGATGCGCTGCAATGGCAGCTGCGCCGGCTCGAGGCGATGCAGGAGGTGGGCGTGCGCCTGATGGCCCGTCCGCAGCTCGGCCGCGATGTATTTGCACGCGGCGCGCCGGAAGGCGTCGTTGTGGTGCGCCGGGCCGTATGGGACGTGAAGCTCTACGACCTGCTGCAGGCCTATGGGCACCAGGTGCGGCCCAAGGATGCCGACACCTACCAGATCGAGCCGATGCAGTTCTTCTCCGTCGAGGATGCGGCGGAGCGGCTGGGGCGCATGCTCGGCGTTGCCATCGACTGGCAGACGCTGGAGGCCTTCCTGCCGGCCGGCCTCACCGATCCGACCCGGCGGCGGTCGGCGATCGCGGCGACCTTCGTCGCCGGCCTTCAGCTGGCCAAGGACGGTCAGATCGAGCTACGCCAGACCGAGCGGTTCGGCCCCATTCATTTGCGTAAACGCAGCGAGCCGCGATGACGGTGATGTCAGAGTCAGCAAATGAGAGCGAAGCCCCGGCGACCGATCCCGAGGTGACCGCGCCCGAAGCCGCGGCCCCCGAGGCCACGGCTTCCGAGGTGGCGGTGCCCGAGGTCGCGGCGCCCGAGGGTGTGTCGTCGGAGGTCGAGGCCGCTGAAGTCGTGGCTTCCGAAGCCCCGGCGCCCGAGGCCGCGGCGCCGCAGGTGACGGATGTCGTCTCGCCCGATCATGCCCAGCATCTGCGGCTGCTCGAGGCGCTGATCTTCGCCGGATCGCAGGCGCTCGACGAGAAGGAGCTGGCGGATCGCCTGCCCAACGACGCCGATCTTGCGCGCCTGCTGGCCGACCTGGCCGAGCTCTACGCGGCGCGCGGCGTCAACCTGATCAAGGTGGCGGGCGGCTATGCCTTCCGCACCGCGCCCGACCTGTCGGAGAAGCTCACGATCGAGCGGCCGGTGACGCGCAAGCTGTCGCGCGCCGCCATCGAGACGCTGGCCATCATCGCCTATCACCAGCCGGTGACGCGCGCGGAGATAGAGCAGGTGCGCGGTGTCGGCCTCAGCAAGGGCACGCTCGACCTGCTGTTCGAGCAGAACTGGATCCGGCCGATGGGCCGCCGCCGCGCGCCGGGCAAGCCGGTGACCTGGGGCACGACCGATTTCTTCCTCGAGCATTTCGGCCTGCCCAGCCTCGACGACCTGCCGGGCAACGAGGAACTAAAGGCCGCAGGCCTCTTGGATCAGCGCGCCCAGCCGCCCATATTCCGTCCGGAAGAGCCGGATTTGCCTCTGGAACCGACGGAAGACGAGGCTGCGGAGCCTCTGGCGGTCGAAGAGCCGGGGCGTTGAGCCCCGTCACCGCCTCATTCGACAGGTTGCCGGGCCTTCTCCGCGGGTGCCATACTCGGCAGACGCGATCGCAATCGTTTTTGGGAGCATTTTCACATGGGTAGCTTCAGCGTATGGCACTGGCTGATCGTGCTGGCCGTCGTGCTGCTGCTGTTCGGCGGTCGCGGCAAGATTTCCCAGCTCATGGGCGACTTCGGCAAGGGCCT
>CANIRG010000552.1 GCA_947469635.1 Rhodospirillales bacterium | reverse complement strand
TGCAGGACCGCAACGGTCGCACCGTCTACCGCCACGAGACCCGCACCTGCCGCGGCTGCGGCGAGGTCACGCCCGGCCAGAAGCCCGCGCCGCCGCAGATCGTCGATCAGCGCAAGCCCTTCCACGATCCGGCGACCGTCTACCAGGTCGTCAGCATGATGTTGGGCGTGACCACGCGCGGCACCGCCGCCCAGCTCGCGACGCTGGGCCGCCCGATCGCGGGCAAGACCGGCACCACCAACGACGCGCGCGACAACTGGTTCATGGGCACCACGCCCGACCTCACCGTCGGCATCTTCATCGGCTTCGACGAGCCGCGCACGCTGGGCTCCGGCAACCTCGAGACCGGCGGCGGCAACGCGGTGCCGATCTACGAGCGCATCGCCAAGATCGTCTTCAAGGACAAGCCGCCCGTGCCCTTCCGCGTCCCGCCCGGCCTACGCATGGTCCGCGTCGGCGGCGAGAACGGCTCCTACGACGAATACTTCCGCCCCAACACCGAGCCCGGCGCCGACGGCGCCATGGCCCCGCTCGACGGCTCTGCTCCGGGAGCCGCCGACCCCAATGTCGGCCAGGCCGGCCCCGGCGGCCGACGGCCGGCGCTCAGCGGGACCGGCGAGACGTACTGAGCTGGGGGCCTCTGAGGAGGTCCCTCCACTCGTCGCTTCGCTCCTCGGTCGGGATGACGGAGCAAAATCAGCCGTCTCCCCGACCGGAGCCCGAAGGGCGGAGCGGAGGGGCCTGTTCAAAAGCCACGGACCCATTGCCCCTGACCCCTCCGACGCCGTATGACGGCGCCACCTCCCCATGTGAATGGGGAGGAAAGGAGTTCAAGAATGCGTGCCGAAGCCCAGTCCATGGTGAACGAGATCGAGGAGTCGCTGGTGCTCCTGAGGAGGCGTCTTTGACTACGACCGTGCGGTCGTCCGTCTCGACGAGCTGAACGCCCGCGCCGAGGATTCGGCGCTGTGGAACGACCCCAAGGCCGCCCAGGCGGTGATGCAGGAGCGCACCAGGCTCGAGCAGTCCATCGCCACCATCAAGCGCCTGCGTGCCGCCATCGACGACAATTCAGGCCTGATCGAGATGGCCGAGGCCGAGAAGGACGAGGCGATGATCGCCGACGCCGAGCGGGCGCTGGGCGAGGCCCGCGACGAGGCCCGCAAGTCCCGCCTGGAGACCCTGCTGTCGGGTGAGGCCGACCCCAACAACGCCTATATCGAGATCAACGCCGGCGCCGGCGGCACCGAGGCCCAGGACTGGGCGGAGATGCTGGCGCGCATGTACACGCGCTGGGCCGAGCGCCGCGGCTACAAGGTGAGCTGGCTGGAGGAGAGCGCGGGCGAGGAGGCCGGCATCAAGTCCTGCGCCTACAAGGTCGAGGGCCCCAACGCCTACGGCTGGCTGAAGACCGAGAGCGGCGTGCACCGGCTGGTGCGCATCAGCCCGTTCGACGGCAATGCCCGCCGTCAGACCAGCTTCGCCAGCGTCTGGGTCTATCCCGAGGTCGACGACAACATCGAGATCGAGCTCATAGACAAGGAGCTGCGCGTCGACACCTACCGCGCCTCGGGCTCGGGCGGCCAGCACGTCAACAAGACCGACAGCGCCGTGCGCATCACCCATCTCCCCACCGGCATCGCCGTCGCCGTGCAGCAGGAACGCTCCCAGCACCAGAACCGCGCCAAGGCGATCCAGATGCTGAAGGCGCGCCTCTACGAGGTCGAGCTGCAGAAGCGCGAGGCCGAGCGGATGGAGGTCGAGGCCAACAAGACCGACATCGGCTGGGGGCATCAGATCCGGAGCTATGTGCTGCAGCCGTATCAGATGGTGAAGGACCTGCGCACCGGTGTGGAGCGGTCGGACCCGCAGAAGGTGCTGGACGGGGATCTGGATGAGTTCATGGCGGCGTCATTGGCTGCACGGGTCGGCGAGGGGAAGGACAAGGAGGCGGCTTGAAACTGAGGTTTATCGTCGCCTCCGGGAATCTCGGCGCATTACTTGCGAAAGTAGAAAGGCGTCCAATCCATCTGCAAAGAAGGCGAGGAGAAGCCCTTGACCCCTAGTGGATACGCCACTCGATCATGCGGTTGATCCAACGCCCTACGTGTAATTTCGTAAATCTTCTCGGCTCGGCTGCTTTCCTTGATCTGTCCGTCTACAGCGTTGACTTGTTCTTTTGCGTTAAAATACTCCGTGATCATTCTTGCGAGCGTGATATCAGCAGCAAGACGCTGCTCTAACTCGTCGTTTAGATTGCTCAATCTCTCTTCCAAGAAGACCTTAAGCGCCGCTTGTCGCACGAGAAGCTCAATCTGTGTCTTTTCTTGCTGAATACGGTCGATTTCCTGTGTGCCCGATGAGATGCGTTCTTCGTATTCTCTCACGGATTTCATTGTTGTCGCCAAGTCACTCACAAGTTCAGCTTGGACCTCTTTGACATCCTTGGCAGTACGCGAGTACACCGCCCGCCAAGAAAAACAGCGAAGCCAACACCACAGCGACGCGAACGACAATGCTCACTCAAGGCCCCCGGAGTCCTAGTTGCACTCCTATCAATATTATCCACTATCCAACTCGGGCCACGCAAGCGTGTTCCAATTGGAAAAAGGGTAGAGAGAGCTGCGGCAACGCTGCGAAGGTGAATGCGCGCGACACGTCACTTCGCTCATGGGCTCCCTTGCCGATTGTTGCATTTGGCGTCGTTATCGACAATGGTGTGCACGTGCATTACCGTCTACATCTTCCCGAGGGTAGCTCAGTTGGGTAGAGCATGCGGCCGTAAAACCGTAGTGTCGGCAGTTCGATTCTGTCCCCTCGGACCGTCATTTGGCCAAAGCACAAAAGAGCGGTTGCAATGACGTGGGAAACAGCCGCCCAAGAATGGTCGAGTTTTCTTAGCGAGATTAACGAAACACGGGTGGCATTGCACTGCTCGTGGACGAGCCCGTGGTTTAGGGGGCATACTGACTGCAGCTCATATAGGTTGCTGCCAAGTCTCCTTCGCAAACAAGCTGATCGGGACATTACGAGAATAGAAATATTAGAAAAAAAATAACTGCACTAAAGCCGTTAATTGCAAACACAAAGATCAAAATCAAGGAATTGCGAAAGCCTTTAACGAAGGCGCACGGAGACGGCAACTTAGGGCTAAAAAAGACCGCAGAGCTCAGGTTAAATGAAGAGATCGCGATAATAAAAAAGCTTCGCAATAGTGTAAATAGTGCGCAAAATCAAATCGACAAAATTAATTTAGTGCCAAGCGGAGAACGCGAAGCATTCATAGAATGGCTCATCAGGGAATCGAGTGGGTGATTTGGGCAACTTCAGAGCGCTGGAAGCATGCATGTGAGGACCTTGAGCCGCAGATATTCCTGGTCGCGCAGGCCGTAGGCGCGGCGCTGGATGACGCGGATCTTGTTGTTGAGGCCCT
>CANIRG010000551.1 GCA_947469635.1 Rhodospirillales bacterium | reverse complement strand
GCGCTTTCTCATCCTGATTGACGCTGGGTTCTCACCTTGATTGTCGCCGCGCACTGATCGTAGAATTGCGGAAAATGTTGTCCAATCAAGGTCCAAGCATCACGCGCAACCACCGGCAAAGACGCGAAAAAAGTTTGCGACCGCCCTCCGAAGGCAGGGGTCGTGAGTTCGAATCTCGCCGGGTCCGCCACTAACTCTTTGTTGCGACTAGGGACGGAAGAGCACTTTGCTCGCCACGGTCGCCTCGAGACCCGGGGTGCCGAAGAGACGCTTTTGCAGTGTCCCATGAGCGGCGTCCTGAGGCTGGATCGTCAGCAGGGCATGACCGACCGCTCCACCTGCATCCTCCGCGCGAAGGTCCAGCGTTATCGTGCCGTCCTGCGTCCTCTCCGCCGTCCCCAGCGCACCTTCGCCCGCGCTTTCGGCCATGACGGGTGGGTGCTCCGCCATGGTGCCCAGCGGCACTCCCTCCAGCCACCCGGTCGGAGTTCCTGTATCCCAATAGGCAAACAGGTGAGGCCACTGGGTCCTCATAGGCTCGCGGCCACAGGCATATCGCGCGCCGCTCTCCGCAAATGTCTCCTCGAGCCCGGCCTGTCCGCCCTGCTGCTCGTAGGCATCCAGGCGCGCGAAGTCGCCGTTGCGTGCACTCAGGAACTGCGGGTCCGATAGAACGACGTGGTTGCCGGCATAGTCGAAGCCATGGAGGGATTCATGCACCACGAGGCTCGCCGAACCGTGCAGGCGGGAGGCGCTCGTCGGCACCACCCGTCCCTCCGACTCCTCGATGGTCGCGATGACGACGTTCTTTTCATCGGGGAAGTATGCCCCCGGGACGTCGTTCCAGGTCTTGCCCGTCGATTCCCATCCCCGCGGGATCTTGTTTCGGTAGGCCTTCTTGTAGTCGGTTATGTTTCCTCGGCAGGCGATGAGCCGCATCTTCTTTCGTTCGAACCTCGCCAGGACGAAAGCCGGCAAGGCGGCAGCCTCGCGCGCGACGGCTTCCAGATCCTCGTGGCTGCCGGTGCCGCCAATGACGACCAGGAGACGCGCGCGATCGAGGGCCGACGGGCCGGCGGACTCGGTAACCATCCCCTCGAGCACGGAGCCGGGAGGTGCCACGGAATTCCTCGCGTCCGCGAGCGCCTTGATCTCGCGAAGGCTGAGATGTTGCGTGTAGATCGCCTCCGCATCCGCAGCCAGGCTCCTTGCATTGGACGCCGACAGTTCCGGCTGTGCCGTCGCGACCGTCACACTCTCGAGGCCCGGGGTCGGCCAACGCGGCCCGAACCTGTAGACCGCATAGTACATGATCTTGGCCTTCACCTCCGACACGCCGCTGCAACGCATCCCGTCGTAGAACATGCGATGCGTGTCGGACCAGCTGCGCGTCCGCGACACGCAGTAGTAGTCGTGAACGATCGAGGCATCCCGATACTGGCCCTCGAACGGACCGCCGATGATCGACCAGAGCGGCCACGGGATCGACGCGCCGTCCAGCTCCGAGCCCACGGGCGCGAGCCATTCGGTGCCATCCCCTTGAACGAAGGATAGCGATGCCAGCAGACGCGCCTTGCGCCCATCCGCGAGCAGCTCGATCCGGGGCGGAAGGCCCACATAGGTTCCGAAGAAGCCGGCGGCAGGTTCGATGGACTCCAACGAGACGGGGGCCGCCCTCCAGCCCAGGGAAGCGATATCGAGCAGCGCCGCCCCAATCTCGTCTCGATGTGCTTCGGACATTGTCCCCTCACGTGCATTGCGGACGGCCCTCGCGTACCGTCTGCCGGCGCGAGGGTGAAGGCAACGATACTCGACATCGGTTGCAGGAACCACGCGCAATGCACATGGCCGGCAACGGCTGGATATCTCAACCCGGGGAAAGCAGAAGATGCCCGCGTCCTACACGACCCACCGACACCAGCTCGAGCTGATCCTGCGCGCCTGGGGCATGCCCGAGGCGACGGCCGCCAGCACCGCCGAGATCATGAGCTGGGCCGACCTGCACGGCATCGACACGCACGGCATCTCGATGATCCCGCCTTATGACGAGCGCCGCCGTGCGGGCAAGATCGACATGCGGGCCCAGCCCGTCGCGACGCGATCGACGCCGGTGTCGGCCCTGGTCGACGGCGGTGGCGGCCTCGGCCATCCCGCGGCGCGGCTCGCCATGGAGCTCGCCATCGAGAAGGCGAAGGCCACCGGCATCGGCGTGGCGGCCGTGCGCAACTCGGCGCATTTCGGCGCCTGCGGCTTCTATGCGCTGATGGCGGTCGAGGCCGGCCTGATCGGCATGGTCACCACCTCGGCAAGCGGCATCCAGGTCGCCCCCACCTTCGGCGCCCAGGCGCGACTCGGCACCGACCCCATCGCCTTCGCAGCCCCCGGCCGGCCGGGCGAACCCTTCCTGCTCGACATGGCCACCACGACGGTGGCCGCCGGCAAGATCCGCAACAAGGCCAACGAGAACCTGCCGACGCCGCCCGGCTGGCTCGTCACCTCGACCGGCGGGCCCAGCACCGATCCGCGCGAGGTCAGCAAGGGGGGCTTCATGACCCCGCTCGGCGGCACGCCCGAGGGCAGCAGCCACAAGGGCTATGGTCTCGCCGCCATGGTCAATATCCTCTCCTCGGCGCTGTCCGGCGCCACCATGGTCACGGACCCGATGCACACCAAGAAGCCCGGCACGATGGACATCGGCCATTTCCTGCTGGCGCTCGACCCTGGCCTGTTCCGCGACTCCGCCGATTTCCGCGCCGACGTCGCAGCCTTCTGCGACACGCTGCGCGCAACCACCCCAGCCGATCCGGCACGGCCGGTTTCCGTTGCCGGCGATCCCGAGCGCCGCACCGCCGAGAAGCGCCGGCAGAACGGCATCCCTGTCGGAGCGAACCTTCTCGCCAAGGTCCGCGAGGTCGCCGTCGCCTCGGGAGCCACGTGGATCATGGAGGAATGACAGGCCTCCGCCGGCCCCACAGGCGCACCGGCCAAGGACGAGAGTGATTGCAAATCGGCCACAACTAATTGCAGTTGCAATATATATTGGTTATCCCCAAGCGCGCCGTGGACTCCGTATTCCATCGAACATTACGGTCGGCCGTCGAAGATTGGGGGAATTGACCATGAGGCCGTCGCGTCAAGTGTTGAATTATTGTGCTTCCGGCATTGCAACGCTGATGATTTCGGCTGGTGCCGTGGCGCAGACTACCGAGTCGCCAGCCGTCTCCGCTGTCAACGGCAAGCTGTCTCTCGAAGGCGGCGCTGCCGGCACGAAGGGGGTCAGCGCCGGAGCCGGCCTTGCCTCGGGCAGCCTCTCCGTGCCGCTGGGCACGAGCTTCGGCCTGTAGCTCGATGGCATCGCGGGCACCTACTACGGCGGCCTCGCCGCGGGCGGCGGCGGCCATATCTTCTATCGCGACCCGACGCGCTTTCTCATCGGGCCGACGGCAAACGTCACCAGCCTCGTCGGCGCAACGCTCGGACAAAGCGGCCTCGAGGCCGAGCTGTATCT
>CANIRG010000550.1 GCA_947469635.1 Rhodospirillales bacterium | reverse complement strand
GCGGCGGCCCTGGTGGCGGTGGCGGCTATCGCGGTGCTGCTCCCGGTGGTGGCGGCGGCGGCGATGGCGGCCCGATGCGCGATCGCCGGGCCGACTTCTCTGGTCCCGGGCCGGGTGGCCCGGGCGCTCCGGCGCCCAGCACGGGTTTCGAAGACAACAAAGGCCCGCCACGGCGGCGCGACAATGCTCCGCCACGGCGCGAGCGCGATTACGAGCCGCGCAAGCGCGGCTTCGACGACGACCAGTAGGCCGCGTCCATATTCAACAGGAACGCCGGAGGTTATTCCTCCGGCGTTTTTGTTTGCGCGGGTTTTGCTTGCGTCCGGCACGGCAGTGCTATGCTGCCTCAGCGAATGAGGAGACGGGCATGAAGCGACGGACAGCGCTTGTGGGCTCCCTGGCGGCCATGGCCGGCGCGACATCGGCGCGCGCCGAAACCGCCGTCGACCTCCAGCTCGTGATGGCCGTCGACGTCTCGCGCTCGATCGACGAGGTCGAGGCCGAGCTGCAGCGCCGCGGCTATATCGAGGCCCTCACCAACGACCGCGTCGTCGATGCCATCGTCTCGGGCGAGCACAGGCGCATCGCGCTCTGCTACACCGAATGGGCCGGCAGCCATTTCCAGATCGTGGTGATCGACTGGACGGTGATCGACAGCGCCGCCACCGCCCGCCGCTTCGCCGAGAAGCTGGCCGAGGCGCCGCGCACCTCGCAGAGCTGGACCGCCGTCGGCGCGGCGCTCGCCTTCGCCGGCCAGCGCTTCGAGAATTCCGGCTTCACCTCCCGGCGACGGGTCATCGACGTCTCGGGCGACGGCCGCACCAACGACGGCCCGCCGGCCGAGCTGGTGCGCGACAAGCTCGTGGCGCAGGGCATCATCATCAACGGCCTGCCGGTGATGATGAACCGCCAGAACTTCGGCCGTCCGCCCGACACGCTGCTCGACAAGTATTACGAGGAGAACGTGATCGGCGGCCCGGGCTCCTTCATGATCGTGGCCTCGAACTTCGAGGATTTCGGCCGCGCCGTGCGCAGCAAGCTGATCCGCGAGATCTCCTCCCATGACACCCACTCACCGAGCATCGGCTAGGACGCGCGCCAGCCGCTCGAACGGCGCCTGGTCGCGCGTGAGCTGGACCGGCATGCCGAGATGGCCGAGCGGGTAGCGGAAGACATTGGCCTCGGGCAGCCCCCACCGACGCGCCACCGCAAGGCCGTCGCCGAACGGCAGCCAGCGGTCGGTCTCGCCCAGCACCGACACGATGCGCGACGGCGGCAGCGCCGGCGTCTCCGCCGGATCGATCGCCCGCGAGAGCGGCGCCAGCAGCTGTGGCGACCAGCCGGCATCGGTCAAGGCACGATCGAGGCCCAGCATGGCGGCCAGCGTGCCGCCGAAGGTCACGTCCTCGATGCGGCCGGAATGGCTGATCAGCATGGCCGCGTCGGGTCGCGCCTCGGCCGGCCAGAGATGGCAGTGGCTCGCCAGCTGCTGGGCCACGAACGACGTCATCGAGATGCCGGCGACCGCGACCTCCCCGCCGAAGCGGGCACGGCTCCAGGCGGCCAGCAGCGCCCATTCGCTCGCCTGGCCCAGGATCAGGTCGATCGAGCTGGTGGGGCCGAGCGCAAAGAACGGCTCGCCGCCGTAGTAGCCCGGGATCGCCCGCAGCCCGTGATAGGGCGAGATCGGCTCGATCACGCGCCAGCCCTGCGCCGCCAGCCGCACCCCGGGATCGCGCGCGACCGACAGCAGGTCGAGTTCCAGGCAGAGGCCGCTGCCGAAGATCAGCGTCGCCCGCGGATCGCGATCGGCCGGCTCGACGACGCGGGCGTAGAGAAGCTCGCTGCCTGGACGCCCCCGCAGCCGGCCCGACGGCGTGGGCGCGCGCAGCCAGTATTCGCGCCGGCCATCGGTCACGAACGGCCGCGAGACCTCGACACCGGCGATGTCGAAACCGGTCTCCAGCCCGAGCTCCACCGGACCGGGAGGATCGATCCGCCAGCGGGCGAGAGGCGGACGACGGGGATGGAGCAATGGATAGAACCAGGCGCGGGTCGCCAGATGCCGCGTCGCGGCAAGGCGCCTCTGGCGGTCGAGCGCACCGGGGTCGGCCGTGTCCCGCGGATCGAAAATCCGCGCTTCCCAGTCACGTCGCGCGGTCTCCGCCGCCAGCTTCGCGCGCGTGTTGCGGGCCAGCGGGCCACGCAGCCGGGCCGACGACCAGAAGGCCGGCAGCGGGCCGCCGATCTCCTCGCGGAACCGCGCCGCGTCCTCGCCTGCGGCATTGGCGGCGGCCCACAGGCGCGACAGCGGCAGGTACCAGCGCTGCAGACCGAATAAACCGGCGCGGTCGACCCAGGGTCTGGCGAGCAGCGCGCCCAGCGGAGAGCGGAACAGGACATTCATCGTGCCGGCTCTCCCGAATTCGGCGATTTCGCTTGGCCCCAACGCGCGCTTGGCCGCATCATCGCCGGCCTTATCGCGTGTTCGCAAACGGAGCCTTTTCGATGCTGGCCAACGACCCCGTCACCCAGGCGCGCCTCGACCTCACGACGGCGCTGCGGACCGCGGTGCGCCACGGCCTGAACGAGGGCGTCTGCAACCATTTCTCCATGTCGGTGCCCGGCCGGCCGGACCTCTTCCTGGTCAATCCGCAGGGTCTGCACTGGTCGGAGATCACACCCTCCGACATCGTGATGGCCGATGGCGACGGCAACATCATCGAAGGCAAATATCCGGTCGAGCCGACGGCCTTCTACATCCACGCCCGCATCCACAGCGGCAATCCCAAGGCCACCGTGGTGCTGCACACCCACATGCCCTACGCCACGGCGCTGACCTCGATCCGCGACGGCCGCATCGAGATGTGCACCCAGAACGCCTTCCGCTACTGGGACCGCATCGCCTATGACGACGACTATGCCGGCGTGGCGCTCAGCAACGACGAGGGCGAGCGCATGTGCCGGGCGATGGGCGACAAGCCCATCCTGTTCCTGCGCAACCACGGCGTGATCGTGAGCGGGCCCACGGTCGCCCAGGCCTACGACGACCTCTACTATCTCGAGCGGACGGCCATGGTGCAGGTGCTGGCGATGCAGACCGGCCGGCCGCTGCACACTATCGATGAGTCGCTCGCCGAGTTCACCGCCAGGCAGATCGCGGGCGAATCGCAGCAGGCCATCCTGCATTTCGAATCGCTGAAGCGGCTGCTCGATCGCGACGAACCGGGCTGGCGCAAGCTCACCGGTTAAAAGGGGGAAGAGATGCGTTTTGCTGCCATCGCGATCGCGCTGTCGGCGCTGGTCGTCGCGACGCCTGCCGGCGCACAGGGGCTGGTCACCGGCCAGCTCGAGATCAAGGCCTACGAGAAGATCCCCAGGACCAAGACGGGGGTCCAGCTCAACATCGACACGCATCTGTCCCGCGAGCTGCGCCGGATGGTGATGGAGCGGCTGGCCCGCCGCGGCAACGAGGTCGGCTTCAGCGGCGCCAACGTCATGCGCATGGACG
>CANIRG010000549.1 GCA_947469635.1 Rhodospirillales bacterium | reverse complement strand
TGCATCGCCGCCTACAACAACACTCCCCGAAAATGTCTTGGGTACAAGACCCCCGCTGAGGTACTTCTTCCTAAACTGTTGCACTTCAAACGTGAATCCACAGGGTGCGGAAGGCGGTGATGGAGGAGGCCCGCGCCTTCTGGAGCGACCAGGCGGCGGCGGCCAAATGGCGCCTCGATATCTCCGGCGCCCGCCGGCTCGCCACACGCGCCGGCCTGCGCCGTTTGGGACGAACCGACGACGACCTCGCCGACCGCATCGCCGATGCCTTCACCGAGCTCAGGCGCAGCGAATACCGGCTCTATCCCGATGCGCTGGCGACGGTCGACGCGTTGCGCGCGCAGGGCGTGAAGCTCGCGCTGGTGACCAATGGCGCCAGCGCCATGCAGCGCCCGAAGATCGCCCGCTTCGACCTCGAGCATCGCTTCGACCATATCCAGATCGAAGGCGAGTTCGGCCAGGGCAAGCCCGAGCTCGCGGTCTACCGCCATGCCCTCGAGCGCATCGGCTGCGACGCCTGCGATGCCTGGATGGTCGGCGACAATTACGAATGGGAAGTCGTGGCGCCGCAGAAGCTCGGCATGTGCGGCATCTGGTACAACCCCTTCGACGTCGAGCTTCCACCGCACGCCACGCGGCCCACCCGCGTGATCAAGCGGCTGAGCGAGCTGGTGGAGTAGCGTCGAGCCTTTCCTCCCCTTCACGGAATCCGTGAAGGGGAGGTGTCGGCGTCATACGCCGACGAAGGGGTCATGGGCGCCAAATGGAGCCTCTGACCCCTCCGACGCCGTAAGACGGCGCCACCTCCCCCGATGACGGGGGAGGAAGATTGAAGGGGTCAGCCCCCCGCGCGATCCTTCGGCAATTTGTCGGTGGTGCGCAGCATCAGGCGCTCGACGCGCTTGCCTTCGACCAAGTGCGTCTGCAGCACCTCGTCGATGTCTTCCTTGGTGCTGTAGCTGTACCAGACGCCCTCGGGATAGATCACGACCGTCGGTCCCAGCTCACAACGGTCGAGGCAGCCGGCGCTGTTGATGCGGACGTTCTTGAGGCCGAGCTGCTTGGCGCGGCTCTTCATATGATCCCGCAGTTCCTCGGCGCCCCTCTCGGCGCAGCAGCCGCGCGGATGGCCCGCGGGCCGGCGGTTGGTGCAGCAGAAGACGTGGGCCTCGTAGTAGGGCTTGGGATCGGTCGATTGTTCACGGTCGCTCATTGGCCGTCTCGCTCCTTCTTGCCGGCGGCGATGTTGGCGAGCTGCGTCCAGAATGCCTGCTGAAGCTGCTGCATCTGCTCGACCCCCTGCATGGAGGCCGGCAGCCACGTCTTGAATATGGTCTCGGGATTCATCGCGTGGAGGCTCGACCGCAGCCGCTCCTCGATCTCGCCCAGCACGCGATCCTGCATCGGCTTGAGGTCGGGCAGCCCGAAGAAGGCGCGCGCCTCCTCGGGCGTGCAGGTCACTTCGACGTTTACTTTCATTCAGACCCTCCGTTGCCGCCCGATCCTAGCATGCTATGACGCGAGGATGACTCCCGCGTGGCTCGCTGCAAACCCCCGCGCCCGAAAGGATCTCGCCTTCGGCCGCGACCAGCAATTCGTCGTCAATCCCAACGGCATCCCGGAATTGACCGACGAGCTCAAGCAGTGCCCCGCGCACAAGACGACGCCGCTCTATTCCCTGCCCGCCCTGGCGGCACGGCTGGGCATTGGCGAGCTCCATGTGAAGGACGAAAGCCAGCGCTTCGGCTTCGGCGCCTTCAAGGCGCTGGGCGGCGTGCTCGGAGTCTACGGCGTGCTGTCGGGAGCGGTCGGCGATGCCTATCACAAGTCACCCACTTTCGAGGAAGTGCTGAAGGGCCGACATCGCGAGGTCACCGGCAGCTACGTCTTCGCCACCGCGAGCTCGGGCAATCACGGCCGCGCCGTGGCCGCCGGCGCCCGGCTGTTCGGCAACCGCTGCTTCATCTTCCTGCCGAAGTTCACCTCGGCAGAGAAAGAGGCGGCGATCCGCGCCAAAGGGGCCGAAGTGATCCGCGTCGACGGCGACTACGAGGCTGCCGTCGCCGAGTGCAAGCGCAGGTCGGCGGAGAATGGCTGGACGATCATCTCCGACACCTCGTGGGAGGGTTACGACTCGACACCGCGCGACGTGATGCGCGGCTACACCGTGATCCTGGAGGAAGTGATCCGCCAATGGCGGCCCGGCCCCACCCATGTCTTCGTGCAGGCCGGCGTCGGCGGCCTTGCCGCCGCCGTCATCGGCTATCTGTGGGCGCGCTACGAGCCACGGCCGAGCTTCATCGTCGTCGAACCCAGGAGCGCGGATTGCTGGTTCCAGAGCAACTTCGCGGGCAAGCCGGCGCTGGCCAGCGGCGATGCCGAGACGGCGATGGGCGGCCTCGCCTGCCGCGAAATCTCGCCCGTGACCTGGCCGGTGGTGGGCCTGGCCACCGACTGGTTCATGACCATCGAGGAGGACCAGGTGATGCCGGCGCGGCGCCTGCTCGCCCATCCGCTCGACGGCGATCCCGCGATCGCGTCCGGCCCTTCGGGATGTGCCGGCCTCGCAGGTCTGGTGCGCGTCTGCACCGAGGAATCGGCCTTCAAGGCCATGCATCTCGACAAGCGCAGCCGCGTTCTCCTCATCAACAGCGAAGGGAACCTCGGCGAGGGCACGGCATGAACAGGCTCGGAGCGGAGACCAGCCCCTATCTGCTCCAGCATGCCGACAATCCCGTGCATTGGTGGGCGTGGGGCGAGGACGCCTTGGCCGAGGCCCGGCGCACCAACCGCCCGATCCTGTTGTCGGTCGGCTATGCCGCCTGCCACTGGTGCCACGTCATGGCGCACGAGAGCTTCGAATCACCTGAAGTGGCGGCGGTGATGAACGAGCTGTTCGTCAACATCAAGGTCGACCGAGAGGAACGGCCCGACGTCGATGCCCTCTACATGCAGGCGCTGCAGATCATGGGCGAGCAGGGCGGCTGGCCCCTCACCATGTTCTGCACCCCGACCGGCGATCCCTTCTGGGGCGGCACTTATTTTCCGACGCCGGCGCGCTACGGAAGGCCGAGCTTCATCGACGTGCTGAAGGGCATCGCGCAGGCCTTCCGCGACAAGCCGCAGGATATCGAGACCAACCGCGCGGGCCTCCTGAAGGCGTTGCGCGAGAAGGCCGTGAACAAGGCGATCGAGATCCCGGGCGACGGGCCGCTGATCGCCATGCCGCTGCTCGACCAGATCGCCCAGCGCCTGATGAAGGAATGCGATCCGACCTGGGGCGGCTTCGGCCAGGCGCCGAAATTCCCCTCGGCCTATATGTTCGAGCTGCTGTGGCGCTCATGGCTGCGCGGCGGCCGCAACGACCTGCGCCTGTACAAGGCGGTCACCGTCACGCTCGACCGCATGTGCCAGGGCGGCATCTACGATCATCTCGGCGGCGGCTTCGCGCGCTACGCCACCGACGACGAGTGGCTGATCCCGCATTTCGAGAAGATGCTCTACGACAATGCGCAG
>CANIRG010000548.1 GCA_947469635.1 Rhodospirillales bacterium | reverse complement strand
CGCGGCGGCCAGGGCGAATGGAGCCAGAGCCCGTTCGCGCCCACCGGCGAACGCCAGATCTAGGACCCAGATCTGAACCGGCGTCGGCCGACCGGCCTAAAGGAGACACCGCTGCGCACCAAAGGCGGCGGTTTTCGTTTGGCCCACGGCTTGCTAGCTTCCTGAAGCGGAACACCCGCTCAGGAAAACCGCTCATGACAACAACGGGAGGCACCATGCGAACAGCTACGCTACCAACCGCCATCGGACTCGCAGCGTTCTTGATCTCCGGCAGCGCGCTTGCCGGCAAGGATCTCGACGCGATCAAGGCACGGGGCGCGGTCATCTGCGGCGTCGGCACCGGCACCGCCGGCTTCATGCTGGCCGACAGCCAGGGCAAGTGGACGGGACTGAACGTCGACGTCTGCCGCGCCGTCGCCGCTGCCATCTTCGGCGATGCCGAGAAGGTCAAGTACGTGCCGCTCACCTCGCAGCAGCGCTTCACCGCGGTGCAGTCCGGTGAAGTCGACCTGCTGTCGAACAATACGACGGTGACGCTGCAGCGCGACACCGCGCTCGGCCTCGACTTCACCGCCGTCACCTACTACGACGGCCAGGGCTTCATGGTGAACAAGAAGCTCGGCGTGAAGAGCGCCAAGGAGCTGAACGGCGCCACCGTCTGCGTCGCCCCCGGCACGACGACCGAGCTCAACCTCGCCGACTACTTCCGCGCCACCAAGATGAACTTCAAGCCGGTGGTCATCGAGAAGGTCGAGGAAATCCGCGCGGCCTTCTTCTCGGGCCGTTGCGACGTCTACACCACGGACGCCTCGGGCCTCTACTCGACCCGCGCCGCCAACGTGCCGCCGCCGGCCAAGGCCGACGACTTCATCATCCTGCCGGAGATCATCTCCAAGGAGCCGCTGGGACCGGCGGTGCGACATGGCGACAATCAGTTCGCCGACATCGTGCGCTGGTCGCAGTACGCCATGCTCGAAGCCGAGGAGTACGGCATCTCGTCGGCCACGCTCGAGGAGATGATGAAGAGCGAGAATCCCACCATCAAGCGCATCCTCGGCACCACGCCGGGCATGGGCAAGGCGCTCGGCCTCGACGAGAAGTGGGTCTACAACATCATCAAGCAGGTCGGTAACTACGGCGAGAGCTTCGAGCGCAACGTCGGCTCGGGTTCGGCCCTCAAGATCGACCGCGGCTACAACAAGCTGTGGACGCAGGGCGGCCTCCAGTACGCTCCGCCGATCCGCTAGGCCACACCTTCAACCTTCGACGAACCGCCGCCCCCAAAGGGCGGCGGTTTGCATTTGGCCTGTTGCTTGCAAGGTGACCCCGGCGGACACTTGCTGCGGGGAGCAAGACACTCGAGGGGAACCATGCGCGATATCGTAAGAGCCACAGTCACCGGGATGACCGCCCTCCTCGCGGCGGTCGTCGGCACCGGCGACGCCTCGGCCGGACCGGTGCTGGATGCCGTGAAGGCGCGCGGCGCGGTCGTCTGCGGCACCGGCACCGGCACCGCGGGCTACATGCTCGCCGACAGCCAGGGCAAGTGGCGCGGCCTCTCGGTCGATGTCTGCCGCGCCGTCGCGGCGGCGATCTTCGGAGATGCCGAGAAGGTGAAGTACCAGCCGCTCACCTCGCAGCAGCGCTTCACCGCGCTGCAGTCGAGCGAGGTCGACATGCTGGTCGGCAACGCCACCTGGACGCTGACGCGCGACACCGCGCTCGGTCTCGATTTCGTCGGTGTCTACTACTACGACGGCCAGAGCTTCCTGGTGCCGAAGAAGCTCGGCGTGAAGAGCGCCAAGGAGCTGAACGGCGCCACTGTCTGCGTCGCGCCCGGCACCACCACCGAACTCAACCTCGCCGACTATTTCCGCACCAACAAGATGACCTTCAAGCCGGTGGTCATCGAGAAGATCGACGAGATCCGCGCCGCCTTCTTCGCCGGCCGCTGCGACGTCTACACCACGGACGCCTCGAGCCTCGCCGCGACGCGCGCCTCGAACGTGCCGCCGCCGCGCACCTTCGACGACTTCCTCATCCTGCCCGAGGTCATCTCCAAGGAGCCGCTGGGGCCGGTGGTGCGCCACGGCGACAACCAGTTCGCCGACATCGTGCGCTGGTCGCTCTACGCCATGATCGAGGCCGAGGAATACGGCATCTCCTCGACGACGGTCGACGAGATGATGAAAAGCGACAATCCGACGATCAAGCGCATCCTCGGCACGACGCCGGGCATGGGCAAGTCGCTCGGCGTCGACGAGAAGTGGGTCTACAACATCATCAAGCAGGTGGGGAACTACGGCGAGAGCTTCGACCGCAACGTCGGCATGGGCTCCGCCCTCAAGATCGAGCGTGGGCTCAACCGCCTGTGGACCCAGGGCGGGCTGCAATATGCCCCGCCCATCCGCTAGGAACGCCATGCGGGGGAACCTGACCTCGGACGCCAAAGGCCCGGTTGCAAGTGGGGGATTCCCACCTAAACTGCCGGCAACAATGAAGCGACGCGCCAAAGGCGCGACAGGCAAGGGGCTAAGGGCATGGCGGTAGAGGCAGTCGGCACGCCACCGCGGACCAGGGCGGCGCCGTGGAACGATCCCATCATCCGCGGCTGGGTCTTCCAGCTCGTGGTCGTGGGCCTGGTCGGCTCGCTCGTCTGGTTCCTGGTCAGCAACACGCTGGAGAATCTCGGCCGCCAGAAGATCGCCAGCGGCTTTTCCTATCTCGAGCGCGAGGCGGGCTTCGAGATCGGCGACACGATGATCGCCTACTCGCCCGCCAGCACCTACGCCCGCGCAATCCTCGTCGGCCTGCTCAACACGCTCAAGATCGCCGTGCTCGGCATCTTCATGGCCACGATCTTCGGCACGCTGATCGGTGTCGGGCGCCTCTCGCCCAACTGGCTGCTCTCCAAGATCTGCGAATGGTACGTCGAGGCTTTCCGCAACGTGCCGCTGCTGCTGTGGCTGTTCCTGATCTACAAGCTCATCAGCGAGGCCTTTCCCGGCCCGCGCCAGGCACTGAGCGTCCTGAACTCGTTCTTCCTCAGCAACCGCGGCCTCTATTTTCCGGTACCGCTGGCCAACCCGATCCACAAATGGATGGGCCTCGGCCTCATCGTCGGCATCATCGCCGCCGTCCTCGTCCATCGCTGGGCGAAGAAGCGCCAGGATGCGACCGGCCTGCCCTTCCCCTCGGTCAAGGCGGGCCTCGGCCTCATGCTCGGCATACCGCTACTCATCTGGCTGGCCGGCGGCGCGCCGCGCGGCATGAGCTGGCCGGCGCTGAGCGGCTTCAACTTCGAGGGCGGCACCGTCATCCAGCCGGAGTTCACCGCGCTGCTGGTCGGCCTCGTGCTTTACACCTCGGCCTTCGTGGCCGAGATTGTCCGCTCCGGCATCCTGGCCCTGCACAAGGGGCAGAGCGAGGCCGCAGCCGCCATCGGCCTGTCGCGCGGCCAGGCCATGCAGCTCGTGCTGCTGCCGCAGGCGCTGCGCATCATCGTGCCGCCGATGACCAGCCAGTATCTCAACAT
>CANIRG010000547.1 GCA_947469635.1 Rhodospirillales bacterium | reverse complement strand
GGTCTGGAAGACTATGAAAGCCTTCTCGCCGCGATCCGTTGCACCATCGCCATGTGCGGCTCGCTGATCATCCGGGCTTCGTAAGCGGTCACCGAGAATCTTCCGCGCACCAGCTCCAGCAGCTCGCCGTCCTGCAGCAGGAATTCCGGCCGGCTCGGTTTCCCGAAGCGTTCGTTGCCGGCCATGAAGGTCTCGTAGAGCAGCACGCCACCTGGCGCGAGCGCATCGAGTAACGTGGGCATCAGCGGCCGGTGAAGGTAATTGGTGACGATGACCGCGTCGAACCTGCGGCCGGGAAGAGGCCAGGGACTGTTATCCTCGAGGTCGGCCTGCACGCTCTCGATACCTGCATGCGGCGCGAGCCTCGAGACGTCGCGATCGACCGCCGTCACCTTGTGACCGCGCGCGGCGAAGAAATGCGCATGGCGCCCGCGACCGGCCGCGACGTCGAGCACGCGCGACTCGGGCGCGATCAGGCCGGCCCATTGGACGATCCAGGTTGACGGCACCCCTCTTGCATCGGTCACGAACACGCCCCATCATTTGGCACTCGTTTAATTTGAGTGCCGATCACAGCCATATTTCGATGATTTTGTACCGTCTCCGCTGCCGCAAAGGCCATGAATTCGATAGCTGGTTCAAGGACAGCAAGGCCTATGAGCGCCAGGAGAAGCGTTCCCTGATCGGCTGCCCGTCGTGCGGCGACTCCAAGATCGAGCGCGCCCTCATGGCGCCGCGCATCGGCAAAGGCAGCAAGCGCGGGGCCGAGCCGCCACCGGAAGCGCCCGCCGCGCCCGCTCCGGCACCGCAGCCTTCACCCCAGGAGCAGCAGATGGCGGCGCTCACCCGCGAGATGCCGAAGGAGCTGCGCGAGGCGCTCCTTCAGGTCCGGGCCGAGGTCGAGAAGAACTGCGAGCACGTCGGCGGCAACTTCGCCGAGGAAGCGCGCAAGATCCATTACGGCGAAAGCGGCAAGCGCGGCATCTACGGCGAGACCTCGGACGAGGAAGCCGAGGCGCTGGCCGAGGAAGGCATCGAGTTCGGCCGCCTGCCCTGGATCCCGCGCGGAAATTAATTGGCGTTTTTAGAGGGCAGAGTCGTGAGATTCTGAGACTCGCGCCAAAAACCCTTATGCCATCGATATCGGAGCCGTCTCACAGGGGTGAGACTCGGTGAGACGGCCCTGAGACGGTTTCTCAGCGCTTGGCGCCCCTCAGGTTGAGCAGGTTGCCGGCCAGGATCAGCGCCGCGCCCAGGGCGGTCAGAAGGTCGATGCCCTCGGCATAGACCAGCCAGCCGGTCACGGCGGCCAGCGGCACGCGCAGGAAATCCATCGGCACCACCACCGTCGCGTCGGCATGCAGCAGCGCCCGCGTCATGCAGTAGTGGGAATAGGTGCCGCAGAAGGCGATCACCAGCAGCCAGCCCCACACATGGAGCGAGGGCGCACGCCAGTCGTAGAGGGCGGGGGCGAGGCCCATCACCGACTGGATGGCCATCATCCAGAAGATGATGACGACGACACGGTCGGTACGGGTCAGCGCCTTCACCATGATCACCGAGGTGGCGAACCCCACCGCCGCCGCCAGCGCGATCAGCTGGCCGGCGCTGATCGTGCCGGCGAAGGGCCGCACGATGATGGCCACGCCCACGAGGCCGAGCACGACCGCGAGGTTCTTCCACAGGCCCATGCGCTCGCCCAGGAAAGTGACGGCAAGCAGCGCCGTCCAGATCGGCATGGTGAACTCGATGGAGATCACCTGCGCGATCGGAATGAGCGTGAGTGCCATCAGCCAGCCGAACTGCGCGCCATAGTGGGCGACGTTGCGGCCGATATGCCGCCAGGGATGTGCCGTGCCGAGGGTCTTGAAGCCGCCGTTGGCGTGGATCAGCGGGTAGATCATGGCGAGGCCCAGCAGCGAGCGCAGCTCCATCACCTGGAACACCGCGAGCTCGCGCGTTGTCTCGCGGCCGGCCACCGCCATCACCACCATGCAGGCGAGCCAGCCCGACATCCACAGCGCGGCCTTCGCGATCGGGGCCTTCGTCATCGGCGGGGACATGGCTCAGCCCTTGGTGCCGAACAGCATGTAGTTGACGTCGAGGTCGCGCGCGTTGAGCGACCATTGGCGGCTGAGCGGGCTGTAAACGACGCCGGCGATCTCCTGCGTCTCGATGCCGCCCGCCCGCAGGCCGGCCACGACCTCTGAGGGCTTCAGGAATTTCTTCCAGTCATGGGTGCCGCGCGGCAGCCAACGGAGAATGTACTCGCCGCCGGCGATGGCCAGCGCCCAGGCCTTGGCGGTGCGGTTGAGGGTCGACAGGAACAGCAGGCCGCCCGGCTTCACGAGGGCGCCGCAGGAAGTCAGGAACAGCTCGACGTCGGCCACATGCTCCACGATCTCCAGGGCGAGCACGATGTCGAATTGCGCGCCCGACCGCGCCATCGTCTCGGCGGTGTTCTGGCGATAGTCGATGGCGAGATCCTGGCCCCTTGCATGCAGTTCGGCGACCGCGATGTTGCGGCCGGCGGCGTCGATGCCGGTGACCGTGGCGCCCAAGCGCGCCATCGGCTCGCTGAGCAGGCCGCCGCCGCAGCCGATGTCGAGCACCGAGAGCCCGCCAAGCGGCTGGCCGGACAGAGTGTCGCGCCGCCAGTGGTTGGCGGCGCGGTCGCGGATGAAGCCGATGCGCACCGGGTTCAGCCGATGCAGCGGCGCGAACTTGCCCCTGGTGTCCCACCACTCGCCGGCGATGCGGGCAAAGCGCTCGACCTCGGCCGAATCGACGGTCGAGCCGCGGGCGAGGGACGCTTGATCGATCATGCTGGCCTTGACCCTCGTGGTGCTGGCGGTGTCTATACCCCGCTTTCGAGAAGGTCCATGGCGCGCATCGTTCTGAAATTCGGCGGCACTTCGGTTGGCGACACTGATCGCATCAAGAATGTTGCGCGCAAGGTCAAAGCCGAGGTCGCGCGCGGCAACGAGGTCGCGGTCGTGGTCTCGGCCATGTCGGGCGCCACCAACCAGCTCGTGAAGTGGGTGAACGAGATCGCCCCGCTCTACGACTCGCGCGAATACGATGTCGTGGTGGCGACGGGCGAGCAGGTCACCATCGGCCTGCTGGCGCTGGCGCTGCAGCAGATCGGCGTGAAGTCGCGTTCCTGGACGTCGTGGCAGATCCCCGTCAGGACCGACGGCGCCCACGAGAAGGCCCGCATCCTCGAGATCGACACCACCGAGATGGCCCGCACCATGGCGGCGGGCGAGGTGCCGATCGTGCCGGGCTTCCAGGGCCTGTCGCCCGACGGTCGCATCACGACGCTGGGCCGCGGCGGCTCGGACACCTCGGCGGTGGCGCTGGCGGCGGCGCTCAAGGCCGACCGCTGTGACATCTACACCGATGTCGATGGCGTCTACACGACCGATCCGCGCATCGTCGAGAAGGCGCGCAAGATCGACCGCGTGACCTACGAGGAGATGCTCGAGATGGCCTCGCAGGGCTCGAAGGTCCTGCAGACGCGCTCGGTCGAGCTGGC
>CANIRG010000546.1 GCA_947469635.1 Rhodospirillales bacterium | reverse complement strand
GGCTCGACGGCACGACCGTTGACCCTGACGCGCGGCGGCTCCTTGAGGCCCGTCACCGTCATGGTCCTGGCCATGTTGGTGTCGTCCTGCTTGGCCTTGGGCGTATGGTCGATCTCGATCTCCTTCGACCAGGGCCGATACTCGACCCGGAGCAGGCTCACCCAGCCGTCGGCGCGAATCGTGACGCCGTCGCGCGTCGTCAGCGACCAGGGCTGCGGATCGGGCAGGGGATTGTAGCCGACGGTGGCGCCGCTCTTCGGATCGGCCAGGAGATAGGCCTTGCGGCCGGGATAGGTCGCGAGCACGGCGCCGTTCTTCTCCAGCCGCCCGGTCGTGCCCTGCTGCGACCAGCTCGTGTCGCGCTCGATGCCGGCCGGCAGGTAAGGCCATTGGCCGTTCAGCCGGCGATAGGGGATCGCCTTTTCCTGGGAGCCGGGATTGACGACGTAGTGATATTCCGCGGGCTGGCTGAAATCGGTGGTGAAGCCGGCTTCCATCACGTCCTTGCCGGTGCGGTAGCTGACGTCGAGGCGGCGGTCGTTCTCCTGCCAGGTCGCGGTGAGCTCGGCGGCGGCGATATGCCTGGCGAAGGCCTCGAAGCTGCCGTGCTGCTCGGCGTCGCCCATCTCCAGCACGAAGCCGCCGTAGGTGCGGCCCATGATCGTCTTGAGGTCGAGCTCGCCGATCGGGATCGGCTTGTCGCGCCGCATGTTGAAGATCGAGACGATCAGCGCGGGCGAGATCTCGCCGCTGGCAACCGGGGACTTGCCGCCGCCGCCGGGCCCGATCTCGATCTCGACGTCGCGGCCCAGATCGGCCGAGGGCAGCGGCAGGATGGCGAGATAGGTGACGCCGTCGCGGATCAGGAGGCGCTGCCTGGCCGTCAGGCGATGAGGGAAGGCCGTCACCTTCTTGCCGTCGGCGAAGATCTCCCAGTCGGGCTTTTCGTTGAAGTTCCACAGGCCGATCACGGTCGCGAGCTTGGACACGCCGGTGGCATTGCCGAACCCCTTCATCAGCCGCTCGCGATTGCCGTGCGGCTTGGCGAAGACGATGGCGCGGTTGGCGCTCTGGAAGGTGAGCGTGAGGCCGGGTGGCCACACGCCGCCCTCGTTGGTGCTGGCAAGGTCGGGCTCGTCGGCCGTGTAGCGCACGGTGAGCGTGCCGAGATCCTCGAGCCGTGTCGACTTCCTGGGTGCGCGCACCCATTGCGCCATGACGTCCACCGTGCCGCCCCGGATGTCGGCGCTGCCCAGCCCATGCCAGCGACCGAGCCAGGTGCGACGCCACAGCGGCGGCTTGAAGTTGCTGCGCGTCGTCTCGGTCGCGGTCTCCTCGAAGGGCACCGGCTTGTCGTCGATCAGGCCGGCGACCCAGGAGGGCGCCCATGGCCGATGCAGGCTCTGGATGGCGACGCGGCCGGGCGGGAAGTCGTAGCCCCACACCGGCATGCCATGGACCCTGGTGTCGGGCGGCCGGTCGGCGTAGGTCACCGCGCCGTCCTTGGAGACGGTGTGCAGCGCGCCGTAGATGCCGTCCTGCTCCACCAGCACGCCCGTGATGCGCGCGCGGGTCGACGAGGAGATGAAGCGCCGGGTCTGCGAGTGATAGAGCGTGACCAGCATCTCCATGGTGCGGTCGACCAGGATGCGGCCCATCAGCCGGTCGATCGGCGCCGGCGCGAAGTCCGCGATCATCTTCTGCGCGCTGAGCGTGATCGACAGGTAATAGTGGTCGAGCATCTCCTGCGTGCTGCCGTCGAGGAAGGCCCAGAAGCGCAGCAGCAGCGTTTCCAGCCCATGGCGGCCGTCGTCCATGGCCTTTTCCGCGCCGATCATCGCGCCGCCCAGCAGCGCGCCCACCGCCGCGGTGTGGTTGAAGTTCTGCGTGCTGACGGCGAAATTGTAGCCGGCGCGGAAGAACGACGCGCGGCCGCGCCAGTCGCGCGCGCGCTTCCAGTAGTCGGCGCTTTCGCGGGCGTGCGGCATCACGAAGGACGCGGTCGGCACGTCGGGCTGCAGCCAGGCCTCCCAATAGTTCTTCACGTGGTCCTGCACCGGCGCCGGCAGCAGATCGCCGAAGACGTACCAGACCAGCAGGTCGTCCTCGACCTCCCAGCCCTGCCAATAGCGCGGCGGCATGGCGAGCAGCTTGACCAGGCGCAGGCGATAATCCTTGTAGCCTTTTTCGTCGGCCGCTTCGGCCCAGCCGCTGACGCCGTCGCCGCCGACGCGGCGCAGCTCCTCGATATGGACCAGCTCCCACGCCGGCCGCTCGCTTCCTACCTTGATCGCCCGGCGCGCGCGCTCGACGACCTGCGGCGGCGAGGGCACGATCGCGGTCGGCGCCGAATTGTCCTTGGTGCGGAGCTGCCAGTCGAGCTCCAATCCCATCGGCAGCACGATGGACACCGTGCCGCTGGCGAGGCGGCGGCAGGTCAGCACCAGGCGCGGATTGGTGAAGCGCAGGCCGTGGCCGCCGATCGGCATCGCCCACTCGTAGGCGTCGCCGGCGTTGCGATAGCGCGTGTCGTAGATCTCGAGCTTGCGCAGCAGGAAGCCGCATTGCTCCAGCCAGCGCAGCCGTGCGCCGGCATCGCGCTCGATCGTCGGCGTCGCCAGCAGGCGGGTGATGTCGAAATGTGCCTCGCGGGCATCGCCCGACAGTTCCTGGGGATTGCCGATCTCATCGTAGCGGTCGCGGTTGGGATCGCTGGCGCCGTAGCGGGCCCAGAAGCGGCGCCCGTTGACGGCGGCGTTGAAGGTGGGGCCGTTGGTCGCGTCGGCCATCCAGGGCTGGCGCAGGGGCCAGGCGCGCACATGCCAGGTCGGCGGATTTTCCGTCCAGGCCTTGCGGCCCATTCCCTCGCGGGACGTGTAGTCTTCCGGAACGATCTCGTAGGCGCCGTAGGTCAGCACCAGCTCGGCCTTCGCCAGCACGCGGCCCTGGCGCAGCCGATCGGCGATGAGGGTCGCCGCCGTGGGAAAGCGCAGCAGCACCGAGCGGTGCACGGCGTCCACCGTCATGCCGCCGGGGATCGGCATATTCCATTTGCGGCCGTCGATGGTCGCGGTCTCGCTCTGCGCGACCTCGAAAAAGTCGTCGGCACCCTGCGCGAAAGCACGCGACGGCGCGGCGCCGACGACGGCGGCGCCGGAGAGAAGCAGGCGGCGTCTATCGATGTGAAACGACATGCGCGGGAAGCGTGCTACGCTGGTGGGACGGAGGAAACACGATGAAGAAGCGCAAGCAGCGCATTTCCATGCGCGACCTGTCAACCATGCCTGCCGAGGATCGCGAGAGCGTCGAGAAGAACGCCATGAACGGCCAGGTCTTCAACATCTTCAAGGTTCTGGCCCATCATCCCAAGCTGGTGAAGCGCTGGACGCCGTTCGCCGGCCATATCCTGTCCAAGCAGACGCTGGCCTTCCGCGACCGCGAGCTCCTGATCCTGCGCATCGGCTGGCTGAACCAGGCCGAATACGAATTCGCCCAGCACGAGCTGATCGCCCGCCGCGGCGGCTTCGTCGATGCCGACATCG
>CANIRG010000545.1 GCA_947469635.1 Rhodospirillales bacterium | reverse complement strand
AGATCGACCGGCTTGTACAATTCCAGCCAGGCCGTCATGGCCGCGATGCCGTCGGGATCGCCCATTTTCTGCATGGTCGGAAGCAGCCCCGCGCCTACGTCCGTGGCGACGATTGCATGCCACAGGTCGACGCAGCGTTCGAGGTCGGGCGGCCTGATCTCGTCGACGACGTAGCCCGCCGCCCGCAGGTGCGCGCCGGCACGGCGCACGGCAGCCGCCTGGGCGGGATGCGTCTTGCCGCCGGGGAACTCCGGAACGATGGCGACCTTGATCGGCCGCGCCGGTGGCGGCCCCTGCATCGGCACGTCGTTCCAGCGCCAGTCGCGCCGGTCGCCGCGCGCCATCGCCTCCAGCGCCAGCCGGGCGTCGCGTACGGTGCGGGTATGCGGGCCCTGCACCGCCATCAGCACGCCCCCGATGGGACGGCCGACATTGGCCGCGCTCGGGTTGAAGGAAGGGATGCGCGCGAAGCCGGTGCGCAGGCCGACCACGCCGTTGCAGTAGGCGGGGATACGGACCGAGCCGCCGATGTCGTTGCCGTGCGCGATGGCGCCGATGCCGGTGGCGGTCGCCGCTCCCGCGCCGCCGCTCGAGCCGCCGGGCGTCACCGCGGGATCGCGCGGATTGAGCGTGCGGCCGTGCAGGGCGTTGTCGCTGAAGATGCGCATGGAGAAGGCCGGCGCATTGGTGCGGCCGATGATGATGGCGCCGGCGTGCTTCAGGTTGGCCACGACCGGGCTGTCTTCCTGGGCGATGAAGTCCTTCAGCGGCACGACGCCGTTGTCGGTCGGCAAGCCGGCTTGGTCGACATTGACCTTGGTGGTGACGGGAACACCGTGCAGAGGCGGCAGCGCATGGCCGCGCGCCTGGGAGGCGTCGGCGATCTCTGCCAGGGCGCGAGCCTCTTCTTCGAGGACGCGGACAACCGCGTTGATCGCCGGATTGACCTTGTGAAGGCGCGAGAGCACCGAATCGACGGCCTCGCGGGCCGAGGCCTGCCCGGTGCGGATGAGACGCGCCAGATCGGTCGCGTCGAGTTGCCAGAGATCCATGCCTGCTCCAATCAGCCCTTGTTCAAGCCCATGCCGAAATAAAGCATGTTGCCATCGAGGTCGGCGACATCGAAGTCGCGCATGCCGTAGTCGTAGTTCTTCGGTTCGCTGAGCACCTTGGCATCGCGCCTCACCAGCTCGGCATGGAGCGCATCGACATCGTCGACGAAGATGCTGACGGCGCCGTGGCCCGGCGGGCGCGGCGCCTTGCTGGCGGCAATGAGATGGAGGGTGACGTCGGTCTCGCACAACCCGATGTAGAAGGTGGGATGAAGACCGTCGTGCTGGCGCGCATCATCGGGTCTTTCCCTTCGTCACGTGCTTCTGGAACGCGACGAGCGCGCTGGAGCATAGCATGTCGCGGCGGCGTACGAAGACCGTCTGCACCCGTGCCTCGGCAGGCGGCAGGCGGTGCGTGGCGAGACGTCCGCCACGCCAGGCCGGGCCGACGAGGGCGCGGGGCAGCAGGGTGACGCCGAGACCGGCTGCGACCGCGCCCAGGATCGCTTCGAGCGATCCGAACTCCAGCCGCCGGAGGCCGACGATGCCGCGTCGCGCCAACAGCTCCTCCAGCCGCTGACGATAGGAGCAGCCGGCGCGCAGGATGATCAGCCTGAGGTCCGCACGGCCGAGCAACCCCGCGATCGAGCGCTCGCCGGGCGCGCTCAGCAGCGCCAGCTCTTCCTCGAACGCAGGCGTCGCCACGAGATCGGGATGCACGATCGGGCCGCAGACGAACGCGCCCTCGAGCTCACGATCGAGCACGCGGTCGATGAGCTCGGCCGTCGTGCCCGTGCGCAGGATGAGGTCGACGTCGGGATGCCTGGTGGCATAGGCGGCGAGCAGGGGCGATACGCGCAGCGCCGCCGTGGTCTCCAGCGCGCCCACAGTGAGGGCACCGCGCGGGGAACCGTCGTCGCGGGCGGCGCGGCCGGCCTCGTCGAGCAGGGCGCCGACCCTTGCCGCATAGGGCAGCAGCCGTTCGCCGGCAGCGGTGAGACGGGCGCCCGAACGGCTGCGCTCGAACAGCGCCACGCCCAGCGCTTCCTCCAGGCGATGAACCCTTTGCGTCACGTTGGATTGCACGGTGTTCAGCTCGCGCGCGGCGCGGCCCATGCCGCCCAGCCGTGCGACGGCGGCGAATGTGGTGAGGTCCCTGGTGTCCATGCCATCAGTTTATCAGATGGGTACCATCGATATAAATCGCTGTTTGCGATGCCAGCGGAACTCTATGTTCGCCTCGTCGCAAGGAGAACATCATGAAGTGGCAGGACCGTCGTCTGCTCGACCTGTTCGGCATCGAGCATCCCCTCTTGCAGGCGCCGATGGCCGGAGCAAGCTCGCCGCAGATGTGCGTGGCCGCGTCTGAAGCCGGTGGGCTGGGCTCGATTGCTGCCGCGATGCTGACGCCCGAGACGCTGCGTGCCGAGCTGCAGCTCGTGCAGCAGGGCACGGGCCGGCCGATCAACGTCAATTTCTTCGTCCACAAGCCTCCGGTGGAGGATGCCGCGCGCGAGGCGGGTTGGCGCAAGCGGCTCGCATCCTATTATGCCGAGCTCGGCCTCGCGGCCGATGCCGGCAAGGACGGCCCGGCACGGGCGCCGTTCAGCTCGGCGATGTGCGAGATCATCCTGGAATACCGGCCGAAGGTCGTGAGCTTCCATTTCGGCATGCCGGATACCGTGCTCGTGCGCCGCCTGAAGGACGCCGGCATCCTCGTGCTGAGCTCGGCGACCACGGCCGAGGAGGCGCGCCAGCTGGAGGCCGAGGGCTGCGATGCGGTGATCGCGCAGGGTGCCGAGGCGGGCGGCCATCGCGGCATGTTCCTGACCGATGACGTCACGCGTCAGGCCGGCACCATGGCGCTGGTGCCCCAGGTGGTCGATGCAGTGAAGGTGCCGGTGATCGCGGCCGGTGGCATCGGCGACGGGCGCGGCATCGCCGCGGCCTTCGCATTGGGAGCGGCAGGAGCGCAGATCGGCACGGCGTTCCTGCTGACCCCCGAATCCAAGATCGGGCCCCAGCATCGCGCGGCGCTGAAGCAGGCCAACGACAACAGCACGACCCTCACCAATATCTTCACCGGCCGGCCTGCGCGCGGCATCGTCAACCGCTACATCCGCGAGGTCGGGCCGATGAGCGCCGATGCACCGGCGTTTCCACTCGCGGCCGGGGCCTCGCAGCCGCTGCGGGCTGCCGCCGAAGCCAAGGGATCGGGCGACTTCACGTCGCTGTGGAGCGGGCAGGCACCGACACTGGCGCGCGAGATGCCGACCGCTGCGCTGATGGCGAAGCTCGTGGAAGAGACGGGCGCGGTGTTGCGGTGGCTTGGCTAATGAAAGCGAAAGGTCCCTCGCTCCGTTCGGGAAGACAACCTTGCTTGGATTGGCGCATTGCGCCGACACAAAACCGGTGTCATCCCGCGCGGAGCGAGGGTGTGGATTCACGTTTGAAGTGCAACAGTTTAGGAAGAAGTACCTCAGCGGGGGTCTTGTACCCAAGACATTTTCGGGGAGTGTTGTTGTAGGCGGCGATGCAGGCATTGAGCGTGTCTTGGTCGATGGTGCGGATGTCGGT
>CANIRG010000544.1 GCA_947469635.1 Rhodospirillales bacterium | reverse complement strand
GCATAGGCGAGCGAGCTGCTGAGGGCGACGGCGACGGCCGCAATGAGGATCTTTTTCATAGGGCTTACCTCCTGTGGTTTGGTGCTGAGTAAACACCCGCGCCATGGAGGAGGTTGCGAGCCTGTCGTCGAATGGGCGCCTCGCCACCGAGACGAATCGCGGCGCTATTGAGGCTTTTCGACGACGCCGATGTAGGGCAGCCCGCGGAAGCGATGCGCCCAGTCCAGGCCGTAGCCGACGAGGAATTCATCGCCGGCCTGGAAGCCGACGAAATCGGCCTGCAGCTCGGTGCGGCGCTTCTCCGGCTTGTCGAGCAGGGTGCACACCCAGACACGATGGGCACCGCGCTCCAGCAGGAGCTTCTTGGCGAAGGAGAGGGTGAAGCCCGATTCGAGGATGTCGTCGACCAGCAGCACGTCGCGCTCGCGCACCTCGTCGACGATGTCGCGCACGATGCGCACATGGCCGGTGGTCTGGGTGCCGGTGCCGTAGCTCGACAGGGTAAGGAAATCCATCGACCAGTTGGCGCCGGTGCGGCTGAGCGCGCGGATCAGGTCGGCGGCGAACACGAAGCTGCCCTTCAGCACCGACACGACCAGCGTGTCGGCCGGCAGCTTGGCGGCGAGGTCGATGGACATCTCCTCGACGCGGCTGGCGATCTCGGCGGCGGAGAAGCGGATGGAAACGGCGGGGCGGTCGGGCGTCGCAGGGGGAGTTGCCGTGGTCATAGGCTTTCGCTCGTCACAGGTCGAAGGGGAGGAGGGAGCGCCAGTCGAGAAGGGCAGCCCACCAATCCAGGAGCGTGGCGCGCGCTTCGGCGAGCAGGGGGCGTACCTCGGCGGGGATCATCGGCAGGATCTCGTCGCGGAAGACGTAGGCGCCGGCTCCCAAGGCCACGACCAACGCCAGAGGAGCGATCGTGAGGGGAAGCCAGCCGAAGCCACGCTTGGGCTCGATCACCGCCGGAAGACCCGCCCCGCGGCTGGGCGGACGGATGACGAGGTCTGGCACCGGCCCTTCCTCGACCGTGGTCATGGCGACATCGACGCCCTGCATCCAGCGATGGGCGCAGCGCGCGCATTGAACAATGCGCCCGGCGGGGCCTATGGCCAGCGGATCGACGGCGTATCGCGCCCCGCAGTTTGGACAAGTGACTTGCATGCCGGGCGGGTCTTGCCCACTAAATGTGCTCTAAAGACGACACTAGGCGACTAAAACTGGAGATACAAGCATGAGGGCCCTGGGGCTGCCGCTTCGCTCGCTGGCCTTCAATGTCGGCTGGTACGTCGGCACGGCGATGATCGCCCTGGTGGGCGCACCGATCCTTCTGCTGCCGCGACGCTGCGTGGTGGCGTGGTCGCACGTCTGGATCGCCTTCTGCCAATGGTGGCTGTGGGTGACGGTTGGCCTCACCCATCGCGTGAGCGGGCTGGAGAATCTGCCGGACGGCCCGGTCATCATCGCCAGCAAGCATCAATCCTCGTGGGAGACATTGGCGTTCGCTCGCCTGTTCCCGGACTCGGCGATCGTGCTGAAGCGCGAGCTGCTGTTCATCCCCATCGTCGGCTGGGCGATGGCCCGGGCCGGCAACATCGCCGTCGCCCGCGGCGACGGCGCGTCGGCGCTGCGGGGGCTGGTGAAGCAGGCCAAGGCGGTGATCGCCGACGGCCGTTCGATCCTGATCTTTCCCGAAGGCACGCGGGTGGCTATTGGGGCGGAGCATCCCTACCAGGTCGGGACTGCCGCCCTCTATCGTCAGCTTGGGGTGCCGGTGGTGCCCGTGGCCCTCAATTCCGGCCTGTTCTGGGGCCGCCGCCAGTTCGTCAAACGGCCCGGCGTCATCGATGTCGAGATCCTGCCGCCTATTGCGCCGGGCCTTCGCCGCGAAGCCTTCATGACCACGCTGCGCGAGCGCATTGAAGTGGCCACCGAGCGGCTGGTGAATAGAGAACAAAAATAGAACAATCCTGTTGATATCCTGCCGGTCGCCGCCTAGGCTCGGCGGATGGAATGGGCCCCAGTCTCCCAGCGCATCTGGGACATGAAATACCGTTTCCGCGAGACGGATACCGATCTCGAGGCGACCTGGAGACGGGTGGCACAGGCGCTCGCCGCCCCCGAGCGCGACCCGGAGCGATGGGCCGAACGCTTCTACGGGGCGCTGAGCGGCTTCAAGTTCCTGCCGGCCGGCCGGGTGATCGCGGGCGCCGGCACCGGTCGCACGGTGACGCTGTTCAACTGCTTCGTCATGGGCACGATCCCCGACGACATGTCGGGCATTTTCGACAATGTGCGCGAGGCCGCGCTCACGATGCAGCAGGGCGGCGGCATCGGCCACGATTTCTCGACGCTGCGTCCGCAGGGCGCGCCGGTGAAGGGCGTCGGCGCCGATGCCTCGGGGCCGCTGTCCTTCATGGATGTGTGGGACTCGATGTGCCGCACGATCATGAGCGCCGGCAGCCGGCGTGGTGCGATGATGGCGACGCTACGGTGCGACCATCCCGACATCGAGGCCTTCGTCGACGCCAAACGCGACGCCAAGCGCCTGCGCATGTTCAACGTCTCTGTGCTCATCACCGACGTCTTCATGGCCGCGGTGAAGGATGGTTCGGACTGGGACCTCGTGTTCGGCGGCAAGGTCTACAAGATGCTGAAGGCGCGCGCGCTGTGGGAGCGCATCATGCGCGCGACCTACGACTGCGCCGAGCCCGGCGTGATCTTCATCGACCGTGTGAACCGGCGGAACAACCTCGCCTATTGCGAGAGCATCCAGTGCAGTAATCCGTGTGGTGAGCAGCCACTCCCTCCCTACGGCGCTTGCCTGCTGGGATCCATCAATCTCGCTGTTCTGGTGAAGGAGCCCTTCACCCCGCAGGCGTCGCTCGACATGGAGGAATTGGAGCGGCTGGTGCCGCTGGCGGTGCGCATGCTCGACAATGTGGTCGACGTCTCGCGCTTTCCGCTGCCGCAGCAGGAACAAGAGGCCAAGGCCAAGCGCCGCATCGGTCTCGGCGTCACGGGCCTCGCCGACGCGCTGATCCTGTGCGGCGTGCGCTACGGTTCGCCGCGCGCGGTCGAGCTCACGCGCGAGTGGCTGGGCGCGGTGCAGCGCCTGTCCTATCTCGCCTCGTCCGACATCGCGGCGGAGAAGGGCAGCTTCCCGCTCTACGACCGCACGCGATATCTCGCCGGCGAGACGATCCAGGCGCTGCCCGAGGAGGTGCGCACCTCGATCGGCCGCTACGGCATCCGCAACGCGCTGCTGAACTCGATCGCCCCCACCGGCACGATCTCGCTGCTGGCCGACAATGTCTCCTCCGGCATCGAGCCGGTGTTCGCCTTCAGCTTCGTCCGCCACGTGCTGCAGCCCGACGGCACGCGCCGCGAGGAGAACGTGGAGGATCAGGCATACCGGTTGTGGCGATCGCTCAAGGGCAATGCGCCGCCGCCCCCGGACGTCTTCGTCGATGCCCAAACGCTCACCCCCGCCGACCATCTCAACATGCAGGCGGCGGCCCAGGACTATGTCGACAGCTCGATCTCCAAGACCATCAACCTGCCGCGCGACATTTCCTTCGAGGCCTTCAAGCATGTCTACGAGGCGGCCTATGCCGCCGGCTGCAAGGGCTGCACGACCTACCGGCCGAACGATGTCACCGGCGCCG
>CANIRG010000543.1 GCA_947469635.1 Rhodospirillales bacterium | reverse complement strand
GCTCCTGATTGACGCTGCGCGACGATCAAGACCCATCATCGCCGTCAATCAGCTTGTAAAACACGCGGCCAACGACAATCATTAACCATCCGGCCGCTTCTTCTCATCTTGATTGTCGCGCCCCTCTCATCCTGATTGTCGCGCCACATTCCATGTTGAGCCAAGTGATAACCTGCCCTTGGAACTCTTGTTCATTGGTCTCTTTCCGGCCCGACTTCGTCATTTGTGGCTCCCTACCGACGCGACCTTATCACCGAGATTCAGGACAGGACCACCGCGCGAAGTGCGTTTGGACGACCCGCTGGGGTGCGCACGGCGTTCGCCAACAGTCAAACGCAGGCCCAGAATGTATATCGTTAGCCAAAGGGGCGGAGCGTTTGTTTAACATCGACGGTCGTACCTAGTTTGGTACAATACAGCGTACCCAGATAACGCAGTTTTTTTGGCTAAGGGCCTCGACACCGCTGATCGCAAGACCATCGGAGACGAAATCAAGGATGTGAAGTTTTCATAGGTCTATCGGCACGTTGCTGTGCCGGCTCTTCGAGCGATGCCCGTGGGAAGTGCGCAGCATCGCTCAATGAAGTGCTGCACGCGTGCTGTTCTCCGACAGGGGCGGCGGCATGATTCTACCATGCCTTCATCAAGAAGACGTCACGGACGTCTGCACCTGACCGGCGTCTTGCCCTGATGCAAATGAAAGAAAGCCCATGGAGAAGAAAGCCCACATTGGATCCTCGTTTGACGATTTCCTGGACGAGACCGGCATCCACGAGGAGGTGACGGCGCGCGGCATCAAGCGCGTCATCACGCGCCAGCTTGAGGCACTGATGCGGGAGAACAAGATCACCAAGACGCAGCTCGCCAAGCGCATGCAAACCAGCCGGGCTCAGCTCGATCGGCTACTCGATCCTGAGAATGAGTCGGTGACGTTGGGGACGTTGACCCGCGCGGCGCACGCGGTCGGGAGGCGGCTAAGGTTGGACTTGGTATGAGACACCGTACTTCGGCCAACGTGGAAGAATAGATTCCCCCTGCTACGCCGCGCTCCGATGGCGGTCGACTGCCACGGACCGGACGGGCTCCCATCCAAGGCAAAGTCATCGCTGGCGAAAACGGCGCGGACGTACCCATCACCCGCTGCCGACGGGCTCGCACGGTACGTCCAATGGCGATGGCGTGAAGCTCAGGCTGCTCGCGATGGGCGCGTTGGCCGCCTGCTTCTCGTACGGCCGGTCTTGCGAGACTGACCGGCTGGCTCGGGACGCGCCGTCAGCTGGATCTTCATGGTCCTCAGCACGCTCATGAATGTCGTGAGCTTTGGATCGCCTTTCTCCGTGAGCGATTTGTAGAGAGCTTCACGGGTGACACCGGCGCCGCGCGCCACCTCCGACATTCCCCGAGCCCGGGCAATGGTGCCGAGAGCATTGGCGATATAGGCGGCATTGCCCCGTGGCCAGGGCGTCGCTGAGAAGCTCGACTTGATCCGCGGGATCGGTGAGGTGCTCGGCCGGATCGAAAGCGAGGGTCTTGGTGGTGGTTGCCATGCGATGGGGTCCGATCTTGAGGGTGAGGCTTGCTGGAGGCCGGCTGCCAGTTCCTTCGCGCGCTTGATGTCCGCTCTCTGCGTGCTCTTGTCTCCGCCGCAGAGGAGCACGAGGCACATCGCGCCGGCCGGCCCGCGAGAAATTGAGTGAAGTTATCTATATTACTAAGAATTGATAATTTCCATAATTTCACTATATTGAGGCAATGGACCCTGTCTCCAATCCCTTCGCCCCTGGGGCAGGCACGCCGCCGCCCGAGCTGGCCGGTCGTGACGAGCTGCGCGAGGACATACGCGTCGCCATTGCGCGCGTCCGCCGCGGCCTGCCGGCCCGCAGCCTGCTGATGGTGGGGCTTCGCGGCGTCGGCAAGACGGTGCTGCTCGACCGCATGCGCGACGACGCGGAGGCCACCGGCATCCACACGCTGCGCATTGAGGCGCCCGAAGCGCGCTCCCTGCCCGCGCTGCTCGCCCCGCAACTGCGACAAGCCCTGCTGCGGCTGTCCCGCATCGAGCGGGCGAGCGAGCTCGCCCAACGTGCGCTTCGTGCACTCGCGGGCTTCGCGAAGAGCCTCAAGGTCAAGTACGCCGACATCGAGGTCGGGATCGACTTCGAGCCCGAGGCCGGCCTCGCCGACAACGGCGACCTGGAGCACGATCTGCTGGCGCTGCTCGAGGCCACCGGCGAGGCGGCTCGGGCGGGCGGAACGGCCTTCGCGATCTTCATCGACGAGCTCCAGTACGTCGAGGAGGAGGAACTCGCGGCCCTCATCGTGTCGCTGCATCGCACGGCGCAGCGCAAGCTGCCCGTCATCCTGATCGGCGCCGGGCTGCCACAGTTGCGCGGCCGCATGGGGCGAGCCAAATCCTACGCCGAGCGCATGTTCGAGTTTCCCGAGATCGGCGCCCTGCCCGATCCCGCGGCGCGGATCGCTATCACCAAGCCGCTCCAGGACAACAGGGTGGAGATGACGGCGAAGGCTCTCGACCGCATCGTCCAGGAGACGCACGGCTATCCCTATTTCCTGCAGGAGTGGGGCAAGCACGTCTGGGATGCCGCGACGGCCTCGCCGATCGACGCGCAGGACGTGGAGGCCGCATCCGCAAGCACGATCGCAACTCTCGACGAAAGCTTCTTCCGTGTGCGTTTCGACCGCCTGACGCCGAGCGAGCGGCGATACCTTCGCGCCATGGCCGAGCTTGGCCCGGGGCCGCATCGCTCAGGTGATATTGCGGCAGTCCTGGATCGGGGAGTCTCGTCCTTCGGTCCGACCCGCAGCCAGCTCATCGTCAAAGGCATGATCTGGAGTCCCAATCACGGCGACACGGCCTTCACCGTCCCGCTGTTCGACGAGTTCATGCGAAGGATCATGCCCGGCAACGACTGGCAGGACTGAAGCAGCGCCGCGCTATGATCGGCTCGCCGGCCGCTTCAGCCCATAGTGCTCTCTCAACATCTCGCCCTCGTATTCCGTCCGGAACAACCCCCGCCGCTGCAGCAACGGGATCACCTCGGCCACGAACACGTCGAGCATCGCCGGGAAGATCGGCGGCATGATGTTGAAGCCGTCGGCCGCGCCGTCCTCGAACCAGTTCTGGATCAGCGCGGCGATCTGCTCCGGCGTGCCCGCCGTCGTGTAGTGGCCGCGCGCGCCGGCGAGATAGGCCAGCAGCTGGCGCAGGGTGAGCTTCTCGCGCCGCACCAGGCCCACGATCACCTCGGTCCGGCTGCGCGCCGCCTCGACGGTGCCGGGGTTGGGGAAGTCCTCGGGCGCGAGCGGGCGGTCGAGCGGCAGATGGGAGAAATCGTGGCCGCCGAATCTCCCCGACAGGCGCTTGCGGCCGACCTCGGGGTCGGTGAGGTCGTTCAATTCGCGCGCGAGGCGCTGCGCCTCCGCCTCGGTCGCGGCGATGACCGGGCTGAGGCCGGGCAGGATCAGCATCTGGTCGAGCGCCCGCCCCTCGGCCGCCGCGAGCCGCTTCAGGTCCGCGTAGAATTCCTGCGCGGTGGCCTTCTCCATCTGCGCGGTGAAGACGGCCTCGGCGTGGCGCGCGGCGAAGCGGCGGCCCGTCTCGGAGGAGCCGGCCTGCACGAACACCGGCCGGCCCTGCGGCCCGCGC
>CANIRG010000542.1 GCA_947469635.1 Rhodospirillales bacterium | reverse complement strand
GCCGCGAGGCGGCGGGCGTGATCCTCGAAGTGGGGGCGCGCGTGAAGGGCTTCAAGAAGGGCGATCGCGTCGCCTATTGCGGCGTGCTGGGCGCCTACTGCCAGGAGCGGCTGATGGGCGTCGACCAGCTCGTGCACGTGCCCAAGGGCGTGAGCGACGAGCAGGCGGCGGCGATCATGCTGAAGGGCATGACGACGGAGTATCTCGTCGACCGCTGCTCCAAGCCGTGGCTCAAGAAGGGCGATTTCGTGCTGTTCCATGCCGCCGCCGGCGGCGTCGGCCTGCTGTTCGGCCAATGGGCCAAGGCGCGCGGCTACAAGGTGATCGGCACGACCTCGTCGCCCGAGAAGGCCGCGCTGGCCAAGAAGAACGGCTACAAATGGGTGATCGACTACACCAAGCAGGACATCGTGACCGAGGTGAAGAAGATCACCAAGGGCAAGGGCGTGCCGGTCGTGGTCGATGGCGTCGGCAAGGACACGTGGGCCGCCTCGCTCGACTGCCTGCAGCCGCGCGGCCTGATGGCCTCGTTCGGCAACGCGTCCGGCCCGGTGCCGCCGCAGTCGATCGCCATCCTGAACGCCAAGGGCTCGCTCTATCTCACGCGGCCGAGCCTCGGCGCCTATACGGCGACCCGCGCCGACCTCGAGGCCTCGGCCAAGTCGCTGTTCAAGATGGTCAAGAGCGGCAAGGTCAAGATCGCCATCGACCAGCGCTATCCGCTGGGCGACGCGGCGCAGGCGCATATCGATCTCGAAGGCCGCAAGACGACGGGACAGACCATCCTGGTGCCCTAGGCAGCACGGCACGGGGACGGCGGGCTGAGAACAAACGGGGGAAGACATGGCGACCGAAGACGAGAAGAACGAACCGAACATCGACATCCAGCAGGGCACGGATGGCGAGACCGTCACCGAGGTCACGCAGAAGTCGTGGCTTCAGCGCATCGGCGAGTCGTTCGCCGGCGTCGTCTTCGGCTTCGTGCTGATCGCGGGCTCCTGCGCGCTGCTGTTCTGGAACGAGGGCCGCGCGGTGACGACCGCGCGGTCGCTGTCCGAAGGCGCCGGCATCGTGCGCAGCGTGTCGCCGGAGAAGCTCGACACCAACAACGACGGCAAGCTGGTGCATGTCTCCGGCAACCTCACGCCGGGGGGCCAGGCGACGGATCCGGAGTTCGGCATGGCGAGCTCGGGCGTGCGCCTGGTTCGTACCGTCGAAATGTATCAATGGACCGAGGAGTCCGAGACCTCGTCCAAGAAGGAGGTGGGCGGCAGCGAGAAGACCACCACCACCTACAAGTACACGCGGGCCTGGAAGGACAAGCCGGTCGATTCCAGCAAGTTCAAGGAACGCGGTGGCCACAACAATCCGCAGATGGTCTACCAGTCGCGCGTCACCCTGGCGCCCGACATCAAGCTCGGCGTCTTCGAGACCCCCGACAACCTGATGCGCAGCTTCGGCGCCGAGGAGCCGATGCCGGCGGCCCAGAACCATCTCGCGGCACTGCGCCGCAAGCTCGACAAGCCGGTGCATGCGGTCGACGGCAAGATCTATGTCGGCAAGGAAGCGGGCCAGCCCGCGGTCGGCGACTATCGCATCAGCTTCGCCGAGGTGCCGATCCAGCCCGCGAGCATCATCGCCCGACAGGCCGGCACCAACCTCGAGCCCTATCGCACCCAGGCGGGCGGCACGGTGCAGCTGATCGCGGCCGGCCGCGTGCCGGCGGCCGACATGTTCCAGAAGGCCCAGTCCGACAACAGCACGCTCACCTGGATCCTGCGCGCCGTGGGCTGCGTGGTGATGTTCGTGGGCTTCAGCATGATCATGGGGCCGCTCGGCGTGCTGGCCGACGTGCTGCCGATCCTGGGCGACATCGTGCGGGCCGGCACCGGGCTGGTGGCGCTGCTCTGTACCGTCGCCATCGCCCCGCTGGTCATCGCCATCGCCTGGCTGTTCTACCGGCCGTTGATGTCGGTCGGCATCCTGGTGGTCGGCGCCGGCCTCACCTACGGCGTGGTCTGGCTCGCCAAGCAACGCAAGGCCGCCAAGACAGCGGCCCTGCCCAAGGCCGCTCCCGCCTAGTGGATCGGCGAACACCTCACCCTGAGGAGGCCGCGCGAGCGGCCGTCTCGAAGGGTCGGCAACAGGCCACGGTGCTCGTGCCCATGCTTCGAGACGCCACGCTTCGCGTGGCTCCTCGGCATGAGGTTGTTACTTTTGTGCTGCGGGCCGAGGTGACCCTCGCGTGGTGATCGTCGGGCTGACGGGCTCCATCGGCATGGGCAAATCGACCGCGGCCACCATGCTGCGGCAGATGGGCGTGCCGGTCTACGATGCCGATGCCGCCGTGCATGCGTTGCAGGCGCCGGGGGGCCTGGCCTTGCCGCCGATCGAGGCGGCGTTTCCCGGTGTGGTCAAGGAGGGCGTGCTCGATCGCCAGGCGCTGGGCGCGCGGGTGTTCGGCGACAAGGCGGCATTGCGCCGGCTCGAGGCCATCGTCCATCCGCTGGTGGGCCAGCGCCAGCGCGCCTTCCTGAAGCGCGCTTCGTTCCGCCGTGCGCCGCTGGTGGTGCTCGATATCCCGCTGCTGTTCGAGGGGCTGGGCGAGCGCCGGGTCGATGCCACGCTGGTGGTGAGCGCGCCGGCTTTCCTGCAGCGCCGCCGCGTCATGGCCCGGCCCGGCATGACGGCGGCCAGGCTCGACGGCATCCTGCGCCAGCAGGTGCCGGACGCGCTGAAGCGGCGGAAGGCCACCATCGTCATTCCCACCGGCCTCGGCCTCGCCCCGACGCGCGCCGCGCTGGTCCGGGCGGTGGCGAAGCTGAAGAAGCGGCCGGAACTTTCCTGGCCAATGCACCCGTGGCGCGAGAAATTCACAGGCACCTTGGCGCGGGCGCGCCGCAAGTAGGCTACAAGGCGCCATGCGTGAAGTGGTGCTCGATACCGAGACGACGGGGCTCGATCCGCTGGCCGGCCATCGCGTGGTCGAGGTCGGCTGCATCGAGCTGTTCAACACGGTGGCGACGGGGCGGACGTTCCAGGTCTATCTCAATCCCCAGATGCCGATGCCGACTGGCGCGCTGGACGTGCATGGCCTCACCGACGAGTTCCTGGCCGACAAGCCGCTGTTCGCCGACTCGGTCGAGGCGCTGCTCGAGTTCGTCGGCGACGCCCAGCTGGTGATCCATAACGCCCAGTTCGACCTGGGCTTCCTCAATGCCGAGCTCGAGCGCGTCGGCCGGACGCGGCTCACCAACCCCTACATCGACACCGTGTCGATGGCGCGGCGCAAGTTCCCCGGCCAGCGCGCCAGCCTCGATGCCCTGTGCGATCGCTTCGGCATCGACAATTCTAGCCGCACCAAGCACGGCGCGCTGCTCGATGCCGAGCTGCTGGCCGAGGTCTATCTCGAGCTGAGCGGTGGTCGGCAGCGGGTCCTTGGCCTGGCGGCGGAGGTCAGTGCCGCCGTCGCCGGAAACGGCACGGCCACCGGGCCTGTGCGGGTGGCGCGGGTGTTTGCCGTCAACCCCGCCGAGCTCGCCGCCCACGTGGCGTTCCTGAAGCAGATCGACAATCCGCTCTGGCTCAGGGTCGAAGAAGCGTCATGATCATGCGGACCGCGGGCCTCCAGGCCCGCTCATCCGGCGCTTGATCCAGAGCGGGCCTGG
>CANIRG010000541.1 GCA_947469635.1 Rhodospirillales bacterium | reverse complement strand
GTCTTCGTCGACCGTTACAATGCCCAGTGGCTGATCGCAAAGAACGACTACCGAAGTCCAAACGACGCCAGAACCGCTTGGGATCAGGGCGCGTTCAGGCTGGCAGCTTAACTCCTACCTTGTGTCCAGATATCCGGGTGCAGTACACCAGCAGGACGTCGAAACGACCACCCGTATTGGGAATCTCGCCACCGTGAATCGATTGCGGGAGAATGAATGCGACGGATTGCACAGCTTGCCCCGGTGCAAGGTTTTGACCGAACGGTGGGAGCACGAATGCTACATGAAACAAACAAGCATTGTGAAAGTGAACGGTCGGGCCAACGCCTCCGATTGGAATTTTCCCCACCGCACTCAGCTTCAACGTCGAAACCACGTTGGGCGATATCATGGTGCGTTGCGCGCCCGTATCGATGAGTGCCTTGAATTGCATGGGGAGCCCAACGCCGGTGCCCGCCCTGGGATGGGAGGCCAGGTTCAGCGTGGAAGCATCAAGAATACCGACGCTCAGGAAAACTTGGGAGTTGTTATGGGTTCCCCAAAGACACGGCATAGGAATAGTGCCCCAAATTTGATGCAGCGTCCGAGACTTGCTGCACGCTGAACAATTGGTCCGGATACAGGGAGTTGCCGGCGGCGACGGCATCGGCAACGGTGTCGTAGTACCCAGTTACCTCTTCATGCCGTAACAGCGCGTATTTACCCGCGTGCCGAGACATCAGCTCGGGCAACTCGCGCAGAAAAAACGCGAGGTTTCTGTCGATCTCCGTTTGCCGATTTTCAGCCATTTTCCTCACCCTGCGTCTCGTGAGAACAACGCCTCCATGCCCGCACAGGCATCCGGCCGTTCGGATTATATTTACCGATCGAAGGCCACGCCACATTCCAAAGCAGCACTTAGCGCGCGCAAGCGCTCGAAGGGCTGGGCACCGGCTGGCAAACTCGTCGCCAAGCCGAGGCGTTGGAGTCGCATGAGGCCGCGTTGGCCGAAGCGGTCGCGCAGGGCCTCGCGCAGCCAGCCCTCGCTCTGGCGGTGGCGCGCGAGGGCGAGGCGGTCTTCCTCGGCGAGATGTCGGCGGTGTTGGTCGAGCGCTTCGACCAGTGCGGCGACGCCGATGCCGCTGCGGGCCGACAGAAGCAGCGTGCGCGTCTTCCAGTCGTCACGCGGTGGCGAGAGCGACAGCGCGCCCGCGACATCGGCCAGCGCGCGCTCGGCGGCGGCGCCTGCGTCGGCCTTGGTGACGGCGATCAGGTGCGGGATCTCGACGATGCCGGCCTTCATGAACTGCAGCGCGTCGCCGGAGCCGGGCTGGATGCAGACCAGCACCGTGTCGGCCACGCCCGCCACGTCGGTCTCGGATTGGCCCACGCCCACCGTCTCGATCAGCACGCGGTCGAAGCGGGCGCGCATCACCACCATGGCGGCGATGGTCTGGTCGGCGAGCCCGCCCAGCCGGTCGCGCGCCGCCATCGAGCGGACGAAGCTGCCGGCATCCGTGTCGTCCTGGGCGATGCGGACGCGGTCGCCCAGCAGCGCGCCGCCGCTCGTCTTCGAGGAGGGATCGACGGCGATGACGCCGACGGTGTGGCCGGCCCTGCGCCAGGCCGCGACCAGCGCAGCGCAGAGGGTCGACTTGCCGACGCCCGGCGGTCCGGTGACGCCCACGACGTGAGCCTTGGGAGAGCGCCACGACTCGTCGAGCAGCTGCTGGCTGCGGTCCCCATCGGGATCGCGTTCGAGCTCGACCAGCGCGGCGGCGAGGGCGCGCTTGCTACCGAGCGGATGCATCTCGACTGGGGCCTTCCCCCTCCGCCCTTCGGGCACCTCCCCCGTATGACGGGGGAGGAAAGCTTCTTTTCTTCTCGGCTAGCTTTTCTTCCTCCTCCCCCGTCTTACGGGGGAGGGCAGGGAGGGGGAAAGCCTCGGTCGAGATGTGTCCGACTCGCCTCATTCCGTCTTGAGCGCGCCGCCCAGCGCGGCTTGCGCTGCCGCCAACCGGGCGATGGGAACGCGGTAGGGGGAGCAGGAGACGTAGTCGAGGCCGGCCTTGTGGCAGAAGAACACCGACGCCGGATCGCCGCCGTGCTCGCCGCAGATGCCGACCTTGAGCTTGGGCCGTACCTTGCGACCGCGCTCGCAGCCGATCTCGATCAGCTCGCCCACGCCCTCGATGTCGAGCGAGGCGAAGGGATCGTGCTCGAGAATGCCGCGCTGCTGGTACTTCTCGAGGAACGACGAGGAGTCGTCGCGGCTCAAGCCAAAGGTCGTCTGCGTGAGGTCGTTGGTGCCGAAGGAGAAGAACTCGGCGGTCTCGGCGATCTCGCCGGCGCGCAGGCAGGCGCGCGGCAGCTCGATCATGGTGCCGATGAGATACTCGAGCTTCTCGCCCGACTTCGAGCTCACCTCGGCCGCGACCTGGTCGATCACGGCCTTCATCAGGTCGAGCTCCTTGCGCGTCGCCACGAGGGGGATCATCACCTCGGGGATCACGGTCTTGCCCGCCTTCTTCTGGACCTCGGCCACGGCCTCGAAGATGGCGCGGGCCTGCATCTCGTAGATCTCCGGGTAGGAGATGCCCAGCCGCACGCCGCGATGGCCGAGCATGGGGTTGAACTCGTGAAGCTTGTGGGCGCGCGACTCGATCTCGGCCATGTCGACGCCGAGATCCTTGGCCAGCACTTCCATATCGGCCGGCGTGTGCGGCAGGAACTCGTGCAGCGGCGGATCGAGCAGGCGGATGGTGACCGGCAGGCCCGCCATGATCTCGAACAGCTCGATGAAATCCTGGCGCTGCATCGGCTGGATCTTGGCCAGCGCCGCACGCCGGCTCTTCTCGTCGTCGGCCAGGATCATCTGGCGGACGGCCACGATGCGGTCGCCCTCGAAGAACATATGCTCGGTGCGGCAAAGCCCGATGCCTTCGGCGCCGAACTTGCGCGCTTGCGCGGCATCGGCCGGCGTCTCGGCATTGGCGCGCACGCCCAGCGTGCGGATCTCGTCGGCCCAGGCCATCAGCTCGGCGAAGTCGCCCGACATCTCGGGCTGCACCGTGGGCACAACGCCCAGGATGATCTCGCCGGTGCTGCCGTCGAGCGTCAGCGTGTCGCCCGCCTTAACGACCGTGCCGCGCACGCTCATGGTGCCGGCGCGGGCGTCGATGCGCACGTCGCCCGCTCCCGCGATGCAGGGCTTGCCCATGCCGCGCGCCACGACGGCCGCATGGCTGGTCATGCCGCCGGTCGAGGTCAGGATGCCTTCGGCGGCATGCATGCCGTGGATGTCCTCGGGGCTTGTTTCGCGCCGCACCAGGATCACCTTGCCACCGGCGCGCGCCTGCTTCTCCGCCTCGTCGGCGGTGAACACGATCGTGCCCGAGGCCGCGCCGGGCGATGCCGGCAGGCCCTTGGCGATCACCTTGCGCGGCGCCTTGGGATCGAGCGTGGGATGCAGGAGCTGGTCGAGGCTGGCCGGCACGATGCGCGCCACGGCCTCTTTCTTGTCGATGAGACCGTCGCGCACCATGTCGACCGCGATCTTGAGGGCGGCCTTGGCGGTGCGCTTGCCGTTGCGCGTCTGCAGCATATAGAGCTTGCCGCGCTGGACGGTGAACTCGATGTCCTGCATGTCGCGATAATGCGTCTCGAGCTTGATGCGCACCGCGGCGAGCTGCTTG
>CANIRG010000540.1 GCA_947469635.1 Rhodospirillales bacterium | reverse complement strand
TGCGACAGCCGGTTGATCACGTATTGCGAGGCCTGCTGATAGGTCACGTCGTAGGTGAACTGTACCTTCACGTCCGAAAGGCCGAACAGCGAGATGGTGCGGATCGCCTGGACGTGGGGGATGCCGGCCATCTGCACCTCGATCGGCACGGTGATGTAGCGCTCGATCTCCTCCGACGACTGGCCGGGGTTCTGTGTGATGATGTCGACCAGCGGCGGCACCGGGTCGGGATAGGCCTCGATGTTGAGCGTCCTGTAGGCCAGCATGCCGGCGATCATCAGCACGCTGCCGAGGATGATCACGAGGATGCGCTGCTTGAGCGCGAAGGCGACGATGGCGTGCATGGCGGACCCCCTTTGCGCCGAGCGCGCGATCGGAATGCACGGACGACATCACCGTCGACGACGACGTCGCCACGAATGACCGGGACGGACCCTAGTCGCTTCGCATTACGCTGGCCTGACGAGGCGTTCGCGGAATGCTTGTTCCCGAAGCGACCCTTTGGCCACGCGCCGAATTTGTCGCACCGCCTACCCGTGCGGCGGCAGATCGATCCTTGCGTTCCGCAGCGACTTTTCGAGCGCTGGAATGCCGGCGGCAGTGTCGCCGGCCTTGCACTTCGCGATCGCCACCTGGGCATCGACGCTCGCGGATGGCCCGCCGTGCCGCGGACCCTGGTTGAGCAGCAGCGCGTACTTGTCGCCGAGCGCCGAGCAATATTCCGCATCGCTCGACTGAGCCAGGGCGGCCACCGGCAATAGAAGCGCGACGGCCAGAGCAGCCACTCCCGGGAATGCATTCATCTCCATCTCCGTGGTTTGCAATTGAGTCTGAAGCCGGCGAGGGCCGGAGGTGGCGCCATTGCGACGATCGAGGTCAGTCGCGGGTTGCGGCACGATCGATGAACAATGTGCCGCCCGCGACGACGGTCTCGCCGATCGCCAGCCCGCGGCGTACCTCGACCAGGCCGTTGACCGTGGCGCCGACCTCGATCGGGCGGTTCACCACCGACTTCTGCTCCGGTCGGGCGATCCAGACGCGGGCGCTGGCGCCCTCGTAGACGACCGCTTCCTGCGGCACCGCCGGCATCGTCCGGCCGTCGCCGGCAATGATGCGGAAGGAGACGAACATCTCGGGCAGCAGCTCGCGGCTGGCATTGAGGATCTCGGCGCGCACCGGCAGGCGGCGCGTGGCGGGATCGAGCGCCGGGGCGACATAGCTCAGCCTGGCGGTGAAGACGCGGCCGGGATAGGCGATCACCGAGACCTCGACCGGCGCGCCCACCTTCATCTTGGGCGCGTCGGACTCTCGGACGTTGGCGATCAACCATACGCTCGACAGATCGCCGACGGTGAACACCGGATCGTTGCCGCCGACGGCGATATACTGACCGAGGCCTACCTTGCGCTGGATGACCGTGCCGCCGATCGGCGCGGAGACGACGGTTTCGGCACTGATGCGATCCATCTTCTCGAGCTGGTCGATGTCGCTGTCGGAGCGGCCGAGGATGCGCAGGCGATTGCGCGCGGCGGCGGCGGCGATCTCCGCCGACCGGACGTCGCCCTGCGCCGACACAAGGTCGGACTGGGCCTGCTCGAGATCCTTCAGTGCGCCGCCGCGGAACGCCAGCAGCTCGCGCTGGCGCTTCTCGACGGTCTGGGCGAGGCCGAGCTTGGAGCGCGCCTTCTCGAGGTTGGCCACGGTGGTGACCAGGTCGTTCTGCCCCTGGACGAACTCGCTGGCCGCGATGGTGAAGAGCGGCGCGCCGCGCTCGACGGAGTCGCCGGGCCTGGCGATCAGGCGCGTGACCCGGCCAGTATAGGGCGAGAACACCGGCGTCGTGGTGTCCTCGTTGATCGCGATCTTGCCGTCGGTGGCGCGTTCGTCGCGGAACGCCACCTCGCGCACCGTCGTGAGCCTGAGGCTGGCCCATTGCGTCTCGCTCGGCCGGAAGGCGCCGTCGGCGTCGCGCGTCGCCTTTTCCGGCCGCGCCACGGCGTTGACGGTACCGCTGTTCAGCACCCAGAACCCCGCCATGGCGACGCCCGCGACGCCGACGCACGCGAACCACAGGCGATAGTCGCCGAGGCGTGTCATCAGCGGTTGACGGGGATAGATTCTTGAACTGGTCACCGTGTGCTCACCGATGTACGGAATGGATCGATTGCTTACCCTAGGCCTTTCCGATTACGTCTACCTGACGCGTAAACCCACAAGCGCCATGCTAAAATTCTAGCGATCCTGCAGCCCCGGATGGTGGGCCCTACCAATGAGAGTGCTTCTCGTCGAAGACAATCCAGAGCTTGTGTCTCTGCTGGTGAAGGGGCTTGCCCGGGCCGCGCTGGCGGCCGATTCCGTGGGGACAGTCGGCGATGCGAAGCATGTCCTGGCGCCGGTGAAATATGCCGCAGTCGTCCTCGACCTCGGCCTGCCCGATGACGACGGCCTCAATCTGCTGCGCGACATGCGCCGCTCGGCCGATGCGACACCGGTGCTGGTGCTGACGGCGCGCGACGGCGTCACCGATCGTGTCACCGGCCTGCGCGAAGGCGCCGACGACTATCTGCCCAAGCCGTTCGCGATGGAGGAGCTGGTCGCCCGCCTGCAGGCGCTGCTGCGCCGTCCCGGCAACCTGCTGGGCCGGCTGCTCACCTTCGGCAACGTCGCGCTCGACACCGAAGGCCGCCAGGTCTTCGTGTCGGGTGCGCCGCGCGGCTTTCCGGCGCGCGAGACCGCAGTGCTGGAGATCCTGCTCAGGCGCGGCGGCAACGTGGCGCCCAAGCGGCTGTTCGAGGATCACCTGTTCGGCCTGTCGGGCGACGTCGGCTCGAATGCGGTCGAGGTCTATGTCCATCGCCTGCGCAAGATGCTGGGCGATGCCGGCGCCACGGTGAAGATCCATACCGTGCGCGGCGTCGGCTACCTGATGGCCGAGGAAAAGCCCTGAGACGCCCGCGGTGAACCGCCTCCGCTCCATCATCTCGCGCATCGTGGCGCTGCACGTCGTGGCGATCGCCGTGACGTCGATCCTGATCCCGCTCGCCCTCAATTGGCTGCTCAACCAGGCGGCCAACAGCCTGCATGCCGACGCCTTGCGCGGCCAGGCCTTCACCATCGGCAGCTTCCTCCGGCCCCGGCCCGACGGGCGGCTGGCGCTCGACATGCCGCCGGAGGTGCGACCGCTCTATTCCGAGGGCTACGGCCTCTACGTCTATGCCGTGCTCGACACCGCCGGCCACGTGCTGTTCTCCTCGCGGCCCGACGGCAGCACCGTGTTCACGCCCGACGCGCAGTCGCAGCGCGAATGGTTCCTGCGCCGGCGCTCCACCGGCGCCGAGATGTTCGGCGTGAGCGTGCCGCGCGCGATCGGCGAGCAGGTCTACTGGATCCAGGTCGGGCAGGACCTCACCCATCGCGACGTCATCATCGACGACGTGGTGGCCTCCTTCCTGCCGCGCGTCGCCTGGATCACCTTTCCCATCCTGCTGTTGCTGCTGGGCATCGACATCCTGATCTTCCGCCGGGCGCTGAAGCCGGTGAGCGAGGCTTCGACCACCGCCGCGGCGATCGGGCCCAAGCGCACCGACCTGCGCCTGCCCGAGCAGACGATGCCGACCGAGATCGTGCCCCTGGTGCGCGCCGTCAACCACGCGCTCGACCGCCTCGAGACCGGCT
>CANIRG010000539.1 GCA_947469635.1 Rhodospirillales bacterium | reverse complement strand
CATCGCCTGTTCGCGGGCACGCCCGATCAGATCATCGGCGATCTGAAGGACCTTGCGGCCCTCGGCGTCACGTCCGACGACTTCGGCTTCCCCGGCACCACTGTCGATGCGGTGCTGGAGGAGATGAAGCGCTTCAACGGCGCGGTGATGGCGAAGCTTTAGGTGCTGGGGGCGCGCGACTCCAGTCGCGCGTCTTTGTCGATGCCCGGATGATCGCGCCACTGGAGTGGCGCGCCCCCAGGGTCAAACCTTCCCGCCGCCCTTCTTCCATGCTTCGTAGTCGCGCTTGGCGTCTTCGCCCGCGACAGGGAACAGGCCCTTGAGCGTGCGGCCCTTGGCGACCTCGAGCTCGGCCCAGCTCTCGTACTCGTAGGCCTTCAGCGCCTCGTCGGCGACGGCCTCGACCAGGTCCGGCGGGATCACCAGCACGGCGTCGCGATCGCCGACCACGATGTCGCCGGGATAGACCGCGATGCCGCCGCAGCCGATCGGCAGCTGCAGGTCGACCGGCCGGTGCGCGATGGGGCTGGGCGGCGACGACGGGCGGCGGTGATAGGCCGGCAGGCCCGTCTTGAAGACACCGTTGGTGTCGCGGAAGCCGCCGTCGGTGACGATGCCCGCCGCGCCGCGCGCCTTCAGCCGGCCGATATAGAGATCACCGGCCGAGGCCGCGCGCGAATCGCCGCGCGAATCGATCATCAGCACATGGCCGGGCGGGCATTCCTCCATCGCCTGCGGCTGGACCATCGAGCGGCTGGTCGAGGTCGGGCCGTCCTTGTCCTCGCGCGAGGGGATGAAGCGCATGGTGAAGGCGATGCCCACCATCGCCGGCTGCTCCGGCCGCATCGGCCAGACATCGAACAGGGTCATGCTCTTGAGGCCCCGGCGGTTCAGCACGCCGGTCAGCGTCGAGGTGCCGACCCTGGCCAGCACGTCCCGCAGATCCTTCTTCAGCTCAGTCATTGACGTTTCCTCCAAATCGCTGCGCAGATCGTGGTTTCGCAAGGACGGCAAGTTCCTTGCATGTTGCGCTCCCCACCATACCATCCGCGGCATGGCAATCACCGGCCGACAGTGGCTGATCCTGCTGTCGGTGCAGTTCACCACGGTCCTGTTCGGCCTGACGGCGACCAGCGTCACCGTCATCCTCCCCCAGCTCAAGGGCGCGCTGTCGGCGACCCAGGACCAGATCTCCTGGGTGCTGACCTTCAACCTGGTCGCCACGGCGGTCGCCACGCCCCTCACCGGCTGGCTCGCCGCCAAGCTCGGCTGGCGCACGCTGATGATCTGTTCCGTTGCGGGCTTCACGGCGGCCTCGATGGCCTGCGGCCTCGTCGATTCTCTGGAGTGGCTGCTGGTCTTCCGCGTCGTCCAGGGCGCCTTCGGTGCACCGATCTTCCCGATGGGCCAGACCATCGTGCTGTCGAGCTTTCACCGCAGCCAGTACCCTTTCATCATGATGATGTGGGGCGTGGGCGGCGTGATGGGGCCGATCCTGGGCCCGACCTTCGGCGGCATGGTGGCCGAGCTGATGAGCTGGCGCTGGACCTTCTTCCTCATCCTGCCGCTCGGAATCATGGCCGGCATCACCGCCTTCGCCGCCCTGAACGACGAGGAGAAGGGCCGCGCCCGCAGCTTCGACTATACCGGCTTCATCTTCATCGCCATCGCCATCGCGGCGGCCCAGCTCCTGTTCGACCGCGGCCAGCGCAACGACTGGTTCGATTCGCCGGAGACCGCCATCGAATGCGGCCTGGCGGTGGTCTTCTTCACCATGTTCGCCATCCACATGGCGACGGCGCGCGCGCCGCTGTTCGAGGCGGCGACCTTCCGCGACCGCAACTTCGCCATCGGCACGGCCATCGCGCTGATCATGGGCATGCTGCAATACACGCCGATGGTGCTGTTCCCGCCGCTCCTGCAGGAGCTGCAGGGCTATCCCGACACCATGATCGGCTATCTCGTCGCCGCGCGCGGGCTCGGCAACTTCGCCTCGTTCTTCGTCGTGGCCCAGCTCACGAAGTTCAATCCCAAGCTCTGCCTGTTCCTCGGCCTGTCCGTCCAGGCCGGTGCGGGCATGATGATGGGCTCGTTCGACATGATGCTGACGGCCAGCGACGTGATGTGGAGCAACATCCTGCACGGCTTCGGCTTCGGCCTATCCTACACGCCGATGGCGGTGCTCGCCTTCTCCACCATGCCGGTGCGCCTGCTGACGCAGGGCAACGCCCTCTTCGCGCTGATCCGCATGCTGGGCAGCAGCATGTTCGTGTCGATGACCCTGGTCGTGTTCGCCCATTCCGTGGCCGAGGCCAACGTCAACCTCGCGAGCTCGATCACCGTCTTCACGCGTGACCTGATCGCGCCCTGGATCGCGGCGGTGGGCCACCTCGAAGGCCAGGTGAATGCCCGCCTGGCGGCGGAGATCCAGCGCCAGGCGAGCATGATCGGCTATATCAACGCTTTCCACCTCATGACGATCGTGCCGCTGCTCACTGCGCCGCTGGCCTTCCTGTTCGTAACCAACCGCGCGGCGGAGCGATGAGGCGCTACGGCTTCTTCTGGGTGTAGGCGCCGCCCGAGTTGGCGGCCCGCACTTCGGCGGCGCTCTTGGCCTTGCGGATGACGACCAGGCGCTGCGCCTCGTCGTCGAGCATCGCCTTGGCGTTCTTCAGCACGGCACGGGCATGCACCGCCGGGAACTTCACCGCGCCGTTCTCGTCCATGTGGATGAGATCGCCCGGCGCCACGTCCATGCCGCCGACCGAGACGGGCACGTTCACGGCCTGCACCGCCATCTCGCCGTGGCCCGCCGTCACGCCGCCCAGCAGGAGCTGGAAGTTGAGCTTGCGGATGGCATCGACGTCCCGCGACGGGCCGTTCGACAGCATGCCGATGCAGCCCACCGCCATCATCGAGCTCACCATCATCTCGCCGGCGAGGCCCGCCTTGTTCATCAGCTCGGGCGGCCACTTCTGCTGGATGATGAGGATGGTCGGCTTCTTCATGGCGTCGAGCGCATCGACCACATCCATGAAGGAGAGCCGGCCGGCATAGTTCGGATCGGGCAGCCCGTACACGCAGGTGACGGCGTGGCCGATGATGGCGCCCATGTCGGGATAGATGCAGCGGATCGAGGTGTCGGTGTACCAGTTCTCCGTCCACGGATTGTACAGGCCGAGGCACAGCGGGTTCTTCGGGTAGGTCGCCACCACGTTGGTGATGGTGGGCGTGTCGATCTTGCGCAGCTCGGCGAAGAGTTCGTCGTCGGTCGTCTCGGCCATTACGGCATTTCCCCTTTCAGCGTGGTCCGGGCTATTGTCGATGGACCATTCCTTGCCCGCAAGGTCGCATCATGGACGAAATTCCAGTCATCGATATCTCCGGCGCGCTCGCCGGCGACAAGGCCGCGCTGGCGGCCTGCGCCAGCGAGCTGCGTCACGCCTACGAGGACGTGGGCTTCTGGTTCCTCAAGGGTCATCGCGTCCCGCAGGCCATGGTCGACAAGGTCTTCACCGAGGTGGCGCGCTTCCATGCGCTGCCGCTCGAGGAGAAGCTCGCGCTCGGGATCAACGAGCACAATATCGGCTACCTGCCGATGAAGGTCTCGGTCACGCGCGGCGCCGATACAGCCAATCGACCCAACCTCAACGAGGCCTATTTCATCAAGCGCGACCTGCCGGCCGATCATCCCGACGTGCT
>CANIRG010000538.1 GCA_947469635.1 Rhodospirillales bacterium | reverse complement strand
CGCGCCCTTGACGCCTTCGACCGCGGGCTTCGCCGTCGTGGTTTCCGTGCGGGTCGACATGGCTTAAGGCGCCGGCCGGCCGGGAACCGGCTTGTGGCCGACGATCTTGAGGCCGAAGCCTTCGAGGCCGACGATGCTCTTCTGGCTGTTGGTCAGCAGCACCATCTCCTTCACGCCGAGGTCGATCAGGATCTGGGCACCCACGCCGTAGTCGCGCAGCTCTCCGCCCGCCGGCTCGATCTGCTCGCCGGCCAGGCGCCGCTGCTCGGACAGCATCACCGTGACGGGCTCGCGGATCAGCACGATCACGCCCCGTCCCTCGTCCGCGATCAGGCGCATGGATGCCTCGACCTCGCCGCCGCGGCCGGTGTCGCGCTGGCCGAGGGCGTCGGTGAAGATATTGACCGCGTGCATGCGCACCGTGACCGGCCCGCCGGCCGCGGGGTCGCCCTTCACCAGGGCGATGTGCTGCGCCATCGTCACCTTGTTCACGTAGATGACGCAGCGGAAGTCGCCGCCGTAGATGCTCTCGAAGCTGCTTTCGCTCAGCCGCCGCACGATCGAATCGTAGCGCCGCCGGTAGGCGATCAGGTCCGAGATGGTGCCGATCTTGAGCCCGTGGCGCTGGGCGAAGTTGATGAGGTCGTTGCGACGGGCCATCGTGCCGTCGTCGTTCATGATCTCGCAGATCACGCCCGCGGCATTGAGGCCGGCGAGACGGGCGAGATCGACCGCCGCTTCGGTATGGCCGGTGCGCTCGAGCACGCCGCCGTCGCGCGCGACCAGCGGAAAGACGTGGCCGGGCGTCACTATGTCCTGCGGGCCGCACGACGGATCGATGGCGACCGACACGGTGCGGGCACGGTCGGCGGCGGAGATGCCGGTGGTCACACCTTCGCGCGCCTCGATCGACACGGTGAAGGCCGTCTGGTGCCGCGTGCCGTTGTTCTGCGCCATCAGCGGCAGGCCGAGCTGCTCCACGCGCTCACGGGTCAGCGCCAGGCAGATCAGGCCGCGCGCATGCTTGGCCATGAAGTTGATGGCCTCGGGCGTTGCCCACTGGGCGGGAATGACGAGATCGCCCTCGTTCTCGCGGTCCTCGTCGTCGACGAGGATGAACATCCGGCCCTTGCGAGCCTCCTCGATGATGTCCTCGGCGGCAGCCTTCACTTCACTGAAGGTGATCCGCCAAGCGTCCTTTTCGAGCGCGCTCATGATTTTGGGTACTCCAACAGGCGCTGAACGTAACGTGCGAGCATATCGACCTCAAGGTTGACGCGCTGGCCCGGTTTGGCACGGCCCAGGTTCGTCATGGCCTGGGTATGTGAAATGATGTTCACGCCGAAGCGATTGCCGTCGACCTCGTTCACGGTGAGCGAGATGCCGTCGATCGCGATCGAGCCCTTGGCCGCGATGAAGCGGGCCAGGTCGCCCGGGGCCTCGAAGACGAAGCGGACGCTGCCGCCTTCGGGCGTCATCGACACGATCCTGCCGACGCCGTCGACATGACCGTAGACCAGGTGCCCGCCCAGCTCGTCGCCGAGCTTCAGCGACATTTCCAGGTTGAGACGGCTGCCCTGCGCCCAGTCGCCGAGATGGGTCTTGTCGAGCGTCTCGCCCGAGACCTCGACGGCGAACCAGTCGGCTCCCTTCTCCACCACGGTGAGGCAGCAGCCGGAACAGGCGATCGAGGCACCCATGGCGACCGGGGTCATGTCGTGCTTCGTGCGCACGACGAAGCGGCGATCGCCCGACTGGCCGCCGGGCGTCATGGAGGTGATCTCGCCGATATCGGTGACGATGCCTGTGAACATGATCCTACCTAGGCCCCCCGGCGCCAGGTTTCCAGCGTGTCGGCGCCGACGACCCGGCTCGAAACCAGCGCGAACCGGGGCGCGAAATCGAGCTTGGCGAGGCCTAAATCCCCGACCGCAGAGCGGCTGTCGCCTCCCAGGAGCATGCCGGCGCGGTAGGCGCTCAGCCGGTCCACGAGGCCGGCCTCGAGGAAGGCCGCCGCCACCTGCCCGCCGCCTTCGATCAGCACGCGTGTGAGGCCGCGGCTGGCCAGCTCGCGCGATGCCGCCGCGACATCGACGCGACCGTCCGGCGCGGCAGGGACCTGGATAATGTCGATCCCGCTCGCCTGCAAGGCATCGCTCCGTGGCGCCTCCGTGCACAGCAGCCACACCGGCGTCGTTCGTGCGGACGACGCGAGCCTGGAGGTCGGCGACAATCGTGCCTTCGAATCGAGAACCACGCGCACCGGTGAATAGGCCGCGAGTCCCGGCAGGCGGCAGGTGAGGTCGGGATCGTCGGCCTTGGCCGTCCCCGCGCCGATCAGGATGGCGTCATGGGTGGCGCGCAGCCGCTGGCCATCCGCACGGGCGGCCGCGCCGGTGATCCATTTGCTCTCGCCCGAGGCGGTGGCGATGCGACCGTCGAGCGACGTGGCGAGCTTGAGATGGAAAAGCGGCCGGCCTTCGCGTACGCGCGTCAGGAAGCCGGCATTGATCTCCGCCGCCTCCTTCGCCCCCTCGCCCACCTCGACGGCGATGCCGGCTGCCGTCAGCCTGGCATGGCCCTGCCCCTTCACCCGCGGATCGGGGTCCTCGATGGCGGAGATCACGTGTGAGACGCCGGCTTTCACCAGCGCGTCGGCACACGGTGGCGACTTTCCGTGGTGCGAGCACGGCTCCAGCGTGACGTACACTGTAGCCCCGCGCGCCGCCTCGCCTGCCTGCGCGAGCGCGTCCGCTTCGGCGTGAGGGCGACCGCCGTCGCGGGTGCGGCCGCGCGCGATCACGCGACCGTCGCGCACGATCACGCAGCCGACGGCCGGGTTGGGCCAGGTGCGCCCCAGCGACCGGCGCGCCAGCGCGAGCGCGGCGCGCATCATCGCGATCAGTCCTTGAGGTTGGTCTCGGCGAGGTCGGAGATGAACTCCTCGAAATCCTTGGCCTCGCGGAAATTGCGGTAGACCGAGGCGAAGCGCACATAGGCCACGGGATCGAGCGCACGCAGCGCGTCCATCACCAGCTCGCCGATCTGGGTCGAGGGAATCTCGCTCTCGCCTGAGCTTTCGAGGCGGCGCACGATGCCGTTGACCACGCGCTCGACGCGCTCGGGATCGACGGGACGCTTGCGGCAGGCCACCGAGATCGAGCGGGCAAGCTTGTCGCGATCGAACTGCACACGCTGGCCGTTCTTCTTGACGACGGTGAGCTCACGCAGCTGCACGCGCTCGAAGGTCGTGAAGCGCGAGCCGCAGGACGGACAGTAGCGCCGCCGGCGGATCGCCGAATTGTCGTCTGTGGGCCGCGAGTCCTTAACTTGGGTATCCTCGTGACCGCAGAATGGACAGCGCATTCAGTCCCCCTGATTTCTTCTGGCTTGGCGCGTCATCAATCGCGGTAGATCGGAAAACGCGCACACAACTCACGAACCTTGCCGCGCACCTGCGCCTCGACCTGGGCGTCGCCCTCGGGGCCGTTCTTGGCGATGCCGTCGAGCACATCGGCGATCAGGTGGCCGACCAGGCTGAACTCGGCCGTGCCGAAGCCGCGGGTCGTGCCGGCCGGCGAGCCCAGCCGCACACCCGAGGTGACGGTGAATTTCTCCGGGTCGCCCGGGATGCTGTTCTTGTTGGCAGTGATGCCGGAGCGGTCGAGCACCTTCTCCGCAACATTGCCCGTGGCCTTCTTGGGCCTGAGGTCGACCAGCATGACGTGGCTGTCGGTGCCGCCCGAGACGATCTT
>CANIRG010000537.1 GCA_947469635.1 Rhodospirillales bacterium | reverse complement strand
GGTCAAATGAGCTTTTTTGCACCGCTCCCATTCCGCCACCAGCCCTGCATTCGGGGCGGGAGACAGCGTCTCCGGGCCCTGCTATACGCCACGGCTCGTTGAAACGGTTATGGCGATGACGGACGTGGCAGAGCGTCGAAAGCGGGCACAGGAGAAGGCGGGCGGCTGGGGGGAGACCTTCCGGACGGTGGTCTACGCTGTCCTGATCGCGGTGGTTGTACGCACCTTCGCCATCGAACCCTTCAACATCCCCAGCGGCTCGATGATCCCGACGCTGCTGATCGGCGACTATCTGTTCGTCTCCAAATACTCCTACGGCTACAGCCGTCACTCGTTCCCCTTCTCGCTGGGTTTCTTCGGCGGCCGGGTGCTCGATCACCCCGTCCAGCGCGGCGACGTGGCGGTGTTCAAGTATCCGGGCGACCAGGGCCAGGGCGCCAACCGCACGGACTACATCAAGCGCATCGTCGGCCTGCCGGGCGACCGGATCCAGGTGGTGGCCGGCATCCTCAACATCAACGGCAAGCCGGTGGAGCGCCTGCGCGTCGGCGACTATGTGACCGGTGCCGGCGACCGCCAGTATCGCAAGGGCGTGCTCTACGTCGAGGTCCTGCCCGAGGGGCGGCGTCACGAGATCATCGAGAACAGCGACAACGGCGTCTCCGACAACACGCCGGAGTTCCTGGTCCCCGCAGGCCAATTTTTCGCCATGGGCGACAATCGCGACGATTCGCGCGACAGCCGTACCCAGCTGCAGATTCGTAACAGCATGGGTGCTCTGCAGGCGCGCGACCAGCTCGGCTGGTATGTGCCGGCGGAGAATCTCGTCGGCCGCGCCGAGTTCATCTTCTTCTCTCACGATCCCTCCGCCGCCGGTTGGCTGGAGCCGTGGAAATGGCCGCAGGCGATCCGCTTCAGCCGTTTCTTCATGGCGATCCGCTGACGCCTTCCGGAGCCGATCCGCAAGCCTTGGCGGGCGCGATCGGGCATGAGTTCGCCCGCCCCGAGCTTGCCGCCGAGGCGCTGACCCACCGCAGCGCGCTGGACCGCCATCCCGAGCTGAAGGCCACATACCCCCACGGCAACGAACGGCTGGAATTCCTGGGTGACCGCGTGCTGTCGCTCGCCATGGCCGACCTGCTGCTGCGCCGCTTCCCGCACGAGCGCGAGGGCGAGCTCAATCGCCGCCACGCCGCCATGGTGCAGGCCGGAACCCTTGTGAAGGTCGCGGCTGCGATCGACCTCGGCGCGTTGATTCGCCTTGGCGATTCGGAGCGAGCGCAGGGCCTCGTGAAGCCCAATATCCTGGCCGATGCGCTGGAGGCGCTGCTGGGGGCGATCTTCCTCGATGCCGGTTTCGCCGCCGCGGCCGCCTGCGTCGAGCGGCTGTGGGACGAGCTGCTGAGCCAGCATCCGGCCGCAACGCGGGATCCCAAGACGGCGTTGCAGGAATGGGCGCAGGCCCGCCGCCTGCCGCTGCCCGACTATCGCGAGGTCGGCCGTGAAGGCCCGGCGCATGCGCCGGTGTTCGTCGTCGACGTCGCCATCAAAGGCCATGAGCCCGGCCGTGGCCGTGGCGGCAGCAAGCGCGAGGCGGAGCGGCTCGCTGCCATGGCGATGCTCGAAAGGCTGGATCAGGCATGACCGACACATCGCAAACCGCGCCATCATCGTCTCCGACCCGCGCCGGCTTCGTGGCCATCGTGGGCGCTCCCAATGCCGGCAAGTCGACGCTGGTGAATGCGCTGGTCGGCTCGAAGGTCAGCATCGTCTCGCCCAAGGTCCAGACCACGCGCATGCGCGTGATCGGCATCGCCATGACCGATCTGGCCGACGGCGGCCGCGCGCAGGTCGTGCTGGTCGACACGCCGGGCATCTTCCGCATCGCCAAGCGCCGGCTGGAGCGCGCCATGGTCGCCGCCGCCTGGCAGGGCGCCGAGGATGGCGACGTGGTGGCGCTGATCGTCGATTCCGAGCGCGGCATCGGCCAGGAGACCAAGGCCATCGTCGAACGGCTGAAGGAGAGCAAGGCGCCGCGCTACCTGGTGCTGAACAAGATCGACCTGGTGCCGCGCGAGAACCTGCTGGCGCTGACTGCGGAGCTGAACGCGATGCTGCCCTTCGAGCGCACCTTCATGGTGAGCGCGCTGAAGCTGGACGGCATCAACGAGGTGCTGACCACGGTGGCCGCGGTCCTGCCGGCAAGCCCGTTCCTCTATCCCGAGGACCAGGCCGCCGACCTGCCGCTGCGCCTGCTGGCCGCCGAGGTGACACGCGAGCAGGTGTTCCTGCAGCTGCACCAGGAGCTGCCCTACGAGGCGGCCGTCGAGACCGAGAAGTGGGAGGAGCGCAAGGACGGCAGCGTGCGCATCGAGCAGATCATCCACGTCCAGCGCGACGGGCAGCGCGCCATCTTCCTCGGCAAGGGCGGCGCCCGCATCAAGCAGATCGGCGCCCGCGCGCGCCACGAGCTCGCCCAGATGCTCGAACGCCAGGTCCATCTCTTCCTCCATGTGAAGGTGAGCGAGCGCTGGGCCGAAGACCCCTCGCACTACCGCACCATCGGCCTCGAGTACGACCCGAAGAAATAGCTTCGCTGCTCATCACTTTGCTGGGAGCGCGCCATTCCAGTGGCGCTCGGATTCTTCGGACTGCGCGCCCTTGGCGCGTTCATGAGCGTGGACAGGCTCATTCCTCGGCCAGCGGATCATACTCGGTCGCCACCTGGTACGGCCCGAGGTCGTCATCATCGTCGTCCTCCCAATCGTCCTCCGCCGTCCGCAGCCGCCACGTCACGGGCCGGATCTGCATATGCTCGGGAGGGTCGTAGACGAACGGTGGCTCGACAGGCGGCGACGCCACTCCTTCGGAACCCACCACCACCTCACCCCGAGGAGCATCGCGCAGCGATGCGTCTCGAAGGGTGGGAACGAGCACCATCTCCGTTGCCGGTCCTTCGAGACGCCGCGCGTCGCGCGGCTCCTCAGGACGCGAGGGGTCTGCTGCTGGAGGCGCGTGCCCAGCGGAGAGTCGAGGACGAGGAGCTTTTTCGGCGGCCGCCTTCTCCTTTTGCGCCGCCTTGTGCGCCGCCAGCGCGGTCATCGTCTCCATCAGCTTCATCCGCATCTCGAGCGACCGCACCCAGCCTTCGTACTTCAGCCAGTGGACCTCGCGCTCCAGCCGCCCGATGCGCGCCTTCAGGGACACGCGAGCCTCTCTCGCAGCAACCGCACCTCAGCCTCGAGCTTCTCGACGCGCTCCTCCTGCGCCACCAGCTCGAAGGCGCGGCGATGCGTCTCCAGCACCGAGGCGAGGGCGGCGCCATCCTGCGGCGTGATCTCCTCGGCGGCGATCGAGGCCACGACGGCGGCATGGGCATGGACGAGATCGGCCGGCGACTTGATCGGCGGCAGGTCGATCTGCACCGAGCGGCCCTTGGGTGTGGCCCAGACGCGGTTCAGCACCAGCCGCGCGGCCACGCGATCACCGTCGACGGCGATCTCGATCATCTTCCTCACCATCTTCTCGGCGCCGTCGATGGCGAGCTGGTCGAGGAGGACGTTGGCGATGTTGCGGCTGCCGCGTGGCCGGCCAGGGCCGCCGGGATGGCCTTTCTGGAACTTGGGCATGTGAAATTCCCGTTAAACAAATGGCTCATCAGGGAATCGAGTGGGTGATTTGGGCAACTTCAGAGCGCTGGAAGCATGCATGTGAGGACCTTGAGCCGCAGATATTCCTGGTCGCGCAGGCCGTAGGCGCGGCGCTGGATGACGCGGATCTTGTTG
>CANIRG010000536.1 GCA_947469635.1 Rhodospirillales bacterium | reverse complement strand
CTGTCGGCCTTATCGGGCACGTCGGAGCCAGGATAGCCGCGGAACGAATAGGTGATGCAGCGATGCCGGCGCGCAAAGAAGCGCATCTGCGGCTCCCAGGCCCGCCAGTCGCCGCTGTACTCGTGCACGAACAGGATCGGCGTGCCGCTACCGGCTTCCTCATAGTAGAGCTTCACGCCATCCGGTGTGGTCGCGTGCGGCATCTCTTGCTCCTTGAAGGGTGTGTTAGGCGCCGAAGCGTTCGAGCCGCTCCAGCACGATGGGGATCTTGTCGTCGCTCACATTGGCGAAGGCCAGCCGCACGAAGCGCTCCTGGCCCGCCCCGAACATGTCGCCGGGGATGGTGAGCAGGTTCTCCTCGTCCGCCATCCGCTTCGACACCTCGGCCGAGCGCTGGCCCGGGAAGGGATGCTCGACGTAGGCGAAATAGGCGCCGATGCTGACCAGCCGCCAGCGATTGGAGCGCTGCAGCCCGCTGCCCAGCAGATCGGCGCGCGCCTTCAGCCCATGGGTGTTCTGGCGCGCCCACGGCAGGAGATGGCGCAGGCCATAGAGCGCCGCTTCCTGCCCGAGCCGCGGCGGGCAGATCGACACGCAGTCCATCGCCTTCTCGATCTCGGCGATCAGCGGAGCGCCGGCCGTGACGCCGCCCACCCGGTAGCCGGTGAGCGCGAACACCTTGGAGAAGCTGTAGAGATGGACCAGCGTGCCGCGCCAGCCGGGATCGGCGAACAGCTCGTGCGGCCGCTCGCCCTCGGGCAGGAAATCCTTGTAGGTCTCGTCGAGGAGGAGCGCGATGCCGCGCCGCCGGGCGAGCTCGTAGAAGGCGTGGATGGTGGCGCGCGGATAGACCGCCCCGGTGGGATTGTTGGGCGAGATCAGCACGATCGCCTTGGTGCGCGGCCCGATCAGCCGGGCGGCATCCTCGGCATCGGGAACGGCGCCGGAGCCGGGACGGAAATCGAGCGACACCGGCTCGATGCCCTGCATGCGCATCCACATGTCGTGATTGAAATAATGCGGTCGCGGCAGGATCACTTGGTCACCGGCCCGGGCAATGCTCATCAAGGCGAGGCAGAACGCCTGGTTGCAGCCCGAGGTGATGCCGACCTCGCCCGGCGCGATCGGCGCGCCGTAGAACGACGACAGATGCGCTGCATATTCCTCACGGAGCGCCGGCAGGCCGAGGATCGGAGTGTAGCCGTGCATGGTGGAATCGAGCAGCAGCTCGCCCAGATGGCGGCGCAGCTCCATCGCCGGAGGATAGCCGGGCACGGCCTGGCTGAGGTCGATCAGCGGGCGGTCCGCGGGGAAACTGCGGTCGAGGATCCGCCGCTTGGCCTCGCCGATCGGCGAGGGCTCTACAGCGGCGAGCCAGGGATTTGGTGCGGGATATGTCACGCGCGGAGCATCGTTTTCCTGTTGTGGGCTGTCAAACCGATGTCGTCGTCATGTCGAAAATCCATTGCCCACGTCCGGGCTTGCGCCTAGCATTTGTGTCGAGGCCCCGACAACGAGGGCTATTGCATCGCGGAAGCGGTTGCCACAGGAGGAAACGAAATGTCGTCAACACGTAGGAACGTGCTCATCGGCGGCGGCGCTGCCGTCGTAGCGGCTGGCGCTGCCGTGTACATGAGCTCGTCGAAGAAACCCGAAGCGCCCGCCGTCAGCTCCTCGATCTCGGGCGGCAAGCTGTCCATTGGCTTCTGGGATCATTGGGTCCCTGGCGCCAACAAGGCGACCGAGGAATTGATCAAGGAGTGGGGCGCCAAGGAAAAGGTCGAGGTCACGATCGACTACATCACCTCGCAGGGCAACAAGCTGCTGCTGACCACGGCCGCGGAAGGGCAGGCGAAGTCCGGGCACGATGTGCTCGCCTTCTCGACCTGGCTGCCGGCCCGCTACGCCGAGCAGCTCGTGCCGATGAACGACGTCATGGAGCCGCTGATCAAGCAGAACGGCGCGGTCAACGCGACCGTCGAGTATCTCGGCAAGGTCGACGGCAAGTGGCTCGCCGTGCCGGCCACCGTGGGCAGCCAGATCAAGGGACCGTGCTCGCGCATCGACCTGCTGAAGCAGCATGCCGGCATCGACATTCAGGCGATGTACCCGGCGGGGTCGGCGCCCAAGGCCGACAACTGGACGCTCGAGACGTTTATGAAAGCGGCGGCAGATTGCCACAAGGGCGGCGTGCCCTTCGGCATCGGCCTCGGCACGACCTCGGACAATGTCGACACGGCGGGCGCGCTGTTCCATTCCTTCGGCGCCCAGCTGGTCAACGCCAAGGGTGAGATCACGGTGAAGACCGATCCGGTCCGCCAGGTTCTCGATTACTACAAGCGCCTGATGTCCTTCCTGCCGGAAGATGCGCCGGCATGGGACGATGCTTCGAACAACAAGTGGCTCGTCTCGGGCAAGGGCGCATTGATCATGAATCCGCCCAGCGCCTGGGCCGTCGCCAAGCGCGATGCGCCGAAGATCGCCGAGCAATGCTGGTCGCACGGCTTCCCGAGCGGGCCGAAGGGCCGCTACGCACCCTTCCTGCCCTTCTTCTGGGGCACCTGGAACTTCAGCAAGAATCAGTCGGCGGCCAAGAGCCTGCTGGTCCATCTCAGCCAGCCGGCGGCGGTCGAGAAGATGGTGGCGGCGAGCGGCGGTTACGACCTGCCGTCCTTCTCCAACCTGACGACGCTCAAGACCTGGGCCGAGGAAGGGCCGCCGAAGGGCACGCTTTACCACTACCCGAACCCGCACAATCACCAGGTCCTGTCGATCGCCGCTGCGCCGGCGCCGCACAAGATCGCCGAGCAGATCTACACCCAGGCCATCATGACCCAGATGGTGGTTCGCCACTACAAGGGCGAGGCGCTCGAGAAGACGCTCGATTGGGCATCGACCGAGATCTCGGGGTTCATGCGCAACTAGCCGGACGGCAAGGAACGGAAGGGTCGCCGGCCGAAGGGACGGCGCCCCATTCTCCCGGCAAATCGCAAGGAGCACGTCATGGCCGATATCGTCGCGCCCGCAACCACCACGCTTACCTACGATTCGCGCAGCGGGCTGCACAAGCTCATGCAGCGCAAGTCGACCATCGCGTTCCTGATGGCACTGCCGCTCATTCTCCTCATCCTCACCCTTGTCGCCTATCCTGCCGGTTACGCCGTCTGGCTGGCGATGTTGAACAAGGGGATGACCAAGTTCGTCGGCTTCGACAATTTCACCTTCCTGTTCACCCGCGACACCTTCTGGCTGGTCGTCTACCAGTCCTGCCTGTTCGCCATCACCGCCGTGATCTTCAAGGCATTCATCGGCTTCGTGGTGGCGCATTTCGTCCACAACATCCCGAGCAAGGGCCAGCGCAAATGGCGCGGCATGCTGCTGGTGCCGTGGGTGATCCCGCCGGCCATGAGCACGCTGGCCTGGCTGTGGCTGTTCGATCCATCCTACAGCGCCATCAACTGGTTGCTCGAGCCGCTCGGCATCGGTCGCATCCCGTGGACCGGCGAGGCCTCCTGGGCGCGCTTCTCGGTCATCCTGGTCAATGTCTGGATCGGTTCGCCGTTCTTCATGATCATGTATCTCGCGGCCCTGAAGTCGGTGCCTGAACAGCTCTACGAGGCGGCTTCGATCGACGGCGCCACCTGGTGGCAGCGCATCTGGTACGTGACGCTGCCGATGATGCGCAACATCATCGCCATCACAGCGCTGTTCTCGCTCATCGTCACCTTCGCCAACTTCGACATCGTGCGCGTGCTGACGGCGGGCGGTCCGCTCAACGCCACGCATAT
>CANIRG010000535.1 GCA_947469635.1 Rhodospirillales bacterium | reverse complement strand
TTGGCCTGGTTGTAGAAGATGCGGCCGAAATGGTTCTTGTCGGGGAACACCTCCGGCCATTGCGGCAGGTTGGCGCCGCCGGAATCGACCATGTAGATGCAGGGCAGGCGGTTCTCGGCCGCCACTTCCTGGGCGCGGAGATGCTTCTTCACGGTCATCGGGTAGTAGGTGCCGCCCTTGACCGTGGCGTCGTTGCACACGACCACGCATTCGACGCCGCTCACCCGGCCGACGCCGGTGATGACGCCCGAGCCCGGCGCCTCGTTGTCGTACATGTCGAGCGCCGCCAATGGCGACAGTTCGAGGAAGGGCGAACCGGGATCGAGCAGCATCCGCACGCGTTCGCGCGGCAGGAGCTTGCCGCGCGAGACGTGGCGCTTGCGCGATTCCTCGCCGCCGCCCAGGCGCACACGCTCGGTGCGCTCGCGCAGGTCGGCCAGCAGCACGCGCATGGCGTCGGTGTTCTTCTTGAAGCTGTCGGAGCGGGTGTCGATTTGCGAGGAAAGGACGGTCATGTCGGGGGAAACTGCCCGGACAGACGACTCAGGGCAAGCGCGACAGGGTCCGCCAGGTGGCACCTTGCGCCACGAAGCTCTTCTGGTTGGCCCAGGCCGAGGCGAAAACGGCATCCTGCTCGGCGCGCTCCTTGAGCACGATGTCAGTGTTGAGGCGGAAGGCCTGGAGCAGACCAGGCGCCCAGTTCCTGATGACCACGCCCGAGGCCCGCAGCTTCTCGAGCGCAACGGCCTGGGTGTGCGGGGAGCGGCTCAGCGTCCAGGCGATGTTGGCTCGGCAGGCCGTTTCGATCTGCGCACGCTGGGCGGCCGGCAAGCCCTCCCACTTGTCCTTGCGCATCATGAAGTCGAGCACGGCCGAGGGCTGCTGCCAGCCCGGCATGAAGTAGGGCAGGCCGAGCTTGTCGAAGCCCAGCGCCGCATCCATGGCCGGCGTCGACATCTCGCCGCCGTCCACCTTGCCCTGCTGGAGCTGGTAGAAGAACTCGCCGGCCGGCAGCGGCACCACCGTGGCGCCGAGGCGGGCGACGACGTCGCTCGAGATGCGGCCGTAGCGCAGCCGCGTGCCCTTGAAATCGGCGACGGTGTTGAGGTCGCTGCGGAACCAGCCGCCGCCCTTGGGTCCCTGCACGCCGCACGGGATGCCGGTGACGCCCAGCTTGTCGTGGGCATCGCGGTGGATGCGCCCGCCGTCGCCTTCCAGGAGCCACGAGGTCATGTCCTCGGGGCCCGGGCCGAACGGCAGGGTCGCGAACAGGCCCAGGACGGCAGCCTTGGTGGCGGCGTAGCCCGACCAGGTGAAGGCAGCTTCGAGGTCGCCCGCGACGACGGCATCGAGCATGTCGGGGGTCGGCGCGACGCGGCCCGGCTCGATCATCTTGATGGCCAGCCCGCCACCCGACATATGCTTGATGGTCTTGGCGAAGGTGCGGACGGCTTCGCCGGCACCGGGCAGATTTGGATTGAAGGCAGTCTGCATCTGAAGGATGCGCAGACCGGGTGAAGGTACCGGGTCTCCGGCCATGGCCGAACCAGCGCCGATCAACCACGCGGCGGCGGCAAATCCCAGACCCACAAAGTTACGGCGCACGATTTTCCATTCGCCGCCAGGCTCCCCTGCCTTTGGAACCGCTCAGGCGGCCCTCTTCATAGGGGATGAGCTTACATCAAACAGGCCGGACGACAAGCGATAGGCAGGAATCACAACGCCGCCAAGCCTCGGCCGATCAGAAGTCTCTGCACATCGCTGGTGCCCTCGTAGATCTGACACACCCGCACGTCGCGCCAGATCTTCTCGGCAAGGTAGTCGGCGACATAGCCGTACCCACCATGGATCTGGATCGCGGCTGAGCAAACTTCTTCAGCCATCTCGGAAGCATATAGCTTGGCCATTGCGGCTTCGGTGAGGCATGGCAGGCCGGCATCGCGCAACGTTGCCGCATGCAACACCATCTGCCGCGCCACGGTCACCTTGGTGGCCATGTCGGCGAGGCGGAATTGCACGGCCTGGTGGTTGACGATCTTGGTGCCGAAGGCCTCCCGCTCGCCGGCATAGGCGCGGGCCAACTCGAAGGCCGCCCGGGCCATTCCGACCGCCTGGGCCGCGATTCCGATGCGGCCGGCCTCGAGATTGGCGAGGGCGATGCGATAGCCATCCCCTTCCCCACCCATCAGCGCATCAGCGCCAACTGCGCAATCCTCGAAGGCGATCTGGCAGGTGTCGGAAGATTTCTGGCCGAGCTTCTTCTCGACGGAAGCCACCCGATAGCCAGGCGTTTTCGTCGGCACGATGAAGCAGGAGATGCCCCGCTTGGGGGTGGCAGGATCGGTGACGGCAAAGACCAGCGCCACGTCGGCGCTGCGGCCCGAGGTGATGAACTGCTTCACCCCGTTCAGCACCCAGCCGTTGCCCTGGCGCACCGCGCGCGTGCGCAGGTTCGAGGCATCGGAGCCGGCCTGCGGCTCGGTGAGGCAGAAGGCGCCCAGCATCTCGCCGCGCGCCAGCGGCTTCAGCCATCTCTCCTTCTGCTCGGGCGAGCCGTAGGCCATCAGCGCGGCGCAGTCGGGTGAATTGTTGACGCTCATCACGGTGGAAAGACCACCATCGGCTGCGGCGATCTCCTCCAGCGCGATCACGTAGGACACCATGCCGGCGCCCGCGCCGCCCCACTCGGGCGGCACGCACATGCCCATGAAGCCCATCCGCCCCATCTCGGCCAGCAGGGGCCGCGGGATCTCGCCGGCTGCTTCCCAGGCCCGGACATGCGGGGCGACCTTGTCCTGCGCGAAGGCTCGCGCGGTGTCGCGGATCAGGCTCTGTTCTTCGCTCAGGATCATCGGCTCACCAGGGGATCGCGGTACCGTCGTAGTTGATGAAGCGGCCATTGTCGGCGGGCTTCAGCCCGTCGATCACCTTCACCATGGCAGGGACGCTCTGATCGATGGTGAGGGTTGCCGCCTTGCCGCCCATGTCCGTCTGCACCCAGCCGGGATGCAGCACGACCGAGATCAGACCCTTGCCGGCCGTGTCCTTCGACAGGCTCTGCCATTCCATGTTGAGCGCCGTCTTGCTGGCGCGATAGGCATAACGCGCGCCGTCGTTGTGCGTGATGCTGCCGAGGCGGCTGGAGATGGCGATCATCTTCTTCTGCTGCGAGCGCGCGACATGCTCGACGAAGGCTTCGGCCATCATCAGCGGCGCCAGCGCATTGACCTCGAAGGTCTCGCGCCATACGGCGGGATCGATCGAGCCGAGATCGCCCGCCTCGCGGCCGGAGATGCCGGCATTGCAGATCAGCACGTCGATGGCTTCGGTCGAGAGGGCCTTGGCGAGCGCCTTCACGGCGGCATAGTCCGTGACCTCCAGCCCATGGGGCTGGATGTCGCCCTTCACAGCCTTCAGCCCATCGGGCTGGCGGGCGCAGGCCAGCACCTTCCAGCCCTTGGCTGCGTACTGCTTCACGAAGTCGAGGCCGAGGCCGCGCGCGGCGCCGGTGATCAGAACGGTGGGCATGGTCTTCTCCAGCTAGCGTCGGGCGAGCAACCGGCTGCGCTGGCGTTGCCAGTCGCGCTCCTTTATCGACTGGCGCTTGTCGTGCGCCTTCTTGCCGGTGCCCAGAGCGATCTCGATCTTGGCCCGGCCGTCGTCGTTGAAATAGACCTGCAGCGGCACGACCGTACGGCCCTCGCGCTGGATGGCGCCGATCAGCTTGTTCACCTGGGCGCGGTGCAGCAGCAATTTCCGCGGCCGGCGCGGCTCGTGATTGAAGCGGTTGCCG
>CANIRG010000534.1 GCA_947469635.1 Rhodospirillales bacterium | reverse complement strand
TATGCGCCTCGATGCCCTTGGCGGCGTCGATCCCCCATGACGGCCGAATCGACGCCGGTCACCGTGCGGTAGGTGTCCTCGCTGAAATCCTCGTGGCCCGGCGTGCACAGGAGATTGGACACCGGACCACTACAAGGTGCCCATCCGACTGGGTTAGCCTATCGACGCCCCACTGCAACATCCGAGTTACTAACGAAAGCCCCAAGTCCCGAGCCAACCTCTAGCTCTGAGTTGGGGAAGGCGATTCTCTAGAAAATTTAGCAATTGCCGACGCTGGCTTTGCGGAAAGGCGAACAGGGCGATTTGAAACGTTCGGCGGCCGGCGAATTGCAAGAGGAAGGTTGACTGCCCACCGTTCCCCCACAGTCTAAGCTCGCTCCAATTGATTTTGTACCGCTGGCGAAAAGCGAACCGAATATGCAGGAATTCGTCTGATACGGCGAGTTCCGACGGAACGAATGCCAACCATACGAGACCCGGAATAATCATCGCTGGAATGGACAAACTGAGAATGTAGTCAGGCAGCCACCAATGGCCATCGCGATATCCTTGCCATAGGTATGCAATCACAATGGCGGCGAGCACGCCGGCCGACACCGTTCGGAGGAAGAGCCACGGACTAGGTGTGAGCGTCATGTGAGCACATCGTCGAGGACCTCGATCGTACGGACGCAAGGTGCGCGTTGGAGTTGCTGTGCTGTCCGAGCCTCACCCTTGGCATCCGACCTCGCGAAGCACGGAGTGGTCGCCGCAGTCGCTTCGCGAGACAGTGGTGTCGCTCTTTTCCTCAATCTTGAGATGGCATCTGATGTTAGTTCCGAAGGAGTTCGACGAGCTGTGCCGATACATTCACCAGGATTCATTCCTGATCCACGAGACTTTGAAAGATGTCCTCGCCGAGGCGGTATCTGGGCTTAGCAGCGAACAATGCGACGTGATCCACGGGTTTGTCGACGAGTTGCTGGCCGGCCCCTACGATGAAAGCGACCTAAAGGGAATCTGGCGCCGATCACCAGCGCAGTTCAAATTCACCCGGGCCAAGGGCGTCAGGGGCGTGTTTCTCTCGATACGCGAGCTGACCGCGTCGCAGGCAAAGCGCCGCTAGATGCGAGCTATCAACTGAGTTCTTCCCTTAGCATCTCCAGCTCCAGCCACTCGGTCTCCGCGGCATCGAGCTCGGCCTGTGCGGTCCCCAGGCGCGTGGTCTTGGCCTGGAAGCCCTTGGGATCGCGCGTGTAGAAATCGGGATCGGCCATGGCAGCATCGATCGCCGCCATCTCGGCCTGGAGAGCAGCGATCTTCTTGGGCAGCTCGACCAGCGCGCGCTCGCGCTTGTAGCCCAGGCGCTTGCCCGGCGCGCTCTCACGGGCCGACGGCTTCGACTTGCGCCGCGCGATGCTGACGGTGCCGGGCATCTCGCGCGGGCCGCGCTGGATCAGGTAGTCGCTGTAGCCGCCGGCATATTCGATCGCGGTGCCGTCGCCTTCGAGGGCGATGGTCGAGGTCACCAGCCGGTCGAGGAAATCGCGATCATGGCTCACCAGCAGGACGGTGCCGTCGTAATCACCCAGCGCGTCCTGCAGCAGGTCGAGCGTGTCGGCGTCGAGGTCGTTGGTGGGCTCGTCGAGCACGATCATGTTGGAAGGTGCCGCCAGCGCCTTGGCCAGCAGCAGGCGGTTGCGCTCGCCGCCCGACAGGGTACGCACCGGCTGGCGCGCCTGCTCGTCGCGGAACAGATATTCGCGCAGATAGGTCATGACGTGGGTGAGATGGCCGCGCACCAGCACATGGTCGTTGCGGTCGGCCAGGGTCTCCCACGGCGTCTTGTCGGGATCGAGCGCGGCACGGCGCTGGTCGATGACGACCGGCAGGAGGTTGGTGCCGAGCTTGACCGTGCCCGAGTCGGGCTGAAGCTCGCCCATCAGCATTTTCAGCAGCGTCGTCTTGCCGGCGCCGTTGGGCCCGATCAGGCCGATGCGGTCCTTGCGGAAGATGCGCGTCGAAAAATTCTCGACGATGACCCGCTCGCCCCAGCGCTTGGTGATGTCGCGCGCCGTGACCACCAGCGCCCCCGACTTCTCCGCCTCGCCGGCCGAGATCGAGGCGCTGCCCACCGGGCCGATCTGCTGGCGGCGCTGGCTGCGCAGCTCGGCCAGCGCCCGCAGGCGGCCCTCGTTGCGCGTGCGCCGGGCGCGGATCGACTTGCCGGCCCATTCGGTCTCGCGCTCGATCAGACGGTCTAGCTTGTGCCGTTCCGTGGCCTCGCGCTCGACGATCTCGTTCGACCAGGCCTCGAACTCGCCGTAGCCCTTGTCGAGCCGGCGGACGATGCCGCGGTCGAGCCACAGCACGGCGCGCGTCAGGTTGGTGAGGAAGCGGCGATCGTGGCTCACCAGCAGATAGGCGCCGCGCCAGCTCGTGAGCTTCTCCTCCAGCCATTCGATGGTGGTGAGATCGAGATGGTTGGTGGGCTCGTCGAGCAGCATCACGTCGGGCTCGGCCACCAGCGCGCGGGCCAGGGCGGCACGGCGGGCTTCGCCACCCGACAGGTTGGCGGGCTCGCGGGCGGAATCGAGCTTCATGTCGTCGAGCAGGGCCGCGACGCGATAGTCGTCCGGTCCCAGCGAATCGGCGAGGGCCGACGAAACATAGTCGCCGACGCTGGTGTAGCCCTTGAAGTCGGGCTCCTGCGGCAGCGTGGCGATCGTGGCGCCAGGCTGGGCAAAGCGAGTCCCGCCGTCGAAGATCGGCTCGCCCGCCAGGATGCGCAGCAGGGTCGACTTGCCGGCGCCATTGCGGCCAACCAGCGTCAATCGCTCGCCGGGCGAGACGCTGAGTTCCACGCCGTCGAGGATCGTCTGGTCGCCGAGGTGGAAGCGGATGCCGCTCAGCGCGAGGAGGGGTGGGTCTGCCATGGGAGGGGCGGTTCTGGCCGATGCGCGACCGATGGGCAAGAGCCGCCGCTGTCGCTAGGGTCCTGGCCATGACAATGGGACTGACGACCGGACTATGGGTGAGCGCGCAGGTGCGGCTGTGCGACCGCGCCTTCATCCCCGCCACCGTGGTGCGCCGAGGCGATCCCGACGCCGGCACGGTGCTCCTGAAGCACAATCGCTTCGACGCGGGCGTCACGGTCTATACGCCCGCCAGTACGCTCAATGACGAGCCGGCCTGGAGCCGGGGCACCGGGCCCACCCCCGTCACCGAGGCCGAGGCCGACGCCTACATCGCCCGCCACGTCCAGCGCGACCCCGATGTCTGGGTGCTGGAGATCGAGGACCGCAAGGGCGCGTACAAGCTCGACGGCAAGGTGGTGTGACGTCTTCGACGGCTACTGCGGCAGCACCGTCATCGGGTCGAGGGTGCGGTTGCCGCGGCGGACCTCGAAATGCAGCCGGGGCTCGCCGCCGCCCGAGGCACCTGATTTGGCGATCGTCTGGCCCTTCTTGACCGCGTCGCCCTTCTTCACGAGCAAGGAGTCGTTGTAGCCGTAGGCGGTGATGTAGCCGCCGCTGTGGCTCACCAGCACCAGGTTGCCCATGCCGCGCACCTCGTTGCCGGCATAGACCACGCTGCCCGAATCGGAGGCCTTCACCGCCGAGCCCTTGTCGGCCTGGATGTCGATGCCGTCGTTCTTCGCGCCGCTGGCCGTCGGGCCGTAATTGGCGAGCACGCGGCCGCGCATCGGCCACTCGAAGCGCTTGGGCGGCGGCGTGGCGGGGACGCTGACCTGCTCGCCGGACGGCGTGAGGGCGGTCGGCTGGCCGCCGGCCGGAGGCGCCAGGTTCTCGCG
>CANIRG010000533.1 GCA_947469635.1 Rhodospirillales bacterium | reverse complement strand
GTGCTGCGCGAGCTCGGCGCGCTGGAGGAGGGCGGAGCCCTTCTCGTCGAGGCGCTGAACAAGATCGATGCCTTGCCGGCCGACCAGCGCGAGACCTTGCAGACCCGCGCCTTCACCGGCGCCGAACGGGCGCGCCACTTCCCCGTGTCGGCGATGACCGGAGAAGGGGTCGAGCAGCTGCTCGAAGCGATCGGCGAACTTCTCACCCGCGCCAGCACGGCCCGCGAGGTCTCCGTCCCATTGAGCGACGGCGCCACCCTTGCCTGGCTCTACCGACATGGCGAGGTCCGCAGCCGCCACGACGATGGCGACGTCGCCCGCCTCACGGTGGCGCTCGATGCCGCCGCCTCGGCCCAATTCGATCGTCGGCTGGCGCGTTGACACCCGCCAGCGGCGCTTTCTATAAGCGGCGCCAGCCCCAATCAGAGGAAACACCATGAAATTCAAGCCGTTGCACGACCGGTTGCTGCTGAAGCCGATCACCGCCGAGACCAAGACCAAGTCCGGGATCATCATTCCCGACACGGCCCAGGAAAAGCCCCAGCAGGGCGAGGTCGTGGCCGTGGGCAAGGGCAAGCGCCTCGAGGACGGCCGGCTGGAGCCGCTCGGCGTGAAGGTCGGCGACAAGGTGATCTACGGCAAGTGGTCGGGCACCGAAGTGAAGCTCGACGGCGTCGATATGGTGATCCTGAAGGAAGAGGATCTGTTCGGCGTTCTCGGCTGAGGCCGATGCTGGGCAACGGCGATTCCGAACGGGTCGCCGATCTGATGCGGGAGACCGCGGCAGCCGAGCTGCTGCCGCGCTTCCGCAATCTCTCCAAGGACGAGATCCGGCTGAAGGGGCCCGGTGACTATGTCACCGTGGCCGACGTCGCCGCCGAGCAGCGGCTGGCCTCCGGATTGGCGAAGATCCTGCCCGGCGTGCCTGTGGTGGGCGAGGAGGCCGTCGAGGCGGATGCAAGTCTGCTCGACCTGATCGGCCGGCCTGGCGAAGCCTGCTGGATCGTCGATCCGCTCGATGGCACGGCTAACTTTGCCTCCGGCAAGGACACGTTCGCCATCATCGTCGCCTTGGTGCAGGACGCCCGGACGATCGGCGGCTGGATCCTGGATGTGCCGGGCGGGCGCCTGGCGGCGGCGATGAAGGGGCAGGGTGTCACCCTCGACGGCACACCGGTGCGCGGCAAGCCGATGGCGCGACCGCCCGGTTATGTCGGCTCCAAGATCCGCAAGGAATTCGACCGCGAGCTGCCCGAGGCGCATCGCGACCGGCTCGGCCGCATCTCGACGTTGTTTTGCGCCGGCGTCGAGTACGTGAACATCCTCGAGGGCAGGGCGGGCTTCAGCCTCTACCGCACGACCAAGCCGTGGGATCACGCGGCGGGGGCGTTGATGCTGCGGGAGGCGGGAGGCGAAGCGCTCCGCTTCGACGGGGCACCCTATACGCCGTCCCAGAAGGTCAACGCCGGGATCATGGGTTCCTCCTCGACGGCCGTGCTGGCGGAGGTCCGATCGGTGTTTGAGGCGGCGCGCATGCCGCTCCTGGCGTCGCTCGATTAGGCTTCGGTCTTGGCCGCCTGCCAGAGGGCTTCCATTTCCTCGAGCGTGGAGTCGACCGGCCTGCGACCTTGGTCGCCGAGCTTCCTTTCGATGTAGCGGAAGCGGCGCTCGAACTTGTCGTTGGTCGAGCGCAGGGCGGCCTCGGGGTCGACCTTGCAATGGCGGGCGAGGTTGGCCACGGCAAACAAGACATCGCCAAGTTCGTCGGTGATCCGGGCAGGATCGGCTTTGCCGGCCGAGAGCTCGACGCGCAATTCCCCAAGCTCCTCCTCGATCTTGTCGATGACCGGTCCGATCTTGTCCCAGTCAAATCCGACTCGCGCGGCGCGCTTCTGGATCTTCTCCGCCCGCATCAGGGCAGGGAGCGCACGGGCGACGCCGTCGAGGGCGCCGGCCGGTTCGCCGGTGCCCTTGGCGGCCCGCTCGGCGGCCTTGCGAGCTTCCCAGGAGATCGTCTGGGCATCGGCCGTGGCGATGTCCATGTCGCCGAAAACGTGCGGGTGACGGTCGACCATCTTGTCGGCGATGCCCGCCGCCACATCGGCGAAGGTGAAGGCCTTGGCTTCGCTGGCGATCTGGGAGTGGTAGACGACCTGGAGCAGAAGGTCGCCCAGCTCCTCCTTGAGGGCCGGCAGGTCGTCACGTTCGATGGCGTCGGCGACCTCGTAGGCTTCCTCGATCGTGTACGGCGCAATGGTGCGGAAGGTCTGGTCGATGTCCCACGGGCAGCCGTGGGTACGATCGCGCAGCCAACGCATGACCGCGAGGAGACGAGCGAGGGGCTCCTGGGGCAGCGATTCTGGTGTCGGCCGATCTGTCGCCATCCGATCCTCTACGGCATCCTATTATCGTATAATATATATTATGACAAATATAGAATAGTTTTCAGAAACAATGCCTTAGGCCTACCAGTCAATCTTGATCTTCTCTTTGACCAGCGCCATGAGCTTGAGGCCGCGCTCTGCGTCGCTTGCCGGCACTCCGAGTGTCACCAGCACGCCTTCCTTGGGATTGCCGGGATTGGAGATGACGAGGTCGAACACCGAGCGTGGACCCCGGTCGCCTTGCCCGGGCGCTACCCGCTCATAGGCGATCACGAAGGTGCCGTCGGCGAGCTTGCGGGCCTGCGTCTCCACCGCTGGACGCCGCGACTTGATCGCGCCTGTCTTGGTCGCTGCATAGTGCTCGGCGTCCTTGACGCCTTCGAAGGCGAAATCCACCCGCCAGACGATGAGTCGGTAGTTCCGGTCGCCGCTATAGGCTACGCCCCGCTCCCAATCCTCGTTGGCCTGCCACCCCAGAGGCAGCGATACCTCGATCCTGATCGAGTCGAACCGGACCCGTGCCACCCGTTCGCTGTTGCTGACCGAAAGCACGCGGGATGATGCCTGGTTGGGAACGCCAGAGGTCATTGGATCGGCGCGGTTGAAGCTTGCGCCGTTGTCCGCGGTGCCGAAATCCTTGAAGGTGAGCCCGCCAGCATCGAGGCCGGTCTGGGCGTGAGCCGCCGCCATTGCCCAACCGCACACCGCCAGCGTCGCGATCACCAGGATGGCCCGCGTGGACTCTTTTTGTCCCACCTTCAGTGATGGGTTAGGAGTTCTATCTAATGAATTCATATAATTTACTTTTTATTCGATAGTGATGACCAACCCGTCGTGGCAGGGGTGCACATGCGAGGGGGTCCGGCGATCGACTCCAGCATAGTCCATATCGACATGCATGTTGGTCAAATAAGCCCGCTTGGGGGCGATTCGTTCGATCCATTCCAGCGCCAGGTCGAGATGCGCGTGGGTCGGGTGCGGGCGATAGCGCATGGCATCGACGATCAGGACCTCGACGCCGGCCAGGACGTCGAACGCCTCTTGGGACAAGGCCACGACGTCGTTGGCGTAGCCGACCTTGCCGAAACGAAAACCCAGGGAGGGCCCCAGGCCATGATCCTGGGCGAAGGGCTGAACATTCAAGCCTGCGGGCGTGAAAGGCCCCTCGATGAGATTGATCCGGTAGATGGGATTGTAGAAGCCGTCGGGCTCGGACTCGAAGCAGTAGCCGAAGCGCCGCTGCAGGATCTTCCACGTCCGTGCGTCCATCCAGGCCTCGATCGGCCCCTGGCGAAGCGCGTAGGGCCGCAAGTCGTCGATGCCATGGACCTGGTCGGCATGCTCGTGGGTCCAGATGACGGCATCGACGCGCTCGACGCAGGCATCGAGCATCTGGTGGTGAAGGTCGGGCG
>CANIRG010000532.1 GCA_947469635.1 Rhodospirillales bacterium | reverse complement strand
TTTTTAAAGCGTCACTTTCCGTAACCACGTCCGACATTATACGCGGCTGGCATGCAGTTTGCCTGCGATGGCGCCAAGCGCACCAAAGCGCGGGAGGCAGCATGTCGATGTTCAAGGACCCGTTCGATCCCAAGACCCTGCTCGGCCGCTGCTCGTGCGGCGGCAAGCATTCCCCGGCCGACCATGCCCGGCTCACCGCCGAGGCGGTGCCGACGGGCGAGGAGGATCGCTGGAACCGGGTGGTCGATGCTGCTGTGCTGCGCGCGGTCTTCCCGGTCGACGCTCAGCGGCGGCTGTTCCTGAAGACGGTTGGCGCCAGCACCGCGATGGCCGCGATCTCGTCGGTGCTGCCGCTCGGCGTGGCGCGCGAGGCCTTTGCCCAGGGCGGCGCGCCGGAGAAGAAGGACCTCAAGGTCGGCTTCATCCCCATCACCTGCGCCACGCCCATCATCATGGCTCATCCGATGGGCTTCTATGCCAAGCACGGGCTCAACGTCGAAGTGGTGAAGACGGCGGGCTGGGCGGTGATCCGCGACAAGTCGCTGGCCAAGGAATACGACGCCGCGCACATGCTCTCGCCCATGCCGCTCGCCATCTCGCTGGGCGTCGGCTCGAACCCGGTGCCGTGGACAATGCCGGCGATCGAGAACATCAACGGCCAGGCGATCACCTTGGCGATGAAGCACAAGGACAAGCGCGATCCCAAGGACTGGAAGGGCTTCAAGTTCGCCGTCCCCTTCGACTATTCGATGCACAATTACCTGCTGCGCTATTACGTGGCCGAGCACGGGCTCGATCCCGACAAGGACATCTCGATCCGCTCGGTGCCGCCGCCGGAAATGGTGGCCAACCTGCGCGCCGACAATATCGACGGCTATCTCGGCCCCGATCCCTTCAACCAGCGCGCCGTCTACGATGGCGTGGGCTTCATCCATCTCCTGACGAAGGAGCTGTGGGACGGCCATCCCTGCTGCGCCTTCGCCGTCAGCAAGGAATTCGCGAGCCAGAATCCCAACTCCTACCGCGCGCTCTTGAAGGCGATCGTCGAGGCGACGGCCTTTGCGTCCAAGGCCGACAACCGCAAGGAGATTGCCAAGGCGATCGCGCCGACCAACTATCTCACCCAGCCCGAGACGGTGCTGGAGCAGATCCTGACCGGCACCTACGCCGACGGTCTGGGCGGCGTGAAGAAGGATCCCGGCCGCATCGACTTCGATCCCTTCCCCTGGAACCAGTTCGCCATCTGGATCCTCACGCAGATGAAGCGCTGGGGCCAGCTCAAGGCCGACATCGACTATGCCAAGGTGGCGGCCGACGTCTTCCTCGCCACCGACACGGCGGCGATGATGAAGGAGCTGGGCTTCACCCCGCCTGACCCGTCGAAGAAGACCATCGTCGTCATGGGCAAGGCCTTCGATCCGACCAAGCCCGCGGAGTATGTGAACAGCTTCGCCATCAAGCGGACCTGAGACGTCGATGGCATCGTCGCACCACCACGACTGGTTCCCATCCTTCGAGACGCAGCCCTGCGGGCTGCTCCTCAGGATGAGGTAGTGCGATGAACGAACCATCACAACATCCTCATCCCGAGGAGCCACGCGCAGCGTGGCGTCTCGAAGGATGGGCAACACCGAGACTGGTTCCGACGAGGTTGGGTCGATGAACACGCCTCGTTCCCTCGGCATGCGGGCGGCGCTGCTGTCGCTGCTGATCTTTGCCGCGATCCTCGGCATCTGGCAGGTCGCGACGCAGCCGGTGGCCGGCACCGGCGTCGCAGTCGATCCCGAGTACGCCAAGCTGGTCGGCAATGCTGCGGCGACGGGCAACAAGTCGGCGATGCCGACGCCGGCCGACATCGGCGCGACGCTGTGGAAGCACCTGAAGGACCCGTTCTACGTGCGCGGGTCGAACGACAAGGGGATCGGCATCCAGCTCGCCTATTCGCTGGGCCGCGTGCTGCTGGGCTTCGCCCTGGCGGCGCTGGCGGCGGTGCCGCTGGGCTTCCTGATCGGCATGTCGCCGCTCCTCTATCGCGCGCTCGACCCGTTCATCCAGGTGCTGAAGCCGGTGTCGCCGCTCGCCTGGATGCCGCTCGCGCTCTACACGATCAAGGACAGCGCGATCTCGTCGATCTTCGTGATCTTCATCTGCTCGGTGTGGCCGATGCTGATCAACACCGCCTTTGGCGTCGCCAGCGTGCGCAAGGAATGGCTGAACGTCGCGCGCACCCTCGAGGTCGGGCCGTTCCGCACCGCCTTCAAGGTCATCCTGCCGGCGGCGGCGCCCACCATCATGACCGGCATGCGCATCTCCGTCGGCATCGCCTGGCTGGTGATCGTGGCGGCCGAGATGCTCGTGGGCGGCACCGGTATCGGCTACTTCGTGTGGAACGAGTGGAACAACCTCTCGATCGCCAACATCATCACCGCGATCCTGCTGATCGGGCTCGTCGGATTGCTCCTCGATCAGGGCCTGGCGCGTCTCGCCAAGGCCGTGACCTATCCCGAATGAACGCCGTGACCCGCCCCCTCATCAGCGTCGAGGGTCTCGCGCGGCGCTTCGGCGATGCGAGCCAGCCGGCCGTGTTCGAGGACATCTGGTTCGGCGTCGACCGCGGCGAGTTCGTCTGTCTGATCGGCCATTCCGGTTGCGGCAAGACCACGATCCTGAACGTGCTGGCCGGGCTCGACAGCCCGAGCGAAGGCGCGGTCATCGTCGACAATCGCGAGATCGACGGCCCCAGCCTCGACCGCGCCGTGATCTTCCAGGGCCATGCGCTGCTGCCCTGGCTCACGGTGATGGGCAACATCGCCTTCGCCGTGAAGTCGCGCTGGCCGTCATGGGACGGCGCCAAGGTGCGCGAGCACGCCGGCAAATTTATCGACCTCGTGGGGCTGAAGGGCGCCGAGGGCAAGCGGCCGGCGCAGCTCTCGGGCGGCATGAAGCAGCGCGTCGGCATCGCGCGCGCTCTCTCGATCCAACCCAAGATGCTGCTGATGGACGAGCCCTTCAGCGCCCTCGATGCGCTGACGCGCGGCATGCTGCAGGACGAGGTGCTGCGCATCTGCGTGGCGACCAACCAGACGGTGTTCATGATCACGCATGATGTCGACGAGGCGATCCTGCTCGCCGACAAGATCGTGCTGATGACCAACGGGCCGGGCGCCAAGATCGCCGAGATCGTGGTCAACACCATGCCGCGCGAGGAGCGGCACCGGAACGACCTCCATCGCCATCCGCAGTTCTATGCCATCCGCAACCATCTGGTGGAGTTCCTGGTCAATCGCTCCAGGGCCTTCGACCGGGAGATCGCCGAGCACGGCTACGATCCGCGCCGGCTGCGGCTGGTGAAGCCGGGCCTGGCGGCGGTGAACCCGCCGGCCGAAATCGTGCCTCTGACAACCGGGAGAAGACAATGAAGCGGGCTGAAGTGACGGAGAAGATCCTGTCGGCGAAGCGGCTGAAGGGCCTGAGCTGGGAGGAAATCGCCCAGAAGATCGGCGGCGCCTCGAAGATCATCGTGACGGCAGCCTGCATGGGTCAGATGCGGATGACGAAGGAGCAGGCGACGGAGGCTGCCGCCCTGTTCGACCTCGGCACGGAGGAGACGCTGCTGCTTCAGGAGGTGCCCTATCGCGGCTCGCTGCCCCAGATCCCGCCGACCGATCCGCTGATCTACCGCTTCTACGAGCTGATGCAGGTCTACGGCACCACCTGGAAGGAGCTCATCCAGGAGGAGTTCGGCGACGGCATCATGAGCGCCATCGACTTCGACATGACCATGGAGCGCCAGGCCGACCAGAAGGGCGACCG
>CANIRG010000531.1 GCA_947469635.1 Rhodospirillales bacterium | reverse complement strand
GGCTACGAGATCCAGCCCAACATGCTGCTCGCCAAGGCGACGCCGCGGGAGGAGCTGACCCCGCCGCCGCCGCGCGACCGGCCTTCGGCGCCGACCTTGCGCATCAGCCCGCAGAACATGGCGCTGATTCGCGAGGGCATGATCCAGGTGGTTGCGACCGGCACGGCGAGCACGCTGAAAGTCGCCGATCCGGCGCTGAAGTTCGCCGGCAAGACCGGCACCGCCCAGGTCAAGCGCATCACCGAGCGCGAGCGCGAGCTCGGCATCACCCAGGCCCAGCTTCCGTGGCATCTGCGGCACCATGCGCTGTTCGTCTGCTTCGGACCGGTCGAGAACACCCGCTATGCTTGCGCCGTCATCATCGAGCACGGCCAGGCGGGTGGCCTGACCGCAGGTCCGATCGGCCGCGACATGCTGGTCGAGACCATGAAGCGCGATCCTTCGCGCCATGTCGACCGCTTCAAGAAGACGGCCGCGCTGTGACCTTCCTCACCATCGGCGCGCCGTCGCCGGTCGCCTTCTCCGAGAAGATCTGGCGCATCAACTGGGGCCTCGTCCTGGTGCTGACGGCGATCGCGGGGATCGGCGTGGTGGCGCTCTACTCGGCGGCCGGCGGCCGCTTCGATCCCTGGGCGGCGCGGCACGCCATCCGCTACGGAATGGCCTTCGGCCTGCTGCTGGTGGTGGCACTGATCCATCCCCGGGTATGGCTGGCGCTCGCCTGGCCGATCTACATCGTGTCCCTGCTGCTGCTGGTCGCGGTCGATCTGATCGGCAAGATCGGCATGGGCGCGCAGCGCTGGCTGGTGCTGGGGCCGCTGCAGATCCAGCCCTCGGAGATCGCCAAGGTCGCGGTTATCCTGGTCCTGGCGCGCTACTATCACGGGCTCAGCCGCGAGCAGGCAGCACGCTTCCTCTACACCCTGCCGCCGCTGCTGGTGATCCTGGCGCCGGTCGCGCTGGTGATGGTCCAGCCCGACCTCGGCACCGCGATGATGGTGCTGCTGGGCGGTGCGGCGCTGCTGTTCGTGGCGGGTGTCCGGCTCTGGATGTTCCTGGTGGCCATCGTGGGTTCCGTCGCCTGCCTGCCGATCGCCTGGTCGGTGATGCACGAGTACCAGCGCAAGCGCGTGCTCACCTTCCTCGACCCCGATCGCGACCCGCTGGGGGCGGGCTACCACATCACCCAATCCAAGATCGCCATCGGCTCGGGCGGCCTGTTCGGCAAGGGCTTCCTCAAGGGCACGCAATCCTCGCTCAATTTCCTGCCCGAGAAGCAGACCGACTTCATCTTCACCACCTTCGTCGAGGAATGGGGGATGATGGGCGCCCTGGTGCTGCTTGCGTTGTTCGGCCTGGTGCTGATCTGGGGCTTCTCGATCGCGCTGCGCAGCCAGCACCATTTCGGCCGGCTGGTGGCGCTCGGCGTCACGGCGATGATGTTCCTCTACGTCTTCATCAACACCGCGATGGTGATGGGCCTGCTGCCGGTGGTGGGCGTGCCCTTGCCGCTCGTCAGCAATGGCGGCACCGCCATGGTGTCGGTGATGTTCGCCTGCGGCCTGATGATCGGGGTCAACGTCTACCGCGACGCCCAGCTGCTGCACTAAATTCCCCGACTCGGGCCTATCGACAAGCCCCGGCTGCCTTGCTAATACCCGCCCCTTCCAGCGATGCCCCGATGCCGGGCGCATAGCTCAGTTGGTAGAGCAGCTGACTCTTAATCAGCGGGTCGTAGGTTCGAGCCCTACTGCGCCCACCATCGACTGGAGAGCAAAGAAGCCCCGCAAATGCGGGGCTTTTTTGCATCTGTGATATTGAGCATCGAAGCGCAAAGTTGAGTGACGGTAGGAGGCGTTGGAACCACCGTGGAACCACGCGTCGACTGTTCCGGCGCGACAATTTCTCGCGGCGCGCCGCCCAGGCATCGATCTCGGAATGAGCTGCAGATTTTCGAGTCCTCCTCGATATAAAAAACAGGAACAACAATCTCGATCTGCCCATCAGGAAGAAAAAACCCAGACATGGCGGGGGGCGAAATACTCGCGATGTGGATGCCGCGGGAAGGACCCAGAAGGGGCGTCAGGAGACGCAGGCTTGGCCCTCGATGTTTAGGGCCGTGTTAAGTCTTTGAGTTAAGGCTCCGGATTCGCGCTGTGACTGGAGAGGGGCCACGGGTTGAACTGCTCGCGAGGGAATGTTGGCTGGAGGGACCCGCGGGACATGAGTGCGCCCCCGACGTTCATGCCTTGCCGAGCAATCGGTATCGGCTCTGCGGAGCGTCCGTGGAGTTATCCACGCAACGCACAAACCCAACTGCTGTTCTGAGAATCTGTTGGAGTCCTCTGATATGGCGAACGTGGCGGACGCAGCCGGGCGAAGGCGCCGTTCGCTTCCGGCGAACGTGGTGGATTTCAATTCGTCTCTGTTGGGGACTGTTTGGACGCCATGTCGATCCGGAAGGTCCGGCTCCCGCGGGACGGCGCTCTCGGGTCGACAACTTCCGCGATGTAGCCCAGTCGCTCGAGGATCATCAGGTTCTTTTGGACGGCGCGCTGGCTCAGGCCGAGCTCGCGCGCGAGCCGTGCCGTGCTCGGGAAGGCGAGGCCGGTTTCGGTGCTGCGATAGCTCGACAGAGCGGCGAGCGTTCGAAGGGCCGCGTTGCCCAGCTTCGGGTCGAACGGAGCCCGGGCGGACATCACCAGGAAGCTGCGGGGAGCCAGCCGGCGTTGGCCTCCGCTATCGCCGGACATCGTCGACCTTGCCGGCCGACGTCGATTCGACGCGCCGGGCCTCGATCCACGACACGATGTCCCGGCGCCGGTAGCGGACGGCCCGCTGGAGGCGGCAGAACGCGGGCCCGCCGCCCCGCACGCGCAGACCTTCGAGCGTACGATCGGACAGCGCGGTCAGATACGCTGCCTCGGCCGGGTAGAGCAGGGCATCGGGGTCGGTCGGCAGAAGCCGTCCGAGAGGGCCGGCGACCGTGTCGACGGCAGGAACGTTCGGGGGAGAGTCGGTCTTCAAGGCTGGCTCGCTGTTTGGTGCGCCGGAGCACGTTGAGCCCTCAACTTCACCCTGCAGCCATCGCAGAGATAGGCGTGAACAGATGAATCATTCGTTCACCTCTGCTTTTCACCTCTCTGTCTTTCCATCCGGTGCATCCGGAAATTGCGCGTCCAGCTCTGCCCGAAGAACGAGCTGCACATGGCGCCGGGCATTCTTGTCGTCCCCCTTCTTGTCGAGCGTCTGGCGAATCCATCTGGCTGCGTCCGATTTGGTCTTCCAGCTGCTCCTCGTCCCTTCGGAAGCCTGAGCGTGGATTGCGTGGATCCGGTCGGCCATCGTGGGCGCTCGTCGGGGGTTGCCGACCATCCCGAGAGGTCGCGCATCAACTGTAGCAGCGACCGTTCGATCGTAATCCTCGCGACTATAGATCAGCGCATGATACAGCGGAGCAGGTCCCGGCTTTCTGAAGGCCGTGCTGCTCTCCCAGCTCTTTATGCCAAGCATTCGCCAATGCAGCGGGAGGACTTCGATATATTGCGCTTCGATGGCGCCCATCTCCATTGCGACTGCCTGCAGGGCGCCGGAGAGGAGCATTTGGCGGGTTGAGACGCGCAGGGCCTTGAGAGCCTCGACATATGCTACCGACAGCGGATGTGGGCCCTGTGGCGCGACAATCAGGATGAGAGGGGCGCGACAATCAAGATGAGAAGAAGCGGCCGGATGGTTAATGATTGTCGTTGGCCGCGTGTTTTACAAGCTGATTGACGGCGATGATGGGTCTTGATCGTCGCGCAGCGTCAATCAGGAGC
>CANIRG010000530.1 GCA_947469635.1 Rhodospirillales bacterium | reverse complement strand
AGGATCACCGCGCCGGCCGCCTTCAGCCGCGCCACGACGGTGGCGTCCCTGGCCGGGATATTGGTGCGATAGATGGCGGTGCCGCCGGCGGTGGCGATTCCCGCCGTCTCGCAGAGATCCTTGACCGCGATGGGCACGCCATGAAGGGGGCCGCGCGACGTCCCCGAGGTTGTTTCGGCGTCGCGTTGGGCGGCATCGGCCAGGGCGCGTTCCGCCGTGACGGTAGCGTAGCTGCGCAGCCCGGGATCGAGGCTGGCGATACGGCCGAGCATCGCCTCAGTCACCTCGACCGACGACAGAAGGCGCGCCTTCAGGCGCCGCGCAGCCTCATCGAGCGATAGATAGTGCAGATCGGCCGTCACCTGTCCCCCCGAACAGCGACCCAAACGAAAACAGCGGCGCTTGGGGCGCCGCTGTCTTCTTAGCAGACCGGTGTCAGTCGGCCGACTTCAAATTCACAGCCGCAGAACGGCCGCGCTCGGTGGCGATCTCGTAGCTGATCTTCTGGCCTTCGTTCAGGCCGTTGAGGCCGGAGCGCTCCACGGCGCTGATATGGACGAACACGTCCTTGCCGCCGTCGTTCGGCTGGATGAAGCCGAAACCCTTGGTGGCGTTGAACCACTTGACGGTGCCATTTGCCATCACTCTCTCTCCCTGGCGTTAGACGAGCAGACACGGAGGCGCAGACCCCTGCGCCCGTTGCAGCGGCCTGCGAACAACTCGTGGAATTTGGTGGAAAGCTCGTGGGTAGTCCGTCGCCGCTAGGGGCAGGGCCGCCAAGGCACGGCCAAAGTTCTTGAAGTCGAAGCGCCGCATACAGGAAGCAAACGCCAGCGGGTCGGGAGAGTTGCATCCCGACCCTGCAAAATTTCACATCGTTGCGCCGATTTTCCACGGCTCGAACTCGTCGTCGCCGATGCCCAGGACCTCTGACTTGGTCTTGTGGCCCGAAGCTGTTTGCAGGATCAGTTCAAAAATCCTCTGTCCATTGGCCTGGATCGTCTCCTCGCCATCGACGACGGTGCCACAGTTGATGTCCATGTCGTCCGTCATGCGTCGGTAGAGCGAGCTATTCGTCGCGAGCTTGAGCGAGGGCGCCGGCTTGCAGCCGAACACGCTGCCACGGCCGGTTGTGAAGCACAAAATATTTGCACCGCCCGCGATCTGCCCCGTGGCGGACACCGGATCGTAACCCGGCGAATCCATATAGACGAAGCCCTTGGCCGTGATGGGCTGGGCGTATTCGTAGACGTCGACCAGGTTGGTCGTGCCACCCTTGGCCACCGCGCCCAGCGACTTCTCGAGAATGGTGGTGAGGCCGCCCGCCTTGTTGCCTGGCGAGGGGTTGTTGTTCATCTCGCCGCCGGTGCGGGCGCAATGGTCTTCCCACCATTTGATGCGCTGCACGATCTTCTCGCCGACCTCGCGGCTCACGGCACGGCGCGTCAGCAGATGCTCGGCGCCGTAGATCTCCGGCGTCTCCGACAGGACCGCCGAGCCGCCGTTCCGCACCAGCAGGTCGACCGCGACGCCCAGCGCCGGATTGGCCGAGATGCCGGAATAGCCGTCCGAGCCACCGCACTGCAGCGCGAGGATCAGCTCGCTGGCCGGGATCGCCACGCGCGTCACGTCATTCGCTTCGGGCAGCAGCTCCTTCAGGAAGCCGACAGCACGCATCACCGTCTTGGACACCCCGCCCTCGTCCTGGATTCCCATCGGAATCAGCTTGGGCCCTTCCTTGAGGCCTTCGGCATTCATCAGGCCGGAAATCTGGTTGGTCTCGCAGCCCAGCCCCAGCACCACGACCGCCGCCATGTTGGGATGGCGCGCGTAGCCCGACAGGGTGCGGCGCAGCACGTCCATCTCCAGCCCCGACGCCGCCATGCCGCAGCCGCCGCCATGGGTCAGCGGCACCACGCCGTCGATGTTGGGGAACTGCGCCAGCAGCGGCTCGATCCGCGAGGCGATCATGCGGCTGGTCGCGGCCGAGCAGTTCACCGTCGTCACGATGCCGATGTAGTTGCGCGTGGCGGCGCGGCCGTCGGCGCGGCGATAGCCCTGGAAGGTCGCCGGCGGCACGATGTAGTCGGTCGGCCGCGCATCGGCGCAGTAGGCATAGTCGCGTTCGAAATCGCCCATGACGCAGTTGTGCGTATGGATGTGCGCGCCCGGCGCCAGATCCTCGGCGGCAAAGCCGATGATCTGATTGTACTTGCGCAGCGCCTCGCCCTTCCCGACCGCGCGCGTGAGGATCTTGTGGCCGGGCGGCACGCTGGTCGCGGCGGCGACATCGCCCTCGACCCTGGTGCCGGGCAGGATATCCATGCGCGCCACGACGACGTTGTCGTTGGGATGCAGCCGGATGGTGAGCGGTGCGGTCATTGGATCTTTCCTCTCAATATATCGAAGGGTACTCACCCGACCTGCCGTCGATCAACAGACCTTGGTTTGTCGCCAGCCGGCGGCCACCGCTTCGGCTTCGCTGCAGAACCAGCGTTCGCCGCGCCTGGGGTCGATCATCGTCTCATTGTAGTGGCGACAACCCGGCGGATGATAGATGCGCACGCCCTTCAGGTTGACGTTTCCTTTGATCAGGCACTGAGGCGATGGCGGCGCACTGTTCTCCTGCGGTGTCCGACCGGCAGCCGATGCGGTTGCTGCCGGCAGGAGCAAGAGCAGAACGACGCTACGCAGCACGCCTGGCGCGAATGGCGTCGATGGCGGCGTAGAGCTTGCGGGCCTCGGCCTCGCCCAGCGACCTGAGCGGCGCCCGCATGCGCGACCAGGCGACCGGGTCGTTGCGGCGCTGGCCGACCAGCAGCTTCACCGCCGCCGTGACCGCATAGGGCAGCACGACTTCGATCATGGCGTTGACGCGCGGCTCCTCGATGCCGTTGACCGGCGCCTGCATGAAATCAGGCGCGATGTTTGCCAGGCCGCAGATCGTACCTGAGGCGCCGAGGTTCATCGCCTTGGCCAGCAGGCGCTCGTCGCCGATCAGGATGTGAAGGTCGCCATGCTGCTTCAGCAGCGCCTGCGCGTTGTTCCAGTCGCCCGATGAGTCCTTCACGCCGGTGACCTGGCCGGGAAACGCCTTCTTGAGACGGTCGACGAGATCCACCGACAGGCCGACCGAGGTCACCTGCGGGATATGATAGAGGATGACATTGCTGGCCTTCGGACCGAGGCCCGTCAGGACGGCGGCGAGCCAGTCGAACAGCCCCTCGTCGCCCGCACCCTTGAAATAGAAGGGCGGCGCGAGGAGGAAGCTGGGGCAGCCCAGCATCAGCCCGGCGCGGCCCTGGGCGATCGCATCCTCGACCGAGCTGGCGGCGATGCCGATCACGAGCTGGCTCCGGGGATCGACACCGGCGCCGGCCAGCGCGCCCAGCGCCCGCTGGCGTTCGTTCAGCCCGAGCGAGGCGCCTTCGCCCGTGGTGCCGAAGACGGTGAGGCTGGCGCAGCCATCGGCCAGCGATTGCAGCCCATGCGCGACGAGCCGCGGCAGGTCGATCGAGCGATCTTCTGCAAAAGGCGTGGCGAGGGCGACGGAGAGACCGAAGCGGTTGGCGCGGAGCGGCACGGCGTTTCCTTGTTTTTAATTGGACACCGATCATAGACGAAAAGCCACCGCGCGTGAAAAGAGCACAAACGAAAAGCGGGGCGCCGAAGCGCCCCGCTCTCCTCGTCCCGGGACCGGCTAGCGCCGGTTGTCGTGACGGTCGTACTTGTTGGGGATGCCGTCGTGATCGCGGTCACCATAAGGACCACGATCGTCACGCCGGTCGTAGCGGTTGGGGATGCCGTCATGGTCGCGATCACCATAGGGACCACGCGCGT
>CANIRG010000529.1 GCA_947469635.1 Rhodospirillales bacterium | reverse complement strand
GCAGGAAGACCTGCTGCAACGGCCGCGCCGGCACCTTCTTCACCTCGAAGGGGATGTTGTCGGCCTTGATGCGGTCGATGGTGCCGCGGATGTCCTCGCAGTTGATCGCCACATGGTCGATGGCGCCGCTGCCGTGACCCTTGCTGCCGGTCTCCGACACGAGATGCAGGATCGCCTTCTCGCCGGCATAGAGCCAGGCGCCGGGAAAGCTGAACGGCGGGCGGTCGCCATCCGTGAGGCCGACGTAGCGCTCGTAGAAGCGCACGGTGGCCCCGAGATCCTTGCAGTAGATATTCCAATGGTCGAGCGAGAGTGCAGGCATGTCAGTCTCCCTAGCTGCAGGCCGGCAGTTTACACCCAACCGGCCGGATGGATCGAATCAAACATTGACCGTCGTACGTGGAGGCGAGATCCCTCGCTGCGCTCGGGATGACGCAGTTTCTTTGGTCGGCGCACTGCGCCAAACCAGGAAAATCGCGTCATCCCGAGCGCAGCGAGAGATCTCCGCATTCCGCCACTAACCGTGGCAGCAGGAATTCGCGGCCTTTTCCTCATATTTGTCGTGGTGGCGGACCCACGCCGTGAGGTTGCCGCCGGGTGGCTCGTTGCGGCCCTTGGGCGTGACGCCGAGGAAGCCGTAGACGCTTTCCACCAGCTCCGTCCCGCGCGCGAACACGGAGTAGGTGTGGAAGATGGCGCCGGCTTCATCCTTGGTGAAGATGCTGAAACCGGGCAGCTCCTCGCCGGCATAGTCGATCGTCTCGAAATTGTAGAAGGCCTTGCCGGTGGCGCGGTCGGCCTCGGTGAAGGAGACGTGGTAGTCGAAATTGAAGTCCGAGCCGCTGGACGACACCCACTTGAAGTCCCAGCCCATGCGTTTCCGGAACGGCGCGATCTCCGCCCAGGGCGCTCGCGAGACGGCCACGAACATCACGTCGTGGTTGACCAGATGCACGACCGAGCCCGAGAGCTGGTCGGCGCCGAAGGAGCAGCCGACGCAGCCCTCCGTCCAGCCCGGTCCCAGCATGAAATGATTGACGATGAGCTGGCTGCGGCCGGCGAACAGGTCGGAGAGCGTCTGCCTGCCGTCCGGCCCGTCGAACAGATACTGCTTCTCCACCTTCACCCACGGCAGCGCGCGCGTCTCCTCGCGGAGCTTGTCGCGGGCGCGCAGCAGCTCCTTCTCCTTGGCCAGCAGGTCGCGGCGGGCGGCGAGCCATTGCTCGCGGGATACGGTCTGGTGCGCTGGCATGTCGGTCTCCCTGATCAAACTGATTCGGGTCGGTTGAGGACGGCGTTGAAGACGGTGGCAGGCACGATGAGGCGCTCGTCGCTCGCGTAGAGTGCGCGCAGCTCGTCGAGGTGCGCATCGGGATCGCGGGTGAGCGCGGCCAGCCGATCGAACAAGGCGAGGTCGAGCCCGTCGTCGGCGAGTTGCATGGCGCCCCACACGTCCCACGGCAGCATCTCGCGATTGTTGAGCGCGGCCAGGTCGCGGATGAGGTTGCCGGCGATGAACCACAGCCCGTGCATGTCGAGGATGCCGAAGGCCTCGGGATCGGCCTTGCCGTCGCGACAGAGGCGCCAGGCGTCACCCGCGACAACGAACTGGTCGCGCGGCACGTCGAGCGGATCGAAGCCGATGTTGAACAGCGCGCGCTGGCGTGCGTCGAGCTGCGCGTCGACCAGCAGCCAGCGGCCGAGCGCCTCGTTCCAATATTCCGTGACCCAATGGTCGACGAACCTGCCCGCCTCGAAATAGGCGCCGAAGCCGCAGCGCGCCCGCGCCGGCACGCCGTGATGGCGCAGCAACGCCACATGCAGCAGCGTGAAGTGGCGGCAGACGCCGACCTGGCGTTCGCCGACCGGCCGCGCCTCGCCGAGCGGTCGCGGATCGTGCGCCACGATGCCGTCGAGCATCCGGTCGACGGCGCGGACATGCGCCTCGCCATGCTGGGCGGCCGAGAGGGTGAGCCCATAGGCCGGCGCGATATGCTCGTGCATCAAGAGCCCTTGCACGACCGTGGCCAGCGCGGCCGGCTCGCGCGGCAGGCCGTCGAACAGGCTCGCCTGCTCCGCCGGATCGGTCATGTCGACCGGCTGCCGGTAGAAGTCGAGACTCACGGAAACAGCCGCTCGAGATTGTTCAGCGCGCCGTTCCAGCCGACGCCGTGATCGTCGCGCGCCTTCTCGCTGAAGAACTGCTCGTGGGTGAGCGTCAGCATCGTGCCGTCGTCGACCGGCTTGAGATCGACCGTGACCTGCGATTCGCGCTCGGGCGTGCTCTGCCACGCCCACGAGAACACGAGGCGCCGGCCGGGCACGATCTCACGATAGACGCCGCCCACCGCGTGATGCTCGCCGCTCTCGCCCCAGAACTGCACCCGGAAGCGTCCGCCGACGCGCAGGTCTGTTTCGGCGATCGGCTTGTTGGGGTGAGGCGTGACGCCCCACCAGCGCGTCATTTGCTCGGGGTGCGTCCACGCTTCGTAGACTTTTTCCGGCGCGGCTTTGAGGCGGCGCTTGAGGGTGAGGCTGGGCTTGGCGTCCATTTGTCTTCCTCCAGAAAGGCGGCGAGCCGGTCGAGCTGCGCCGTCCAGTAGCGCTCGTAGTGGGCGAGCCAGTTCATCGCTTGCTCCATGGGCGCCGGGGTGAGCTGGCAGGCGACGGTGCGCCCGGTCTTGACCCGCGTGATCAGCCCCGCGTCCGACAGCACGTCGAGATGCTTCATGATGGCGGGCAGCGACACCGGGAACGGCCGCGCGAGATCGCTCACCGTGACGGTGTCTTCGGCATCGAGCCGCGCCAGCAGCGCGCGCCGCGTCGGGTCGGCGAGGGCCGCGAAGGTGCGGTCGAGGGCGGGAGCTTGATAGTTAACCATAGGGTTAACAATATGGGCGACGTCCGGGGTGAGTCAAGGTCATTGCTGGGAGCGCGCCACTCCAGTGGCGCGGCGGCAGTAGAAAAATTCGGAATTGATATGGAGAGCGCTGTGGTCTCCGAACTAGACGCTCCCGAACCGGGCAACTCTGGAGGCCCCAGCTGTAAAGGCTTCTCGCGAGCTGCGATGGTATCAGGCCTCGCGTGCAACATGTTGAGCGGCCCCTGGATAATGTGTTCGGAGGGCATCGTCAGACGGCCTTGGTGTTGAGGCTTGCGTGGATGCTTCTTCCGCCGGACATGCAACCGCTTGAACGTACCCGTCCAAGGCCGGGTCGGGCGAGCCATAGGCAAGGGCTAACCGAAGTGCCGCCCAAGAACTTGGACAAGTTGTCCAAGACTTTGGAATCCTTTCCTGCCGGAAGGTCGGATAATTCTGTTGAGACCCGGCGAATCTGGTCAGGAAGACGCAGAGGTGCTGAGGTGGGTCACGTGTGGTAAAGTGCTTACCTTAGGGGACGAGACGCGCAAAATGCGGACGCATGAGACGATTGAGATCAAGGGCGCAGTCGTCGTCACGAAGCAAGCGTTCGAAGAAATGAACCGCGTGCTGGAGCAGATTGCGGCATCCCTGGAAATTGATCCAACGCCCACGCCGGTTTATTCGGGGTTGCTCTCGGATGGCACGAAGGTCGAGTTCGATTCCTTCGAAGAATTGGTAGGATACCCTAATCGAGCAAGCAGGCGGCTGACGCGCCTCGAGGCGAAACTTGCTTCAGAGAAAGGCGAAAGAGGCAAGGAGCGAGTCTTCGACTTAGGGTCTGGTGAGAAATAACAGATTCGAAGAATAGAATCGGGACGCGGTTAACAACGCATCAATAGACTCGTGGAAGGCGTGGCCAATTGCAAGGCAGGCCGTAGACTCGATGCGTGATCGACACGACGGGCATTCGTCGGCGCT
>CANIRG010000528.1 GCA_947469635.1 Rhodospirillales bacterium | reverse complement strand
TTCACCGTCCGCGGCGGGGTCGACCCACGAATCGGCGGAGAATAAGGACGCGGAACGTCTTACGCAAACCGCCGAATCGGCCGGAAGCCCCTTTCCAGGTCTTCCGACAGTGCTTACATATGGTGCGGATGATTTCCTCGGCCATACCCGATTTCGCCGTCCGCCTGCGGGCGGCCGGCCTTCGCCCCACCCGCCAACGGGTGGCTTTGGCGCGGGTGCTGTTCGAAGGCGGCGACCGTCATGTAACCGCCGAAGGCCTGCATGCCGAGGTGAAGGCCACATCACATAGGGTTTCGCTGGCCACCGTCTACAATACGCTGAACCAGTTCAGGGATGCCGGTCTGCTGCGCGAGGTCGTGGTCGCTCCGGGACGGTCGTATTTCGATACCAACATGTCGCACCATCATCATTTCTTCATCGAGACGGATGGTGAGCTTCACGATTTTCCGTCCGACAAGGTCACGGTCGCCGGCCTGCCGACGCCGCCCAAGGGCACGAAGCTTTCGCGAGTTGACGTGATCGTGCGCGTGCGCCGTTAGGCACCGCGCATGCGAATCATTTTCACCTTTTAGAATAATTCTAATCTGCTTGACGCCTCTGTCGGGCGCGACCATTCTTGGGCTTTCCAAGGGAGAAGACCATGGCGGACCTCAAGGGATCCAAGACTGAAGGCAATCTGAAGGCGGCGTTCGCGGGCGAGAGCCAGGCCAACCGTCGCTATCTCTATTTCGCCCAGAAGGCCGACGTCGAAGGCTACAACGATGTGGCCGTCGTGTTCCGCTCGACCGCGGAAGGCGAGACCGGCCATGCGCACGGCCATCTCGAGTTCCTCGAGGTGAGCGGCGATCCGGCGACCGGCCTGCCGATCGGCCCGACCGGCAGCAACCTCAAGGCAGCCATCGCGGGCGAGACGCACGAATACACCGATATGTATCCGGGCATGGCGCGCACCGCGCGTGAGGAAGGCTTCGGCGAGATCGCCGACTGGTTCGAGACCCTGGCGAAGGCTGAGAAGAGCCACGCCGGCCGCTTCCAGAAAGCGCTCGATACGATGGACTGAGCCCTTTGCGGCTTTCGTGAAGGGGGACCCAAACGGGTCCCCTTTTTCGTCCGCCCTTTATCGTCAGTCCGCCCATCAAGAGAGTCCGTTATGCGTGAAGGCAGTCTCGAAGCTCCCACCCGCCATGCCCTGGATTGGCAGAATCCCTGGTTCTGGGACGAGCAGGCGCTCGAAAAGGAAATGGAGCGGGTGTTCGATATCTGCCACGGCTGCCGGCGCTGCTTCAACCTGTGCGATTCCTTCCCGCGGCTGTTCGACCTGATCGACAATGGCCCGACCGGCGAGATCGACGGCGTGAGCAAGGCTGACTACGCCCAGGTCGAGGAAGCCTGCACGCTCTGCGACATGTGCTTCATGACCAAGTGCCCCTACGTGCCGCCGCACGCCTGGAACGTCGATTTCCCGCACCTCATGCTGCGCCACCGCGCGGTGCAGGCGAAGAAGCACGGCGTCGATTTCACCGCCAACCAGCTCGCCGACACCGACCGCACCGGCCGGCTCGGCACTTTCGTCTCCAGCCTGGTCAATTGGGCGACCGACGAGAAGAACGTGCCGATGCGCCAGACGCTGGAGAAGGTGGCCGGCATCCACCACGGCGCGCGCCTGCCGGCGCAAGCCGGAGAGACCTTCGAGCTGCGCGCCTTGCGTGAGGGAGCGGTGCCCAATCCGGCGGCGCCCGCCTTCGGCAAGCGCAAGGCCGTGCTCTATGCCACCTGCTTCGTGAACTTCCATAATACCGGCATCGGTGCCGCCACCCGCGCCGTGCTGGCAATGAACGGCGTCGAGACCGAGGTGGTCCATCCCGCCTGCTGCGGCATGCCCAAGCTCGAGCTGGGCGACCTCGAAGCCGTGGCCGCGGCCGCGCACACGGTGACGGCAGCGCTGCTGCCCTGGATCGACAAGGGCTACGACGTGGTGGCGCTCACGCCCTCCTGCGCGCTGATGCTGAAGTTCGAATGGGCGCTGCTGCTGCCCAAGGATCCGGCCGTCGAACGGCTGGCGCAGGCCACGTTCGACCTGTCGGAATATGTGGTCGATATCGCCAAGAAGCACGGCCTGGCGCCGGGGCTGAAGTCGATCGAGGGTGGCGTCAGTGTCCATCTCGCCTGCCATGCACGGGCCCAGAACATGGGCGCCAAGGCGGCCGAGATGCTGCGCCTGGTGCCCGGCACGCGCGTGGCGGTGATCGAGCGCTGCAGCGGCCATGGCGGCATCTGGGGCGCCCGGACCGAGCATTTCGAGACGGCAGTGAAGGTCGGCAAGCCCGCCGCCCAGGCGGCGCTCAAGAACGACACGGCCTTCGTCGCCTCGGAATGCCCGCTGGCTGCCGATCACCTGATGCAGGTGATGGAGCTCACTTCCGGCGACCAACGCCCCAAGCCCTCCCGTGCCGATCATCCGATCGAGCTGATGGCGCGGGCCTATGGAATCGAGGACAAGCTATGACCAGCCTGCGCAAGATCGAGCCGTCGGCCATCCTGGCGCTCGCCGACTATGCCAAGGAGCGCGCCGACCGCCGTCGCCGCATCTCCGAGGTGAAGAAGAACCGCCGGCTCGAGGTCGGCCCCTTCGCCACCTTCTATTTCGAGTCCTACGACACGATGCTGCATCAGGTGCACGAGATGCTGTTCATCGAGAAGGGCGGCGCCGAGCAGCTGCCCGACGAGCTCGCCGCGTACAATCCGCTGATTCCGCAGGGCGCCGAGCTGGTGGCCACGGTGATGTTCGAGATCGACGATCCGATCCGCCGCACCCGCGTTCTGGGGATGCTGGGCGGCGTCGAGCGCCACGCCTTCATCCGCGTCGGTGGCGCCACGATCCGCGGCTTGCCGGAAGACGACCAGGAACGCACGCGCGACGACGGCAAGGCCTCGTCGGTGCAGTTCGTGCGCTTCGCTTTCCCCGCGGACGAGATCGCGGCATTCCGCGGCGGCGAGGGCGATGTCGTCGTCGGCTTCGATCACGCCAACTATGGCCATATGGCCGTGATGCCGCCGGCCGTTCGTACGGCGCTGGCGCAGGATTTCGCCTGACTACTGACGATAAGCGAAATTCAGCGGCAGGATGAACTCGACGGCCGCGCCGGCGATTTCCGCCGGCAGGGGGCTATAGGGTGACGCCGCGCGCATGGTTTCCACGGCGCCCTTGTCGAGGGCCGGCACGCCGCTCGATCGGCTGATGCCGGCGTCGACCAGCCTGCCGTCGCGCGCGATCACCAGCCGGACCACCAAGGCGCCCTGCTCGCGTTGGTTCTGCGCGGCGTAGTGATACTGCGAGATCTTCTGGGCGACCCGCCAGAGGTACTCGTCTTTCACGCGGTTTACCCTGTAGGCCTCGGCCGGGTTCTGGAACGTGACCGATGGGGCTGGCGATGGCCCCGTCGTCGGGGCACCGGGCGGCGTCTGGCGGAGCGGCGATGGCTTGAGTGCCTGTTGCTGCTGCTGCTGTGGTTGTTGCTGTGCTGGTTGCTGTGGCGCTGGGCGCGGCTTTGGCGGCGGGGATGGCGGCGGCGGTGGGGCTGGCTTGGGAATATCGCGTGAGGTCAGCGGCGCGGGGGGCGTCGCTATCGGCGGCAGGAGCTTGTCGAGCGTGGGCGGTGGTTCGGGCGTCGGCGTCGGCGGCGGCGGCGCCAAGGCCTGCTGCGGCTCGGGCGGCGGCGGGGGTTGCGGCTGAGCCGGGGTTGGTGGCTGGGTTTGGGGCGGCTTGGTGGCCTCGGGAGATCCACCGATCGGCGGCAGGCCGAGCCGGGGCTGCGCCGTGGGACGTGGCGGTGTCGGGGTGGTG
>CANIRG010000527.1 GCA_947469635.1 Rhodospirillales bacterium | reverse complement strand
TGATGGCCAAGCTCGGCGTGGTGGCGCAGCAGATCGCCGGCGGCGACATCTATCCGGCGCTGGAGCGCGGCACGATCGACGCCTGCGAATGGGTCGGCCCCTACGACGACGAGAAGCTCGGCTTCAACAAGGTCGCCAAATACTACTACACGCCCGGCGTCATGGAGCTCGAGGCGGTCAATCAGATGATGATCAGCAAGGCGGCCTGGGCGTCGCTGCCGCCGCGCTATCAGGCGGTGCTGCGGTATGCCTGCGACTACGCCATGACCGAGATGCTGGCCTCCTACGACGCCAAGAACGCCGATGCCATCGCCCGCCTGGTGGCCGCCGGCACGCAGCTGTCGGTGCTGCCGGAGGAGATCATCAAGGCGTTGCGCGTGGCGCTGGAATCCGTCCTCGATGAGGAAGCGGCGGCCAACGAGCAGTTCAAGAAGATCCTCACCAACTGGCGCCAGTTCCGGAACAACCAGCATCGCTGGTTCTCCATCGCCGACACGCGCGCCGAGAACGCCGTCTACAGAAGCGCGAGCTGAGACCGATGATGCTGACACGACGCAGCGCCGTGTTGTTGGCGCTGGCGGCCCAGGGCGGAGCGAGACCTGCCCTGGCCGCCGATTGGCCGAACAAGCCCATCCGCTTCATCGTCCCCTACGCGCCGGGCGGCGGCGCCGATGCGGTCGCCCGCATCCTCGGACGTCGCGTCGGCGACAGCCTTGGCCAGTCGATCCTGGTCGAGAACAAGGGCGGCGCCGGTTCCATCCTCGGCACCGATCTGGTCGCGAAGTCGGCGCCGGACGGCTATACGCTGCTGCTGGGCCAGTCCGGCCCGATCTCCATCAATCCGGCGGTCTACAAGAACCTGCCCTACGATCCGGTGAAGGATCTGGCGCCGGTCGTCATGACCAACTCCTATCCTTACGTGCTGGTCGTCAACGGCAAGCTGCCGGCCAGGACGCTGCAGGAGTTCGTGGCGCTGGCCAGGAGCAAGCCCGGCGCGTTGAACTACGGCACGACCGGCGTCGGCGCCGCCAATCACCTGATGACCGAGCTGTTCAGCCGCAAGGCCGGCATCAAGATGACCCACATCCCCTATCGCGGCACGGCGCTGGCGGTGGCCGATGTCATCGCCGACCAGGTCACGATGGTGTTCGGCGATCCGGTCAGCGTGCTGCCGCACATGCGGTCGGGGACGCTTCGAGCCCTCGCGGTCAGCAGCCCGCAACGCTCGCCCGTCGCGCCGGAAGTTCCGACCCTGATGGAGAGCGGCTTCCCCGATCTCGAAGCCGTCGCCTGGCACGGCATCCTCGTGCCCGCCAGGACGCCGCCCGAGATCATCAAGACGCTCAACGCCGAAGTGGTGAAGGCGCTGCGCGATCCCGAGATCAAGGACCTGCTGAGCAAGCAGGCGATGCAGCCGGTCGGTGATACGCCGGCGGAATTCGCCGCCTTCATCCAGAAGGACATCGCCACGTGGAAGGTGGTCGCCGCCGACGCCAACGTCTCGGTCGAGTAGTCAGCCCGGCACGGTGAGGGCGGCGAGGGTCGAGACATCGCCGCTCTTGTCGAGCGACCACACCGCATCGATCAGCCTTTGCACATCATAGCCGGGGTGCCAGCTCTCGGCCTCGATGCGCAGCTTGTCCTCGATCTCCGAATCCTTCTGCGGATTGGCGGCACTCCCACGCGCCGCCTGCGTCGAGACGCTGTGCTTGGCGCCACCAACCGTCCAGATGTCCATCTCCGCTGCGATGGTGGAGATCGCGGGATCGCTCGCCACCTCGAATTTCTGGCGCAGCGCGGCCACCGTTGGATCGTTCACGCAGGCGTCGGTGAATTGATCCAACCCGGCCTTGCCAAGCACGAGCGCCGCCGCCACGGCATGTTGCAGGCTCACCTGTGCCTCACGGCCGGTCGCCACGACGGCCCGGTCGGTGCGTTGCTTCAGCAGCGGATTGCCGCGCACGACCACACGCTCGACGGCCACGCCGGGATGGGCGCGCCGCCAGTCGAGCGCGCAATCGAGCAGCGGATGGATCACGAAGCCCGAAGGATAGGGCTTGATCGAGTTGTTGGCGACTTGCCAGCTCTCGCCCAGCCCATCCAGCAGCGCTGCCCAATCCGGCGGCTCGCCCATGGCGGCGAGGAAGCCCTGCGCGCCGGCGATCGGCTCGGCGGGTCCGGAAAATCCCTTTGCCGCGAGCAGCGCCGAGAAGAGCCCGTTGCGCGCGGCATTGCCGACGCTGACGCTCTTGGCCGGCCAGCCCAGGCACTCGCACAGGCCCGCGGATTGGGTCGAGGCATTGCCAAGCGCCCACACGTGCTGCTGCGTCGACAGGCCGAGCAGCTTGCCCGCCCCCGGCGCAGCGCCGAAGACGCCGCAGGTCGAGGTGATGTGCCAGCCTTGGGGATAGTGACCGGGCGAGACCGCGGCGCCGACGCGGCATTCGATCTCGAAGCCCAGGATGAAGGCAGTCAGCAACTGCGGGCCGGTGACCGGGCGAAGCTCGGCCATGGCCAACAGCGCTGGCGCCAGCGGCGCCGTCGGATGCACGACGGTGGGCAGATGCGTGTCGCAATAGTCGAAGACGTTGGCGCCGGCCGCATTGAGGAAGGCCGCGCTCAAGGCATCGATCCGCTCCGCGCGGCCGACGATCGTCGCCTGCTTGCCGCCCGAGAATTCCGCCAGCGATGCGAGCGCGAGCTCCACCGGCTCGGTGCGGCAGCCGGCCAGCGCCACGGCGAAGAAGTTCAGCAGCGCGCGCTTGGCCTCGTGCTTTGCAGGATCGGGAATATCGTCCCATCCGGTGTCGGCGACGAAGCGGGCGAGCGTCTCGGTGACGCCTGGTCTGGGGAGCATGGGCGATCTCGGAACAGGGGTGATCCCGTTCCTTAGCACCGATCAGGAGAGCGATGCTGCCGGATTCAGGCGGGCCCGATCGGCTATTGCTGGATGTATTCGACGGTCGAGCCATCGGAGACGACGAACGACATCTTCACCCAGCGCCCGGAATCGTCGAACCACTGGTCCATCTTGATGTCGCCTTCATAGCGATAGCGGATGGCGTCGATGCGGGCCGTCGCAGTCGCGATCGTCTCGCGGCCGAGGATCGACACCCGGATGCGCGCCTCGGTGCCATCCTGGGTGTTCACGAGTGCCGACTGTCGAACCTGCCGGACATTCCAGTGAGACGACGGCAGAAGTTGAAGCGGCAGGCTCGCGCGGAGTGTTTCGGCCCGAACATTGCGTTCGACGTCGAGATGCGACACTCCGCGCCCGATCCGAACCGAGAATTTCTTGCCGTTATCGTCGGTCTCCGCCGCAAGCGACTGGAAGACGTCGCCGGTCCAAACCTCCTGCGCGCGGTGGGAATAGCGGTAGGCGGTGAAGCCCATGATCTTCACGGCAAGATCGATCGACGTGGATACCGTGAGCCGGCCCCCGTCCCGCTGGAAGGCCAGGTCGTGCCGGCCGATCGTCTGGCCGTTGCGGACCGCGGCAAAGGAAAGCGCCGAACCGTAGGCGAGATCGTTGGTGGCGAAAGCCTCCGCCGGCATCCCTGCCAGCAGGAGCATCGCGAGAATTACACGGCGCATGCTTCGGCCTCCCGCCCCTCCTACGTCCCGACGCGCGGAGCGGATCACCCCCTGGATGCGCGCCTCGTCGAGACCTGCCAAAAGGATTGATCATGGAAACTTCGAACAAGTCGGCCCGCGAGCTTTACGAGATGGTGAAGGCCGCCCCGAGCCGCCGCCGCTTCGGCTTTGGCCGCAAGCCCGCGCTGGTGAACGTCGATCTCCAGAACGCCTACACCCGACCCGCCGAGTTCCCCACGGCCTACGAGACCGATCCGCGGCAGATCGAGCATGTGAACGCG
>CANIRG010000526.1 GCA_947469635.1 Rhodospirillales bacterium | reverse complement strand
ATGGTGGAGACCTCGTCCCAGATCACGAGGTCGCCGACGCGCCACTGGTGGTGATAGACGAACTCGGGCTGCACCGAATGCCGGCCCAGCTCCTCCACGAGCGCGGTGCCCTCGGCGGGGGCCAGGCCGACGAATCCGTGGGTGTGGCTCGGATTGACGAACAGGATCTCGCGGCCGTTGCCAGGATGGCGGATGACGGCGGGATGCTCCCAGTCGATCAGGTTGCGCAGGCTCTCCTCGGAGACCCGCATGGCATAGGCGCTGCGGGCGTCGGCGGGGCCGGCGGTGAACTGGTGCAGGCCGGTCATGCCGCGCAGCCGCTCCTGCGTCGCCGGCGGCAGCGTGTCGAAGGCCGCGCGCATTTCGGCGAACATCGTGCCGCCGCCGTCGGCCGGGATCTCGATGCCATGCAGCATGGCCAGCCGCGGCGTCGTCTGCTTGTAGGTCTCGTCGCTGTGCCAGGTGGTGGCGCGCTTGACGCCAAACGGGTCGATTTTGCCGTCGGGCGTGACGTTGGTCACCAGCGACACCTCGGGGAAGTCCGGATGCTGGTAGCCTTCGAGCAGATGCGGCTTGGGCACGCCGAAGCGGCGGCCGAGGGCGCCGAACTGGGCGGCGTCGAGCTTCTGGCTGCGCAGGACGAGCACGGCATGCTCGGCCAGCGAATCGGCGAGCCAGCGGATGATGCTGTCGTCGAGCGCTTGCGACACGTCGAGGCCGGTGACCTCGGCGCCGATGGTGGGGCCGAGCGGCCGCAGGGACAGGGTGCCGATCATGTTGGTTCCTTCCTAGCTCAAGGCCAGTTCACGATAGCCGTCGGCCGCCACGGCATTGCAGCGCGCGCGATAGGCCGGGGCGCTGCCGCTGTAGCGCGCGACGGTGCGGACCTGCTTGCCCTCGACGTTGCGGTTGATGCCGGTCATCCAGGAATCGACCTCGTTCGACAGCAGGCCCTGGCCCAGCGCGATGACATGGTCGGTCCAGGATTTCACGCCCTCGGGTCTCGCATCGACGCGGGTGAGATTGTGCTCGCGCATGTAGCGGATCAGGCCCGTCACCCACTCGACGTTGTACTCGATGCTGCGCGGGATGTTGCCCAGCGCCGTGTGCGGGCCCATCAGCATCAGCATGTTGGGGAAACCTTCGACCTGCACGCCGAGATAGGTCTTGGGACCGCCCTGCCACTTGTCCTTCAGCCTCTGGCCCTGCGCGCCGCGGATGTCGATGCGGTCGAAGCTGCCGGTGATGGCGTCGAAGCCGGTGGCGTAGATGATGATGTCGAAGGCGCGCTCGGTGTCGCTAGTCTTGATGCCGTTGGGCGTGATGCGCTCGATCGGCGTCTCGTTGATGTCGACCAACTCGACGTTGGGCTGGTTATAGACCTCGTAATATTTCGTCTCGAGCGGCACGCGGCGGGTGCCGAAGCCGTGGTTCTTGGGGATGAGCTTCTCGGCGACCTTCTGGTCCTTCACGCGGCTGCGGATCTTGCGCGCGACGAAGTCGCTCAGCAGGCCGTTGGCCGTCTTGTCGACCAGCACGTCGCGGAAGTTGCCCTGCCAGATGCCGAAGCCCTTGTCGCCATAGAGCTTCTCGAAGAAGGCCTCGCGCTCCTCCGGCGTCACCTCGGTGGTGGCGCGCGGGTCGGGCGTGTGCAGGAAGCAGGCGAAGGTCTCCTGGCAGCGCTTGAACATCTCCGGGTAGCCGGCACGGATCTCGCGCATCTCGTCGGCAGAGATCTTGCCGTTGTGCAGCGGGGCGCACCAGTTCGGCGTGCGCTGGAACACAGTGAGGTGGCCCGCGGTCTTCACCACCTCCTGGATGGTCTGCACGCCGGTGGCGCCGGTGCCGATCACGGCCACGCGCTTGCCGGCGAAGTCCACGCCTTCATGCGGCCAGCGCGCGGTGTGGCAGGACTGGCCCTTGAAGCTCTCGACGCCCTCGATGCGCGGCATGGTCGGCGCCGAGAGCGGCCCGATGGCGGTGATGAGGAAGCGCGTGCTGTATTTGCTGCCGTCCTCCAGCGTCACGTCCCAGCTCGACGTCTCGTCCTGGTAGTGCGCCGCGGCCACGCGCGATTTGAACTGGATATCGCGGCGCAGGTCGAACTTGTCGGCGACGTGGTTGAGGTAGCTGAGCGTCTCCGGCTGGGGCGCGAAATGCTCCTTCCAGTTCCATTCCTCCAGCAGCTCCTTGGAGAAGGAATAGGCGTAGGAGTAGCTCTCCGAGTCGAACCTGGCGCCGGGATAGCGGTTCCAATACCAGGTGCCGCCGACGCCGGTGCCGGCTTCGAGCACGCGGACCTTCATCCCGAGCTCACGCAGCCGATAGAGCTGGTAGAGACCCGAGATGCCCGCTCCGATGACGATGGCGTCGTAGTCCATTCGCTGTCGCTCCCGGCGATGATCTCAAAAAAGCAGTCGCTGCACGACTTCGAGCTGAATCTCCGCCGACTCGACCATGGACGCAATGGGCACGCTTTCGTTCGCGGCATGACCTTGCGCGCCCGAGCCGGGGCCGAAATTGATGATCTCGATATTATCGTCGGCGTAATAGCGGCCATCGCTCACGCCAGTCGCATTGAGGAATTTCACCTTGCGGCCGGTCTGCTTCTTCACGACCGCCTCGAAGGCCGCCACGGTCTGGCCGTTCTCCGGCGCGAAGAAGCCGTTGGTGCCGGTGAGGAACTCGACATTGTACTGGCTCTTCGGCTCACCGACCCCGTCGATCACGCGCTTCAGCTCCTTGAAGGCATCCTTCACCTTCTCGTCGGGCAGGAGGCGCCGGTCGATCTCGACGGTGCAGGCGGAGGGCACGACGTTGGTGTTGTGGCCGCCGTGGAACATGCCGATGTTCACCGTCGAGCTCATCGCGCCCGACTTCCGATCCGCCAGCGCCTTGTCGTAGTAGGAGCTGAGGGTGCCCACGAGGCGCATCATGCGCAGGATGGCGTTGTCGCCGGCACCGGGATTGCCGGCATGCGCCGCGTGGCCCTTGGTCGTGATCCTGGCCCACATCACGCCGCGCTCGGCCACGATCAGGTTGTTCTCGGTCTGCGCGCCCAGGATCAGCGCGTCGGGCCGCACCTTGCCGGTCGCGCGCAGGAACTCCATGCCGTCCGGGCCGAGATTCTCCTCGTCCGCCACGAAGGTGAAGATCAGCTCGCCCTTGGCCGGGCCGCCGCGCCGCGCGATCTCCTCCGCGAGCCAGATCTGCACCGCCATGCTGCCCTTGCAGTTGCCGGCGCCGAGTCCGTAGACGAGGCCGCCTTTGACCAGCGCCTTGAAGGGATCGCTCTTCCAGTTGGCGCGCTCGCCCACGCCCACGGTATCGACATGGGCGTTGAAGGCGATGACCGGCCCCTTGGCCTTGCCCTTCATCCGCGCCACGACATTGTCGACGCCCTTGGTCTTGGTCGCGATCTCGACCTTGTAGCCCGCCTTCTTCAGCCGCTTGGCGGCATAGGCGCAGATCTCGACGCTGGTGCCGGGCGGGTAGGGGCTCGGCAACGCGATCAGGTCGGACAGGATCGCAACGAGCTCGGACGAGAGTTTCTTGGACATGGTCAAATCGCTCTTTCAGGTTCCTCTCCCCCGATAGGGGGAGAGGTTAGGAGAGGGGGTTGGAAGAGATGTGCATCTCCCCCTCTCCCCGCCTCTCCCCCTAGCGAGGGAGAGGAGCATGAAGGCTCAACGATTGGCGAGTGCCTCCAGCACCTCCACCAGCACGCGTGTGCCGGCGGCGAGGTCGGAGGGGGTGGCGTTCTCGATCTCGTTGTGGCTGATGCCGCGCTCGCAGGGCACGAAGATCATGCCGGCGGGGCAGAGCTTGGCGATGTGCATGGCGTCGTGGCCGGCGCCCGAGGGCATGTCCATGTTGCT
>CANIRG010000525.1 GCA_947469635.1 Rhodospirillales bacterium | reverse complement strand
GGCGACTTCGCGGCAGTGACGCGGGCGGCCGATGCGCTGCGCCGTGACATGGTGGGCGACACGATCACCTACGCCGTCGTGCGCAACATCAACTACACCAACATCTGCTATTTCCGCTGTGGCTTCTGCGCCTTCTCCAAGGGCAAGCTGGCGGCCAACCTGCGCGGCTCGCCCTACGACCTCACGGTGCAGGAGATCGTGCGGCGCGCCTCGGAAGCCTGGGACCGCGGCGCCACCGAAGTCTGCATGCAGGGCGGCATCCATCCCGACTATACCGGCGAGCACTATCTCGACGTCTGCCGCGCCGTTCGCGAGGCCGTGCCCGGCATGCATGTCCATGCCTTCTCCCCGCTCGAGGTCTGGCACGGCGCCACCACGCTCGGCCTGACGTTCAGCGACTATCTCGCCCGGCTGCGCGACGCCGGCCTGGGCTCGCTGCCCGGCACCGCGGCCGAGGTGCTGGACGACGAGGTGCGCGACATCCTCTGCCCCGACAAGGTCTCGACCCAGCAGTGGCTCGACATCATGCGCGCCGCGCACGGCGTCGGGCTGCGCACCACGGCGACGATCATGTTCGGCCATGTCGACCGGCCAGTGCATTGGGCGCGCCATCTGCTGCGGCTGCGCGACCTGCAGAAGGACACCGGCGGCTTCACCGAGCTTGTGCCGCTGCCCTTCGTCGCCGCCGAAGCGCCGATCGCGCTCAAGGGCCAGGCCCGCATGGGCCCGACCTTCCGCGAGGCCGTGCTGATGCATTCGGTCGGCCGCCTCGCGCTGCACCCCCACATCCCGAACATCCAGACCTCGTGGGTGAAGATGGGCATCGAGGGCGCCAAGCATTGCCTCAACGCGGGCGCCAACGATCTCGGTGGCACGTTGATGAACGAATCGATCACCCGTGCCGCCGGCGCCGAGCATGGCGAGGAGCTGCCGCCCGCGGCGATGGAGCGGCTTATTTCCGACCTCGGCCGCACCTCGCGCATCCGCACCACGCTCTACGGCGATGCCGACCGCGAGCGTCACGATGCGGCGCATGCCGCCGCCCCGCTGGCGCCGATCGTCCTCGAGGTCGCGAAGATCCGCAGCCGCAGCCGCAAGGAGCTGGCCCGACCGCGTTAAGCCGTCATTGGACCGCGGGCCTCCAGGCCCGTGTCATGATTACGCGATCATCCTCGAGATTCGCGTCGCCGCATCGGTCACCAGAGGCGTCACGCTCTGCAGGGTGAGGCCGGCGTCGAGATATTTGGGAAACGCCACGCTGATCACTGCAACGACGCCGCCGCTGCGGTCGCGGATCGGGGTGCCGACAGACAGCACGCCGGGAATATTCTCCTCGACGACCGTCGCATACCCCTGCCGCCGCACCTTGCCCAGCGACGCGATGAGGATCGAGGGATCGACGATCGTATGCGGCGTGATGGCGGGGAGCTTGCGGCTGCCCAGCAGCTTGCGCGCCTCGGCATCGTCCAGGGAGGCCAGCAGCACCTTGCCAGCGCTGGTGCTGTGCAACGGCATCTCGCTGCCGGCGATCACCCGGATCGCCACGGGACCGTCGGCCTGCACCGCCAGAAGATAGACGGCGCGACCGCCACGCAGCACCGAGACGAAGCCGTTCAGCCGATGCTCGTGCGCCAGCCGCTCCAGCTCGCGCCGCGCCGCCACTGAATAGTCGGCGTCGTGCTCGCCGCTGGCGCCCAGCGTCAGCGAGCGATAGCCGAGGCGATAGCGCGAGGTCTCGGCGTTCTTCTCGATATAGCCGCGCTGGGCGAGCGAGCTCACCAGACGCTGCACGATGGTCGGGCTGAGCCCCAGCCGCCGCGCGATCTCGCGCACGCCGATATCGGCGCCCTCGGCCTCGATCGTCTCCAGTATATCGAGGCCGCGTTCCAGCGATTGCGAGCCCGCCGCTTTCTTGACCTCGCCGCGCAACGGACGCGGCTTGGCGGCGATCGGGCGGCGCATGCTCTGTCCCGCGATTTACTTGACCTCGACGACGTCGGCGAGGGCGACCTTCTTGTTCAGCACCGTGTGCAGCGCGACGTAGTGGCCGGCCGAGTTGTGGTCATCGAACTTCACCGTCTTGCCCATGACGTTGGTGAAGGTCATGTTCTTGATGGCATCCTTGATCTTGGGTCCCTCGGTGCTGTTGGCGTCCTTGATCGCCTGGGCGATGACGCGGATCGAATCGTAGCCTGCCCAGGTCTGCAGGTAGGGCTCGGCCTTGTGCTTGGCCATGATCTTGTCGGCGAAGATCTTGTTCTGCGGCGAGTCGATATGGGCGCTGTACTGCCAGGCGCTGACCGACTTCTCCAGCCCGCCGGCCTCGATGATCGGCAGGTTGCGTCCACCCAGCTCGATGCGGCCGGTGTAGGGGATGCGCACGCCGAGCTGCATGGCCTGGCGCAGGAAGTTGAGCGAATCGCCGCCGACCTGGAAGGTGGCGATGGCATCGGGGCGGCGCTGCTGCATGCGCGTCAAAATGGTGGTGAAGTCGGGCGCGTTCTGCGGATGGAAGTCGGTCGACACGACGCTGACGCCGGCCTTCTCCGCGACCGCCTTGAAGGCATCGGCGCCGCCGCGGCCGAAGTCGGTGTCTTCGCCGATGATCGCCGCCGTCTTGAACACCTTCTTGGTGCCGAGATAGATGCCGAGCGCGTCCATCATGTTCTGGTCCGACGCGCTGATGCGGAAGGAATATTCGTTGCGGCCGGGACCGGCCAGCGTCGAGATCTGCGGGTTCGACGCGATGCCGGTCACCATCGGGATCCTGGCGTCGGCCACGATCTTCATGCTGGCGAGATGGGCCGAGCTGCAGTGCGCGCCCTCGATCGCCACGACCTTGGCCTCGACCAGCTTGTTGGCGACGTTGACGCCTTCCGACGGGTTGCACTTGTTGTCGAGCACCATCAGCTCGAGCTTGCGGCCGAGCACGCCGCCGGCGGCATTGATCTCCTCGACGGCGAGGTTGACGCCCCACATTTCCCACTCGGAGGCCACGGCCGCCGGGCCGGTCTGCGGCGTCGACACGCCGATCAGGATGGACTGAGCGCCGGCCGAGCCGATGCCCGAAACGCCTGCGATCGCAGCCGCCAACAAGAGCTTTCTCATCCGCATTCCCCTTCTCGATTCCCCAGACATGGATCTCGCCGAAGTGTACCTATTATCGGTACATCGTTTCGATAGTTGCACGTTCGCAAGATTCTTGTTTATCTGTCAACGGCTATTGGCGACGCAACACAGCAGCTTGAGTGGTCCGGGAATTGCTATGACTCAACCGCAATGACCATCGACGCGGTCTACCTCCTTCAGCTCACGCTGAACGGCATCACGCTCGGCCTGCTCTATGCTTTGATCGCCGTCGGCCTATCGCTGATCTTCGGCGTCATGGAGATCATCAACTTCGCCCACGGCGAGCTGCTGATGCTGGGCGCCTTCGCCATGACCTTCGCGCTGCCGGTGGTGGGGCTCCTCTACTGGCCGGCGCTGGCGGTGGCGATACTGGCGTCAATGCTGGTGGGCTTCGTGGTCTACGAGGTCCTGCTGGTGCGGCTGAAGCCCGACGAGTTCGAGCGCAGCATCCTGATCACGCTCGGCCTCTCCATCATCGTCATCCACGTGATGCAGTACATCTTCTCCGCCACGCCGCGGATGGTCGACACGCAGTATGGCTTCGACGGTATCGAGATCGGCTCGATCCGCATCACCTGGACGCGGGTGATCGCGGCGGGCGGCGCGCTCGCGGCCTTCGGCGGCCTCTACCTGGTGCTGCGCCACACCCAGTTCGGCCGCGCCATGCGCGCCATCGCCCAGAACCGCGAGGCCGCGCTGATGGTCGGCATCCGCCCGCGCACCGTGGCCCGCAACGCCGTGATCCTGGCCGC
>CANIRG010000524.1 GCA_947469635.1 Rhodospirillales bacterium | reverse complement strand
TGATCTGCGGCTGGGTGGTGAAGGACAAGCACGGCCAGCCGCACAAGGCACCGGCCCATCCGGTGATGGCGGTCGATACGGTGCGCTATGTCGGCGACACGGTCGCGATGGTGGTGGCCAACAGCCACGATGAAGCCAAGGACGCCGCCGAGGCGATCAAGGTCGATTACGACGTACGGCCCGCCACTATCGACCTCGCGCATGCGCTCGACGCCGGTGCGACGCAGGTCCATCCCGAGGCGCCGGGCAACCTGATCTACGACTGGGAAATCGGCGTGAAGGCCGATGTCGATGCAGCCTTCGCCACGGCGGCACACGTCACGAAGCTAGACCTGATCAACAACCGCCTGATCCCCAACGCCATGGAGCCGCGCGCCGCGGCGGCGGACTATGACAAGGGCACGGGCAACTACACGCTCTGGTCGACGTCGCAGAACCCGCATGTGTTGCGCCTGATCCTGTCGGCTTTCGTGCTGGGCATTCCCGAGCACAAGCTGCGCGTCGTCGCTCCCGATGTCGGCGGCGGCTTCGGCAGCAAGATCTTCTGCTACGCCGACGAGACGATGGTGCTGTGGGCCTCCTCCCGTGTCGGCCGTCCCATCAAGTGGACGGCGGAGCGGTCGGAGTCCTTCATGACCGACTGCCACGGCCGCGACCATGTCACCCATGCCGAGCTGGCCTTGGACAAGGATGGCAAGTTCCTGGCGCTGAAGGTCGATACGATCGCCAACATGGGCGCGTATCTCTCGACCTTCTCGACGGCCGTGCCGACGTATCTCTATGCCACGCTGCTGGCCGGCCAGTACACGACACCGCTGATCTACGCCAACGTGAAGGCGGCGCTGACGCACACCGCGCCGGTCGATGCCTATCGCGGCGCCGGCCGTCCGGAAGCGACCTTCGTGATCGAGAGCATCGTCAGCAAGGCGGCGGCCGAGATGAAGATCGATCCGGCCGAGCTGCGCCGGAAGAACTTCATCCCCTCGACGGCTTTCCCGTATCAGACGCCGGTGGCGCTGCAGTACGACTCGGGCAACTACCCGCCGATCATCGACGAAGCCATGAAGATGGCCGACTACGCTGGCTTCGAGAGCCGTCGCGCCGAGGCCAAGTCGCGTGGCAAGCTGCGCGGCATCGGCTTCTCCTCCTACATCGAGGCCTGTGGCCTCGCGCCCTCTCAGGTCATCGGCCAACTGGGTGGCGGCGTCGGCCAGTGGGAATCGGCCCAGCTCAAGTTCAACCCCACGGGCAACGTCCAGATCCTGACCGGCGCGCACAGCCACGGCCAGAGCCACGAGACGACCTTCGCCCAGATCATCCACGACAAGCTCGGCGTGCCGATGGACCAGATCGAGGTCGTCCATGGCGACACGGCCACGACGCCGTTCGGCATGGGCAGCTACGGCAGCCGGTCGCTGGCCGTCGGCGGATCGGCGATCATGAAGGCCGCCGACAAGATCATCGCCAAGGGCAAGAAGATCGCGGCCCATCTGATGGAGGCGTCGGTCGCCGACGTCGTGTTCGAGAACGGCACCTTCAAGGTGGCGGGCACCGACAAGAACGTGCCGCTGGCCCAGGCGGTGTTCGCGGCCTACGTCCCGCACAACTATCCGCTGGCCGAGATCGAGCCAGGCATGGACGAGAACGCCTTCTACGATCCGGCGAACTTCGTCTATCCCGCCGGCACGCAGATCTGCGAGCTGGAGATCGATCCCGAGACGGGGACGACGGAGATCGTCGGTTTCACGGCGATCGACGACTTCGGCAACATCATCAATCCGATGATCGTCGAGGGCCAGGTCCATGGCGGCATCGTCCAGGGTGTCGGCCAGGCACTGATGGAAGCCGCCGTCTACGACAAGGAGTCGGGCCAGCTCACCAGCGGCTCCTACATGGACTACACCATGCCGCGCGCCGACAACTTCCCGTCGTTCAAGCTCGGCTACAAGGTGACGCCCTGCCCGCACAATCCGCTAGGCGTGAAGGGCTGCGGCGAGGCCGGCGCGATCGCCTCCCCGGCTGCCGTCATGAACGCCATCCACGATGCGCTGGCGCCGATCGGCGTCGGCCATGTCGAGATGCCGGCCACGCCGCTCAACGTGTGGCAATCGATCCAGGGCGCCCATCGCCAAGCTGCCGAGTAGGGCTGCCCCAGCAAACGGAGGAAACAAGATGTACGATTTCACCTACCACCGCCCCAAGTCGCTGGCCGACGCCGTAGCCGCGCTCAAGGGCAAGCCCGAAGCCCGCCCGATGTCGGGCGGCATGACCCTGATCCCGACGCTGAAGCAGCGCCTGGCACGGCCGAGCGACGTCGTCGATCTGGGCGGCATCAAGGAGCTGGCCGGCATCAAGGTCGATGGCGGCACCGTCACGATCGGCGGCATGACCAAGCATGCCGATGTCGCGAGCTCGGCGGACGTCAAGAGCGTCATCCCGGCGCTGGCCTATCTCGCCGGCCACATCGGCGACCCGCAGGTGCGCAACCGCGGCACCATGGGCGGCTCGGTGGCCAACAACGATCCGGCGGCCGACTATCCGGCGGCCGTCGTGGCGCTCAATGCCACCATCACCACCACCAGCGGCAAGCACACCGCCGACGGCTTCTTCAAGGGCCTGTTCGAGACGGCGCTGGGCGAGGGCGAGCTGATCACCTCCATCAGTTTCCCCAAGGCCGACAAGGCCGCCTACATGAAGTTCCCCAATCCCGCGTCGCGCTACGCCATGGTCGGCGTGTTCGTGGCCAAGACGGCCAGCGGCGTGCGTGTCGCGGTGACCGGCGCCGGTCCCTCGGTGTTCCGCGTCACGGCGATGGAAGATGCGCTCTCCAAGGACTTCTCGTCGGCGGCGATCAAGGACATCAAGATTCCGGCCGATGACCTGAATAGCGACATCCATGCCAGCGCCGAATATCGCGCCCATCTCGTCGGCGTGATGGCGCGCCGCGCGGTCGACGCCGCCAACAAGTAGGAATGCGCGCGCTCGTCACCGGCTTCGAAGCGTTCGGCGGCGAGAGCGTCAATCCTTCCTGGCTCGCCGTCAGCCGCCTGCCCAAGCAGGTGGCTGGCGTCAGGGTGCATACCCTCGAGCTGCCCTGTTCCTATGCTTACTCGGCCGGACTCCTGGGCGCCGCCATCGCCGAGATCCGGCCCGACATCGTGCTCTGTGTCGGGCAAGCGGGTGGGCGTTCCGATCTCTGCCTGGAGCGGGTGGCGATCAACGTCCAGGATGCGCGTATCCAGGACAACGATGGAAACCAGCCTATCGACGTGCCGGTGATCGAAGGCGGACCGGCCGCTCATTTCGGCACGCTGCCGATCAAGGCCTGCGTGGCCGAGATGCGCAAGGCGGGCCTGCCGGCCGCCGTGTCGAACACCGCCGGCACCTTCGTCTGCAATCACATCTTCTATGCCCTGATGGACATCGCCAGCCGGCATCCGATACCGATGCGCGGCGGCTTCCTGCATATTCCCTTCGCACCGGAGCAGATCGCATCGGTCGGCGCCCCGACGGTGGCGGTCGATGATGTCGTGCGCGGCATCGAGATCATCCTCGCCACCAGTGCCGCCCGAACCACGGACATCCATTCTATCGAGGGTCGGATTTCTTAGCTGGGAGCGCGCCACTCCAGTAGCGCCCTTCTCAAGAGGATGAGCGCCACGGGAGTGGCGCGCTCATAGGCGCTAACTTTAACGCTTCTTCCAAAGACAACCTCATCCTGAGGAGCGAGCGCAGCGAGCGTCTCGAAGGATGGACCACGGGCAAGGTCGTGGAAAAGCCGAGGTTGCAGCATCCGTTGCGTTGCCCACCTAAGCGCGGGGTAACCCCCGCGCTAGTGGTGGCCCCCAGTCTTGGTGTTGCCCATCGCTAGCGCGGGGGGTACCCCGCGCGGATCGAGACGCAC
>CANIRG010000523.1 GCA_947469635.1 Rhodospirillales bacterium | reverse complement strand
CGCCCTGCTTCACCAGCTTGGCGATGGTGTCGTTGTCGATCACCCACAGCGGATAGGAGGTCGTGGTGACGTCGTGCTTGGCCTCGATCGCGCCCTTCTTGTGGCTCTGCGGGATGAAGTAGAGCGGGCCGTTGAACTCGTTCACCTCGTCGACGAAGACCGCGAGGTTCATGGCCCGCGCCTCGGGCATGCCGTCGTCGGCCTTCCAGGTGCCGTAGTCCTGGTGCCACTGCCAGACATCGCCGTCGAAGGCGGCCTTTCCGTTGATCTTGAACTGGTGGATGTAGGTCTTGTCCTTGAGCAGCTGCTCGGCCGGCTCGACGAAGCGCGGGCTGTGGACCAGCGCCTCGAACACCGGATGGTAGGTGTGCACGGCGAAGGCGGTGCGCACCACGTCGCCGGTCTTCTCCCGCACATTCTCGTCGCGGCGCTGGGCGAAGACGCCGGGGATCTCCGACTTCAGGATCGCCGTTTCCTCGGGCGAGAAATAGTTCGGGAAGAAGAGATAGCCTTCGTCGTCGAAGTGCTTGAGCTGCTCTTGCGTCAGTTTCATCGTTCCCTCCTAGGCGGCACGCGAGATGAAGGCCTTCAACCGGCCGGCCAATATGTCGGCCATCTGCTCGGCATGGCCACGGCAGAGCGCCTCGGCCTCGCTTACCTGGCCGGCTTCCAGGGCGCGCAGGATACCTTCGTGCTCGTCCCAGACGTTGATCCGCAGGTCGTCCTCGCTGAGAGCCGCCGCCATCACCCGGCGCAGATGCTGCCAGTGCGGCTGGGCGGTCTCGCCGATCAGCGGATTGCCCGAGGCCTCGTAGACGAAGAGATGGAAGTCGATGTCGGCCTCGATGGCCGAGGGCACGCTGCCGCTCGCCGCCGCGCGCCGGCCGACATCGAGCAGCAGGCGGCCGCGATGGGCGAGCTCGGGCGTGTAGCGGCAGGCCGCCAGCCGGGCCGCCGCCCCATCGAGCGCGCCGCGTACGACATAGAGATTGCGCGCCTGCTGAACATCGAGCGGCGCCACGCACACGCCCTTGCGCCCGGCATCGATCAGGAACCCCTCACGCCGCAGCAGCATCATGGCCTGCAGCACCGGCTGCCGGGAGACGCCGAACTTCTGGGCGAGGTCCTCCTGGGTGAGGCGGGCGCCCGACTTCAATTCGCCGGAGCAGATCGCCTCAAGCACGGAATCATGGATACGTTCGGACAGATCAGGCTCGGGAAGAATGGGGCGCATGGCCTTCTGTATACAGAACACGGTCGAGCGGTAGTCAACGATTTAACGCTCTTTATCCGGACCGCGGGCCTCCAGGCCCGCTCATATCGAAGGTAGAGGAAGAGCATGAGCGGGCCTGGAGGCCTGCGGTCCGCATGAGTCTGTGGAAATTGCCCTAGCGCGCCGTCAGCCCTTTTGCCGCCAGCACCGGCAGCGCGCGGTTGGGATAGTCGGTGATGAGGCCGTCGACCTTGAGGTCGATCAGGCGGGCCATCTCGGCTGGATCGTTCACTGTCCAGGGCAGGACTTTCAGGCCGAGGTCGTGGGCCTCGGCGACGGCGGCCGGGGTGACGTTGCGCCAGAAGGGCGACCACACGGCGCAGCCTGCGGCCTTGGCGGTGCGCGGCAGCGAGCCGCCGTGCTCGGCGAGCTTCAGCCCGCCCAGCCAGGGCGAGACGCCGGCGCGTCCCACCGTGTCCATGTTGCTGGTCTCGATGGTGCGGCACGCCGTCTCGATCTCGGGCGCGATTCGCCGGGCCTCGATCAGGGTGCGCCAATCGAAGGACTGCAGCGTGGTGCGCGACTGGGCCTTGGCGTCGCGGATCGCTGCCACCGCGAGCGACGTGAAGCGCGCCGGGTCGGGCGCGAGCTGTGGCTTGCCGGGGTCGAGCTTGGTCTCGATGTTGAAGCGGACCTTCGGGCCGCCGAGCTTGAAGAGGTCGGCCAAGCCCGGAAAGCGTTCGCCGTCGACCGGCTTCTGCTCGGGGAATTGCCTGGCATAGGTGCCGGCCGGATTGAGCCGGCCGATGTCGTAGCGTCCCAACGCGTCGCGTGTCAGCGACTGGATCGGGGTGCCCGGCGGGTCGATCCACCGCCCGTCGGCGCCCCGTACGATGTCGGGATTGAGATATGGGTCGTGGCTCAGCACCAGCTCGCCGTCCTTGGTGACCGCGAGATCGGTCTCCAGTGTGGTGACCCCGAGATCGAGGGCGGTGCGGAAGGCCGCCAGCGTGTTTTCCGGCGCGAGGCCCCTGGCGCCCCGATGGCCCTGCAGATCGAAGGCCATCGCGCCGCTCCCCAATGCAGCCGTGCTAGCCCAGATTGCGCAGGCGAGCGATGCGATCGCCGATCTCGGGATGGGTCGCCATGAGCGCCGTGGTCTTCTCGGTGATGCGCTGCATGGGATTGACGATGAAGAGGTGCTGCGTGGCATTGCTCACTCCGGGAAACGGCTTGGCCGCCGCTTCGAGCTTGGCGAGCGCCGAGATGAGACCGCTGGGATTGCGGGTGAACTGGACCGAGGTCGCGTCGGCGAGATATTCGCGCTGGCGCGACACCGCCATCTGCACCGCACGGGCCGCGAGCGGCGCCAGCACGGCAACGACGATCAGGATGATGATCAGGAAACCGGAGCCGGAGCCCTTCTTGTCGCTGTCGCGATTGCGGAAGCTGCCCCACTGCAGCGACCGCATGATCATGTCCGACACCAGCGCGATCAGCCCGACCGTCACGCCCACCACCGTCATGTAGCGCGTGTCGAGGTTGGCGACGTGGCTCATCTCGTGGCCGACCACGCCCTGCAGCTCGTCGCGGGAGAGCGTATCCAGCAGCCCGCGGGTCACGGCGATGGCCGAGTTCGACGGCGTCGTGCCCGTCGCGAAGGCGTTCAGCGCATCCGTCTCCATCACCAGGATCTTGGGCATCGGCAGGCCCGACGCGATCGTCATCTCCTCGACGATGTTGTAGAGCTGCGGTGCGTCGGCCTTGGTGATTTCCTTGGCATCGGCCATCGACAGCACCATGCGCGCCCCGAAGGCGAGCGAGATCATGCTCCAGACGATGCTGATGGCGGCCATCGCAATGGCTGCCGCCACGCCCAGGCCGCTCACGAAATGCCAGTCGCCGCCGTCGATGACGGCACCGGCGAGATAGCCCAGCAGCGCCGCGATCGCCGTCAGGATGCCGAGCAGGATCAGCGTGTTCCAGCGATTGGTCGCTTGCGCGGCGACGAAGTTGGTGGTGGCTTCCGGCATGTGCCGGTCGCTCAGCGCAGCGCCACCTTGGGCACCTCTTTCTCGCTCTCCGGCATGTTGAACAGCTCGATCGGCATGAAGCCCAGCGAGGCCGCCGCCAGCACCGCCGGGAAGCTCTCGCGGCGGGTGTTATAGGCGTTGACCGAGTCGTTGTAGAACTGGCGCGAGAAGGCAATCTTGTTCTCGGTGCCGGTCAGCTCTTCCTGCAGCTGCTTCACGTTGTCGTTGGCCTTGAGCTGCGGATAGCTCTCCACAAGTGCCATCAGGCCGCGCGTGGCCTGCGTCAGCACCGCTTCGGCGGGGCCGGCCTGGGCAGGACCTGTGGCGGCGACTGCGGCGTTGCGCGCCTGGATGACCTTGGTGAGCGTCTCCTGCTCGTAGCCCATGGCGTCCTTCACGACCTGGACCAGGTTGGGGATGAGATCGTGGCGGCGCTTGAGCTGCACGTCGATCTGGCTCCAGGCTGTCTTGGCCTGGTTGCGGCCGCCGACCAGGCCGTTGTAGACGGCCATCGCCCACAGGCCGACGGCGACGACGATGCCGAGAAAAATCCAAGTACCCATGCGTGTCTCCTGTGGGGCGGCCCTTTGACGAGGGAAGCAGTTTAGTCATGATTGCGGCAAATCCGGGAGGGATAACCGTGGATACGACAGAGCTGT
>CANIRG010000522.1 GCA_947469635.1 Rhodospirillales bacterium | reverse complement strand
GACAAGGGATCGATGGACGTGATCCGCGACTTGGCGCACCGCCTGCCGGTCATCGTGATCTGCGACATGCTGGGCATTCCCGAGGATCACCGCGCGCCCTTCCTGCTGGCCAGCACGGTGAGCGGCCGTATCCTGGAGCCGGTGCCGATGACGCCGGAGGAGCTTGCGCAGGCCAATGCCGGCACCATGGCCGGCAACGCCTATTTCGACCGGCTCTGCGAGCTGCGCCGCCGCGAGCCCAAGGACGATCTCACGACCGAGCTGGTGCGGGCCGAAGAGGCGGGCGACCGGCTCACGACCGAGGAGCTGCGCGCCAACATGGGCCTTCTGTTCGGTGCCGGCCACGAGACCACCACCAACCTGATCGGCAACGGCCTGCTGGCGCTGCACAACCAGCCCGACCAGTGGGAGCGGCTCAAGGCCGATCCGTCGCTGATCCCCAATGCGATCGAGGAGCTCTTGCGCTTCGATTCCTCGGTCCAGCTCACCGGCCGTGTCACCAATGCCGAGGTCGAGGTCGGTGGGATCACCCTGGCGGCCGGCGAGAGCGTGATCATGCTGCTGGGGGCCGCCAACCGCGATCCCGCGCACTACGCCGATCCCGACCGGCTCGACGTTGGCCGGCAGAATGTGCGGCCGATGTCGTTCGGCGGCGGCATCCATCATTGCCTCGGCGCCCAGCTCGCCCGGCTCGAAGGCGAGCTGGTGTTCCGCGCGCTGATCGAGCGGATGCCGACGCTCGAGCTGCCGGAGAAGGACAGGCCGGCCTGGCGGCGAAGCTTCACCCTGCGCGGGTCGAGCAGGCTTCCGGCGGTGTGGCACTAGCCATGGCGGGACGGTGGCGGGGGGAGGGCGGCCAACACCAGGGCGCCCGCCCTTACCAGGAGGATAGCTGGGCGCTGAAGCGGCTGGCCGACGGGGCGCTGCTGGCGGTGGTGGCCGACGGCATGGGCGGCCACGCGGGCGGCGCCGTCGCCAGCAAGCTCGCGGTCGATGCCTTCGTGAAGTCGATCGAAGGCGGTGGCCTCCTGTCCGAGGCCCTGCAGGCGGCGAACACCGCGGTGCGTGCCGGGGCGGCCGGCAAGCCCGAGCTTTCCGGCATGGGGGCGACGCTGGTGGCGGTGTTGCTGCTTGGCGAGCAGGTGCGCTGGATCAGCGTCGGCGACTCGCCGTTCTTCCTGGTTTCGTCGGCAGGGATCGAGCAGCTCAACGCCGACCATTCGCTGGCGCCGCAGATCGACGCGTTGGCGGCGCGTGGCCTCATCACCGCCGCGGAGGCGGCGAACCATCCCGGCCGGCACACGCTGCGCGAGGCCGTCATGGGCGAGCCGCTCAACCTGATCGACGAAGGCGTGAGGCAGCTCGACGCCGATGCGTGCCTGCTGATCTGCAGCGATGGCGTGCAGAGCCTCGACGAAAGCCAGATTGCCGCGCATGCTGCCAAGCCGGTAAAAGGCCTGATCGAGGCGGTGCTGGCAACCCGCAGCGTGCATCAGGACAACGTCACCGTGATCAAGCTGGAGCGAGAGCCGTAAGCGGCCGATGGGAAGCCCATGAGCACGAAGCCTGTCGTCATCGAAGTCACGCGCGGCCCTGTGGTCGAGAGCCGCCATGAGGGAATTGCGGCCGTGGTCAAAGCCGACGGCACGGTCGTGGCCTCCTGGGGCGATATCGACGCCGCCATCCTGCCGCGCTCGGCGACCAAGCCGATCCAGGCCATCCCCTTCATCGAGAGCGGCGCTGTCGAGAGCTACAATCTCGGCAACGAGCACATCGCGCTCTCCTGTGCCTCGCACAATGGCGAGGCCCGTCACGTCGATACGGTGCGCGGCTGGCTCGCCCGGCTGGGCCTGGGCGAGAACGACCTCGAATGCGGCGCGCATGCTTCGCGCCTCACCTGGCGCGTCGAGGAACTGGCGCGCGCCAAGGAACCGGCCACCAACGCCTCGAACAACTGCTCGGGCAAGCACACCGGCTTCCTGGCAACGGCGGTGCAGAAGGGCGAGCATACGCTGGGCTACATCGCCTACGACCATCCGGTGCAGCGCCGTGTGCGCCAGGCGCTGGGCGACCTCGCCGGCCTCGATGGCGACGCGCTTCCCTACGGCATCGACGGTTGCGGCATTCCCACGCTCGCGATGCCGCTCAAGAGCCTCGCACGGGCGATGGCGACCATGGGCACGCCCTCGCGCCTCTCCAGCCGGCGCGTCGATGCCATCCAGCGCATCCGCATCGCGATGAATGCCGAGCCCTTCATGCTGGCGGGCACGGACCGCTTCTGCACCCGGCTCAACGGCTTTGGCCGTGCGATCCAGGCCAAGAGCGGCGCCGAGGGCGTCTACTGCTGCATCCTGCCGGCCGAAGGGCTGGGCGTCGCCGTGAAGATGTGGGACGGCGCCACGCGCGCGAGCGAGGTTGCGATCGCGGCGATCCTGGCGCATCTCGGCGTGCTGCCGAAAGCCGAGAGCGAGCCGATGGTGCATCCGGCGATCAAGAACGTCGTCGGCCTTCTGGTCGGCGAGATGCGGCCGGCGCGGAGCTGGCTCGGCTGAGCCTCACCCTCAACATCGTCGAGATCGGGGCCCGCGGCGATGGAATCGCCGACGAAGACGGCAGGCGCTACTTCGTGCCTTTCACCCTGCCCGGCGAGATCGTCCTGGCCGAACCGAGCGGCAAGCGCGGCGAAGGCGTGGTCGCCGACCTCATCGAGGTGCTGGCGCCGTCGCGCCATCGCGAGCCGCCGCCCTGCGTGCATTTCGGCGTCTGCGGCGGCTGCAGCCTGCAGCATTGGCGCGGCGATGCCTATACAGCGTGGAAAGTCGGCCTGATCGACCGTGCGCTGCTGCAGCATGGCGTCGTGGCGCCGCCGTTGGAGGCGACGCTGGCCGGCCTGTCGGGGGAACGACGGCGCGTCGATTTCGTGCTGCGCCGCCAGGGCCGCCGCGTGCTGGCGGGTTTCCACCAGCGCGCCGATCAGCGCGTCGTCGACATCGGGACCTGCGTCGTGGCGCGGCCTGCTCTCAGCGCCTTGCTGGCCCCGTTGCGCACGGCGCTGGCCGAGATCCTGCCCGATGGTGCGGCAGCGGATGCCGTGGTCAACGAGACCGACGGCGGGCTCGACATGCTGATCCGGCCGCACAAGCGCCTCGACCTGTCTCTGGAGCGGCGGGAGGCGCTGGCAAGCCTCGCGGAGCGCGCCGATCTCGCACGGCTCAGCCTGGGCGCTCGGGCTGATGCCGAGCCCGTCGTGACACGACGCACACCGTTCCTGTCGTACGGCGATGTGACGATCGTGCCGCCGCCGGGCGTCTTCCTGCAGGCGACGAGGCGCGCCGAGACGGCAATGCGTGAAGCCGTCGCTTCATGGCTCGGCGGTGCGAAGCGCGTCGCCGACCTGTTCGCCGGCATCGGGGCGCTGACAGCCGGCCGCAAGGGCCGCACGACTCTCTACGAGAACGACGCGGCAGCCATCGCCGCGGTCGAGGCCGCCAGCCGCAAGCTCGGTGGCAACCGGATGGTCGCGGTGCGGCGCGATCTCTTTCGAAATCCGCTCACGCCCTCGGAGCTCGATGCGTTCGATGCGGCCGTGCTCGATCCGCCGCGCGCCGGCGCGGCGGCGCAGGTCGCGGAGATCGCTCGCTCGAAGCTCACGCGCATCGTCTATGCCTCCTGCGATCCCGCCACCTTCGCGCGCGACGCGCATGCGTTGCAGGAGGCCGGGTACCGGCTGGAGAAACTCATGCCCATCGACCAGTTCTTCTGGTCGGTGCATGTTGAGCTGATTGCACTGTTCGCCAAATGAAATCAGGAGACGCCCGATGATGTTCGATCTTTCCGGCAAGGTGGCCGTGGTCACCGGCGGCAGCCGCGGCATCGGCCGCTCGATCTGCGAGCAGATGGCGGCGCACGG
>CANIRG010000521.1 GCA_947469635.1 Rhodospirillales bacterium | reverse complement strand
GGAGGCCAGCAGCTTGGCGCGGTGGTCCTTGCTGAGCTCGGGGAAACCGTAGGTCCAGCCTTCGGCCACGCGATGCGCCGTCGAGGCGTCGATCACGCAGGTGTCGGCATCGCCCAGCGCGGCCATCAGCTCCTTCACCGCCGCGTCGGGCAGGCAGAGCACGGCGATGTCGGCGGCTTTGGCGATGGCGACGCGCTTGGCCAGGTCCTTGCGGTCGGCCATGGGCAGCTCGAGCAGCTCGATGTCCGGCCGGTCCTTCAGCCGCTCGTGGATCTTGAGCCCGGTGGTGCCGTGCTGGCCGTCGATGAAAATCCTGGTCTTGTTGCTGGTCATTGCTTCTCTCTCTGGATTCAGGGCCTTGGGAAATGGGCCGACTGGAGAAGAAGGAAATTGGGAAGCCGCCTGATCCTCTCCAGCGGCTTCACGAAACGGCGCGTTTTTTACGCGCGCACGTTCTTGCACCGCTTGTCGAAGCGGCGGCGTCGCGACTCGAGGAGGGCGAACGTCTTCATCGCGGGCGATATTTCATTCAGCGCGCGGGATGTCAAGATGCAGGCCGCAAAAACCGCCGGAGAGCCGCCGCCATGACCCAGTCCGCGCCAGGATCCAACCAGGGATCCGCCCATCCCGAAGGCCTGTCGATGCTCGACAAGCGCAAGATCGAGGCCGAGATCCTGAAAGAGGTCTACGAGACCCTGAAGGAGAGCCACGGCGAGGAGGTGGCGAAGAGGACCATCGCCGAATCGGTGCGCCGCTCGGCCATCGAGCAGGCCCGCGCCTTCGCCGCCGCCGCCCCCGGCGGCCCGTCGCTGAAGGCGTTCCAGGACGTCATGCCGCTGTGGACCAAGGGCGGCGCGCTCGAGATCGAGGTCAAGGAACAGAGCGACACGACGTTCCGCTTCAACGTCGTGCGCTGCCGCTATGCCGAGACCTACAAGGCGATGGGGCTGGCCGAGATCGGCCCGCTGCTGTCATGCAATCGCGATGGCGCCTTCTGCGAAGGCTACGACCCCAGGCTAAAGCTCGACCGCAGCCAGACCATCATGCAGGGCGCCAGCCACTGCGACTTCAAATACAGCTACGAGAAATAGATTCTCGCCCCCTCGATCTTCCCGATGACGCAGGGTCATCGCATGTGCCGCTCGACCAAGAGCAAAGGTCCCCCGCGCTTTAGCGAGGGACCTTTCTTCAGACTCTCGACACATCAGTTCATGAACTCGGCCACCACGATGTGATTGTCCTTGGCCGGCCACGTGCGCACCGGGATTGTCTCGTTGTTGAACACCGCCATCACGGTGCGCGGGCTGGTGTCGAACACCAGCCTGCCGACCGAGACGCCGGGCACGCCGTCGTTGATGCCGGGCGGCACCTTGCCGTCGAGGGTGAACTTGTCGCGACCGACGCCGAAGTAGCCGCGCGGCCGGCTCATGATCACGACCGCGCCCGCCTCGTCGCCCTTGGCCAGCGGCTGTGGCCGCAGATGCACCACGTCGGAGGAGCGCAGGAAGGGCGAGCGGTAGGTATGGGTGGTGGGCTGGCCCTCCATCCTGAGCACGAACTCGTAAAGTGCGTCGGAGCGCGCCACGAACGGTCCCCACTGGCCATCGGCAGCGGTGGTCTTGCGATGCACCGGCACGGTGCTGCGGCGCTCGCCGGTCTTGGCGTCGGTCTCGTAGATCTCGACCTCGGCGCCCGACACGGGAAGGTTGGTGTAGAGGCCGCCTTCCGCCATGCCCGTGACGCGGCCGTTCAGCGTCGGCAGCGGCTCCTGGGCGATGAAGAGCGTGGCCGGCGGCTTGCCGGTGATGAATTCGTACTGGGCGGCGAAGGCGAGCTTGTGGAACGCCACCTCGCGATGATCGAGGCCTTCGAGAACCACATTCCTGGCGCCGCGCAGCTCCGACGCGTCATGGCCGACGCCGCTCGGCTTGCCCGGGCCGCCGACGAAGCGGGCATCGGGCTGGGAGAACTTGTCGTTCCTGTCGGAGCGGATCGCCATCAGCTCGACGCCGGGCACGAGATCGTCGGTGCCCGAGTTCAGCGCCCGCAGGAACGGTGCCGCGCCGTTGAACTCGCTGCCGGGCAGCAGGGTCTCGGAGATCACGATGCCCTTGTTGGGCGTGCCGCACAGCACGGCATGGCTCACGGAATCGTCGCCGCCGCCGTTCTTCAGGTAGTTGCGCACCGTGTTGCCGCCGCGCGAGGAGGCGATCAGCGCCACCTTGCGGCGGCGCGTGGCGGCGCGGACCTGGGCCACGAAGGCCGCCAGCTCCTTCATCTGCTCCTCGGTCGAGGATCGGTTGGGCTGCGGCCTGGCATCGTCGACGCGCGCGCTGGGATTGGTGAAGTCGACCGCGAAGAGCTGGTTGCGCCTGTAGCCGTTGGCCTCGAAGCGCCAGAAATTGTTGATCCAGAGCGCGCTGGAATCGCCGTTGCCGTGCACGAACACCACTGGCGGCGGCCCAGCGGCCTCCGCAGGCGAGGGGCGGCGCGGCGGGGGCGCCGGCTGCTGCTGGGCGCGACCCGGCACGGCGCCAAGCGCCGGCGCAAGCGCCGCCAGGCCGATCAGCACCGCGCGTCGTCCGGGCCGCCAGCCCTTCATCGCTCTCCCCCGTTCATATCCCGCTCATTGGTACCATGTTGGCAAATGCCCGGCGCGAACGCTACGCTCGCCTTATGGCGCTACGCTATTTCGACAGTCCTGTCGGCCGCCTCGCCCTCGAAGCCGACGGCGAGGCGCTCACGTCGGTGCGCTGGGCCGGCGACGACGAGCAGCCGGCGCCGGGCGGCAAGTCGAGCCCCGTCCTCGAGGAGGCAATGCGCCAGCTCGACCGCTATTTCGCCGGCAGGCTGCGGCTCTTCGACCTGCCGCTGGCCGGCCGAGGCACCCCGTTCCAGAAGCGGGTGTGGTCGATGATGAGCGACATTCCCTTCGGCGCGACCGCCACCTATGGCGGCATGGCCATGGCGCTGGGCTCCGGCGCCCGCGCCGTCGGCACCGCCTGCGGGCGCAATCCCCTGCCCATCGTCGTTCCCTGCCACCGGGTATTGGGCAGCGGCGGCGCGATCGGCGGCTTTTCGGGCGGCAGCGGCCTGCCGACCAAGCGACAATTGCTGGCCCTCGAAGGCGTCGTGCTGCTTTAGTCGAGATGCCGCACCACTGGAGTGGCGCGCTCCGATAAGCTACGGAGGACGCATGCGTGTGTTGATCACCCGGCCGGAACGCGAGGCAATGGCGCTGGCCGAGACACTCGGCGCACGCGACCACGAAGGCGTCATCGCGCCGCTCTTCAAGCTGGAGTTCCTGCCGGCGCCGGAAGGCTTCGAGGCGACCGTGGCGGGCTGCCAGGCGATCCTGCTCACCAGCGCCAACGGCGCGAGGGCGCTGGCCCAGGTGAGCGAGGAGCGGGCCAAGACGGTCCTCGCGGTGGGCGACACCACGGCCACGACGGCGCAGGGCCTCGGTTTCACCTCGGTAACCTCGGCCTCGGGCGATTCGGGCGCGCTGGCCGAGCTCATCCAGCAGCGTTTCGACCCCAAGGCCGGCCCGCTGGTCCATATCTCGGGCATCGACGTCACCGACGGCGTCGCGCCCCGGGGCTTCGAGGTCCGCCGGTTCGCGCTCTACGACGCCCATGCCGTCGATGCGCTGCCCGATGTCGCCCGCACCGCCCTGGAAGCCTGCACGGTCGATGCCGTCACTTTCTTCTCCCCGCGGGCCTCCATCCTGTTCGCCCGGCTGGTCGAGGCCGCGGGCCTCGCCGCCGCCTGCCGCTCGCTGTCCGCCATCGCCATCAGCCGGGCCGCGGCCGAGCCACTGATCGCGCTGCCCTTCCGGACGACTGTCGTGGCCGTCCGGCCGACCCGCCAGGCCATGCTGGACGAGATCGACCGGCTCGCGGCCGGCGGCG
>CANIRG010000520.1 GCA_947469635.1 Rhodospirillales bacterium | reverse complement strand
TCCTTCTTGGCCATCACCGCTGCTTCGATCTTCTTGGCCATCTCGTCGGGCTCGATCAGCTCCTTGCCGCGCATGTGGCCGCAGCGCTTGGGCGAGAACTGGTCCTCGATGTTGATGCCGACGATGCCGGCCTCCTCGAAATACTGCACGACGTGATAGACCGACACGGCATTGCCGTAGCCGGTGTCGGCATCGGCCATCATCGGGATCGAGACCGTGCGCGCCATGTGGCGGCAGGCATCGACATTCTCGCGCAGCGACAGGAGCCCGATGTCGGGCTGGCCGATCAGCGCGTTCGACAGGGCCGAGCCCGAGACGGCGCAGGTCTTGAAGCCCATCGCCTCGACCATCAGGGCGCTGTAGCAATCGTAGACGCCGGGCGAGACGACCGTCGCCTCGTCCTTCAGCAGCTGCCGCAGGCGACGCGCCTTGCTCATGGTTTCCATTCGAACGCTCCTTTGACACGCAATGGGAATCAGACACGTGCCGGTGGCAAGGCGAGGCCGGCAACATCGGTGCGCATGCGGAAGATGCTGCCGCAATTCTCCGACGGGCCACCGCGCGAACCGGTGACGATGTAGAGGTCGCGGAGATCGTCGCCGCCGAAGCACAGGCTGGTGACCATCGGCAGCGGCACCGCGACGTCCCGGAGAGGCGTGCCGTCCTGGGCGAACACCGCGACCCGGCCGCCATGGGCATCGGCGACCCAGACCGAACCGTCGCTCGCCACCTTCAACCCGTCGGGCACGCCGCCCGGAGCGAAGGAAGCGAACTTGCGCCATGGGCCGACCGAGCCATCGGCCTTCACATCGTAGGCGCGCACGAAACCCTCGCGGGCATCGCTGTGATAGAGCACGCGCCGGTCCGGCGAGAAGCCGAGCCCATTTGTCAGCATCACGCCGTCCGACAGAGTGCGCATGCTGCCGTCGAGATCGATGACATGGAGATAGCCGGGCTTCGGCGCCTCGCCACCGAAAACGCGGTAAGCGAGCGAGCCGACATAGATGCGGCCGGTGTCGTCGGCCACCAGATCGTTGAAGCCGGTGGCGCCGGGGATGGCATCGAGCGCCAGCAGCGTGCGGCTGTTGCCGGCCGGATCGACATGGGCGATATCGCGCCCGCCGATCACGAGGCCGCCGTTGGCGTGCAGCGCCATGCCGCCGATGCCGCGCCGCTTGGCCACGACCGGCGAGACCTTGCCCCCATGGTCCAGCAGATAGACGCCGCCGTTCATGACGTCGCTGAAATAGAGCCCGCGTTGCGGATCCCACACCGGACCTTCGATGAGGCCGTAGCCCGTGGCGACTCGTTCCATGGCAGCTCTCCCCAATCCTTTCCTCCCCATTTTAATGGGGAGGAAAGGAATCTATCGGAGAATTCCGCCACTCAGACCAGATACATCGTTCGCGTGGCGAACGTCGGCTAAGCTTGGCGCAATGAAACCGCTCAGTCCTTACCGGGTCGTGGAGATCGGCTCGCTGCCCGCAGCCTCCTATGCCGCTCGCCTGTTCGCCGATTTCGGCGCCGAGGTCGTCAAGGTGGAGCCGCCCGGTGGCGATCCGCTGCGCGAGTCGGACGGCCGCTGGTTCGCCTACCTGAACTACGGCAAGAAAAGCGTCACCTCCGACAACGTGGTCGAGAGCGCCGACCTGCTGATCGATTCGACGGGCGGCGTGCGCACCGCACCGATCGTGATCGATCTCTCCTGGTTCGGCCGCAGCGGTCCCTATGCGGGCTATGCGACCAACGACGCGGTCTGCCGGGCGCTGGCGGGATTCGTGCAGCTCATCGGTCCCGTGGACGGCCCGCCGCTCACCCTGCCCGACTATCAATCGGCGATCATGGGCGGCCTCGCCGCTTTCATTCCAGCGACGGCATCGCTGCTGGCAGGCGAGAGTCGGCGCTGGGAAGTGAGCGTGCACGAGGCCGCCATCGCGCTCGCCGAATACCAGGCGATCGAGGCCTGGGCCACCGGCACGCCGCAGCAGCGTTGGGGCTTCAACCGCTTCACGCCGACCTATCCGATGGGCGTCTATCCCTGCCGCGAAGGCTTCATCGGCATCACCATCGTGACGCCGGTGCAGTGGAGGAACTTCTGCGAGCTGATGGGCATGGCCGACCTCGCGCGCGATGCGAAGCTCGTGATGGGGCCGGAGCGCCTCGCCCGCGCCGCCGAGCTCGAGGCGCGCTTCGTGCCGCGCTTCCTCGACCGCACCGCCGCCGAGTGGTTCGCCGCGGCCCTGGAGCTGCGCCTGCCCTTCGCCATCGTGCCCGACATGAAGGAGATGTTGAGCTGGCCGGTGTTCCGCGAGCGCAACGCCATCGTGCCAATCCAGATGGGCGACACGACCGTCGAGGCGCCCGGCTGCCCGTTCCATCTCACGCGCACGCCGGCCAATTTCGGCGGGATCGTCCCGGCGATTGGCGAGCATGCGTCAACGATCGCGACGCACCGAACTGCGGCCACCCAGCCCTCCTCGGGTCGCCCGCTGGAAGGCATGCGCATCGTCGACCTGTCGATGGGCTGGGCCGGGCCGATCTGCACGCGCAACCTCTCCGACCTCGGCGCCGACGTGATCAAGATCGAGGCCTGCGGCTATCCCGACTGGTGGCGCGGCGTCGACAACCGCCTGGAGACGGTGACCGAGCGGCTCTACGAGAAGTCACCGCGCTTCAACATCCTGAACCGCAACAAGCGGGCGATCACGCTCGACCTCACCCAGCCCGCCGGCGTGGCGCTGGCCAAGCGCCTGGTCGCCAAGGCCGATGCGGTGATCGAGAATTATTCCAGCGACGTGCTGCGCAAGTTCGGCCTCGACTACACCGCGCTGGCCGGGGTCAATCCGTCGGTCGTCATGGTGTCGATGGCGGCCTTCGGCGCGCGCGGCCCCTGGAGCGAGACCCGCGCCTACGGCTCGACGCTGGAGCAGGGCTCCGGCCTGCCGCGCCTGGGTGGCCGTCCCGGCGATCCGCCGATGATGAACCATCTCGCCTATGGCGATGCGGTGGGCGGGCTGAACGCCTGCTCGGCCATGCTGATCGCGCTGCTGCATCGCAAGAGCACCGGCGAAGGGCAGCATATCGATCTCTCCCAGGTGCAGTGCATGCTGCCCTTCACCGCGCCCTGGGCCATCGAGCAATCCGCGACAGGCAAGGTCACGCCACGCGCCGGCAACCGCCATCCGCGCCACGTGCCGCACGGCGTGTTTCCCGCGACGGGGAGCGACCGCTGGATCTTCGTCGCCGCCACCGACGATGCGATGTGGGTGGCACTCGCCAGGATCATCGGCCTCGACGACGCAGCACTTGCGACAGCAACGGCGCGGCGAGCGCAGGAAGACCGCGTCGAGGACGCCATCGCCGGTTGGACCGCGCAACGGTCGGCCGACGAGGCGATGGCTATCCTGCAGCAGGCCGGCGTCGCCGCTGGTGCCGTGCGCCATCCGCTCGACCTGATCGACGACCCGCATCTTGCCGCGCGCGGCTTCTGGCAGTGGAGCGACCGGCCGATCTCCGGCCGGCATCCGCAGCCCTCGCCGCCCTATCGCGATGCGGACAGACCCATCGCCGTGAGGGCCCCGGCCGCAACGCTCGGCCAGTACAATGAAGACGTGCTGGTCGGCCTGCTCGGTCTCACCCCGGCCGAACTGCAAGAGCTTCGACAGACCGGCGTCATCGGCACCGAGGCCCTGCCGCCTTCGCAGCGGAAGTCGCGCGCGATGACCGGTTAAAAACTTTCCTCCCCATTCAAATGCTACGGCGTGGACACATCTTTCGAGGGTCCTCTCCGCCGCGCAGCGGGGGAGAGGAAGGGGCCCATCGCCCAGCGATGGGAAGGTGAGGTCGTCATGCTCTTCGCTGGGGGCGCGCCACTCCAGTGGCGCGATCTTCTGTCTCCTCGAAGCATGACGCGCCACTGGAGT
>CANIRG010000519.1 GCA_947469635.1 Rhodospirillales bacterium | reverse complement strand
CGGTCGGGCTACGCCCTCCCTTCGACCGGCCCCCGCCAGCGCTTTCTCATCCTGATTGACGCTGGGTTCTCACCTTGATTGTCGCCGCGCACGTAGCGCTCGAAGGCCGCCTGCACGGCATTCTGCACCGTCAGATGCTGCTCGTTGTCAGCAGCCTGCAGCGCCACGGCATAGCGCGAGTGATCGTCGATCACGGTCAGTGGATGCAGCCGGCCGTGGGTCAAGGCGACATTGCCCTTGAAGTCCCTCTGCCACAGCGCGTTGGGCGCGGCATGCTCGAAGCGCTTCCAGGGCTTTTGTCCAGGCGCCACCATCGGCTGGCCGTTGCGGCGCAGGACCTCGGTGATGGTTGACGGCGAAGGCGGCGTCAGCCCCTGACGGCGCAGGCTGGCAGCGATCTTGCGCCCACCCCGTACCGGGTTCTCCCGACGCACTGCCAGCACCGCCGCCTCAACCTCATCTTCCGTCCGCGACGGCGAATGGTGCGGGCGGCGCGAGCGATCGACCAGACCTGCAGACCCCTCGGCTTGGTAGCGCTTCAGCCATTTGTACAAAACCGTCCGGCTCACCTTGAACCGACGGCACAACTCGCGCCGGTTCGCTCCTTCACACATCGCCAGACGGCACTGCTCCTCACGAGCCTCTGCCTTGCCTGGAATGGCATCGAAAACCTCATGGATACACTCCTCTTGAGTGTCCACGATGTCTCCGAACGACTGTCCACTATCTCCCCGGTCCATACAGACGCGCAGGGAGGAAAGGCGCCAACATGAAGGCCAGGGACCTTTGAGGCGCAGGCAACAGGCTCGCCGGTCAAGGCGTGTGGCGGATTTCGCATTGACATATGATGCGTAATACGCAACTATACAGGCCGTGAGCAATACCTCGAACCCGCCAATCCGTGTGTCGCCCACAAGGGACCGGGCACTTCGCGAATTCGCGAAGGTTCGCGAAAAGCTTTCGGCAGGGTGGGGAATGAGCAGTCGCATCAGGGAGTTGCGTTCCGATCTTGTACGGTTCGCGAAAATTTCGAGAGTGTGCCATTGCGACTCGCGAAGCTCGCGAGCCTCGCGAGGAATCGTCTGAAAGCCCGCAGGGACAAGGTTTCAGGTCGATGCTCGCGAGGAGCCTGTTTTCGAGCGAGGGGGACCCGGACCCATGGCGACAGCCGAAGCGCGGGGGCCACAGGAGACGCTGCACGGTGGGGCAGATCGAGCGTGGTGAGGGTCGGAAATGCCGGCCCTCATGAATCTCATGAGAGTCATGAGGCTCATGAGGAAGCGCCTGAAAGCCTGTCAGATTAGGGTTTTCGGGCAATCCTCACGAGGATCTCTTTTTTGGATCGATGGCGGGTGCCAGAGCCCGTTTGTCGTCGAGGCACCCACGGGTTAACGTCGGTTCCAGCATGCCAATCCCCAGTGCGCTCGTCTGCGTTCGTTGCGGCGCAACCCACCCTGTCGACCATTTTGCCGAGGATTGCCCGGCTTGCCGGGCCAACGGCGCGCCGGCCAACCTCACCGTCGCCTATGACACCGCGCCAGGCGAGGGCGCGTCGAAGGACGCCATCCGGCGCGACCGCGGCTCGATGTGGCGTTGGGAGTCCTTCCTCCATGCCTCGGCTGGGGACGCCGTCACGCTGGGCGAGGGCAACACGCCCCTGCTGCCCGCGCCGGCGCTGGGCCTGGGCGACGTCTGGATCAAGGACGAATCGCGCAACCCCACCTGGTCGTTCAAGGACCGGCTGGGCTCGGGTGCGCTCAGCATGGCCAAGAAATTCGGCGCCGAGGTCATCGCCTCCAGTTCGTCGGGCAACGCCGGCGCTTCGGCCGCGGCCTATGCCGCCAAGGCCGGCATCCCCTGCATCGTCTTCACCTTCGTGGGCTCGGCCGGGCCGCTGGTGCTGCAGATGCGCGCCTACGGCGCCATGGTGGTGAAGGTGACCGACAAGGCCGACCGCTGGCGCCTGCAGTCGCTGGGCGTGCGCGAGCTCGGCTGGTATCCGACCTCGCCCTTCTTCGGTCCGGTCGTGGGCAGCAACCCCTATGGCATGGAAGGCTACAAGACCATCGCCTACGAGATCGCCGAGGCCTTCGACTGGCAGCCGCCCGACTGGTGCGTGCTGCCGGTATGCTACGGCGATGCGCTCTACGGCATGTGGAAAGGCTTCGAGGAGCTGAAGGCGCTGGGCTGGATCGACCGCACGCCGCGCTTCGTCGCCGCCGAGGTCTCAGGCTCGCTGCCGGCCGCGCTGGCGAGCGGTGAGCCCCTGCCGCCGGAAGTCGCGCGCAACAGCCCGTCTATCGCCACCTCGATCGGCGCCGCGCAATCGACGGTGCAGGCGCTCGACGTGCTGCGCCGCTCGAAGGGTGTCGCCGTCACCATCGGCGACGACGAGCTGCGGCGCTGGGTAGTGACGCTCGCTGCCAAGGAAGGCATCTGGCCCGAGGCGTCGTCGGCCGCACCCTTCGCCGCCATCGAGCGATTGCGTGCGGCGGGCATCATCGCGCCCGACCACCGCTGCGTGGCGCTGCTCACCGCCGCCGGCCTGAAGGATCCCGGCCCGATCGAGCAGGCGCTGCCCGAACCGCCCCTCGTGAGCGGCGGCCTGACGGAACTTTTGGCCGCCCTGAAGAACTCCTATGGATTCACCTATGGCTGACGTCGGCATCTCCATGGACGGCCGCGCGCCCATCGCGGACATCCCAGCCCAGGCGAAGGCTGCGGAAGAGGGCGGCGCCTCGACCCTGTGGATCGCCTGCCATCTCTACCTGCGCGATCCCATCACCATGGCGGCGCTGGCGCTCGGCGCCACCAAGCGCATCAAGATCGCGCTGATGGCGATGAGCCCCTATTCGACCCATCCCGTCTTCATCGCCATGGCGGCGGCGAGCCTGGAGGAGATGTATCCCGGCCGCGTCATCCTCTGCCTCGGCGCCGGCGCCCCGGCCGACCTCAAGGCCGCCGGCATCGCCTCACCGCAGCCGTTGGTCACCATCGGCGAGGCGGTGAAGATCTGCCGCTCCCTGTTCGCAGGCGAGACGACCGAGTTCCACGGCAAGGTCTTCAACGTCTCCGGCCGCCGCCTCGCCAACGGCGCACGCACCATCCCCATCGTGATCGCGGCCTCCCGGGCGAAGATGCTGCAGCTTGCCGGCCGCGAGTCCGACGGCGTGCTGATCTCGGCCGCGACCTCGCCGCCCTTCGTCCAGGCCTGCCTCGCCCAGGCGGCGTCGGCGCGTCCGTTCCGTAAGGTCGGGCTCGTTTACACACGCATCGGCGCGACCGAGCGGGAGGGCATCGATTCGATCCGCCGCCCCATCGGCTTCGTGCTGCGCGGCGCCCATCACGCCGAGAACATCCGCCTCGGCGGCGCCACGCTCGACCAGGCGGCGCTGGCCCAGGCCTACGCGTCGGAGAGCTGGAGCGAGGTCGATCGCCTCGTGAGCGACGACGTCGTGCGCCGGCACGCCGCCTGCGGCACGCCCGACCAGGTCAAGGCCAGGATCGAGGAGTATCGCGCCTTCGGCCTGGACGAGGTCGTGCTGGGCGGGCTCGACGATGCGCGGTCGATCGCTACGGCATTGGATGTGGTGAACCCATGAAATTCAGCATCTCGCTTCCCACCGGCTTCGAAGGGGTGATGTATCCCGTCCCCTTCGTCGATCCCGCCGACTTCGTGCGCATGGCGCAGCTCTGCGAGAAGCTCGGCTATCATTCGGTGTGGGGCAACGACCATATCCAGAGCCAGCACTATGTGCGCGAGCTCTATCCCGACTCGCCGCCCAACTTCTACGAGCTGCTGACGGTGCTGTCCTTCTGCGCCGCGGCCACGACCACGCTCGAGGTCGGCACCGCGCTCGCCGTGCTGCCGATGCGCGATCCCTTCTGGCTCGCCAAGACCTCGGCCACCATCGACCAGCTCTCCAACGGAAGG
>CANIRG010000518.1 GCA_947469635.1 Rhodospirillales bacterium | reverse complement strand
TGGCCGCCGTAGAAATTCTTCTCGCGGCTGAACATGTGCATCGAGCCGCCCTTGCCCTTGGAGTAGCCGGTGCTGCGCCCCGTCAGCTCGGCCATCACGCCCTTGGAATCCATACCCGCCGCCAGCATGTGGCCGTGGTCGCGGTAGGAGGTGATGATCGCGTCACCTTTGACGAGCGTCGACTGCATGCCGACCACGACCGCTTCCTGGCCGATATAGAGGTGGCAGAAGCCGCCGATCAGCCCCATGCCGTAGAGCTGGCCGGCGCGCTCCTCGAAGCGGCGGATCAGCAGCATGTCGCGATAGAAGGATTTCAGGTCTTCGGCGCTCACGCTGTTGTCGCCTGGCTGCGACGACTTCTTGGCGGGAAGAGATTCGACCGTCGGCGTCGACGCCGGATTCGCCATCGCAGTTCTCCTCATGAGCCCCACATCGGCTTATAGCATTGCCGATGACGATGTCGTTGATCCGTCGACAAAAAATCGGAAATCTTGGGGCGTGCGGCGCAGCAATTGAGCGATTGTTTGCCTACGACCAAGGGTGCCGGAAAGTTTCTTTCGAACAGCCGCTCAGCGAGCCGCCGCCCTCGCGAGCGTCATCGCGTCGGCGTGAAGACGATGATGTCGTCCTTGCGCGCATAGTTCAGCAGGATGCGGGCGCGCTCATCGAGCATGTCGGGGTCGAGGCTCTGGTTGCGCAAGGCCGCGACGCGGCGTTCCCAGATTTTCCGCGTCGCCTCGGCTTCGGCGAGATTGAGCGCGGCCGTCTGCACCTCGCGCTGAAGATGGGCCATGGCCAGCAGGCCGCGATCGCCATTCACCAGGTGATAGCCGAAATAGCCGAACAGCGTCGCAAAGATGAGCGGGGCCAAAATTTGGCGCGGTCTCAACAACATACACCGGCTTCCTGATGCCATATGGCAACATGTGGTGTTACGGAGTCAAGATTTTTCGGCCAGTCCGATGCGGACACGTCTGTTATGGCGGCCCTTGTTGTCGATCTTGAGGATGCGGACCGGCGGCGAAGCGCCCGTCGAGGCGAGATGCGTGCCGCCGCAGGCCTGACGATCGAGCCCGACGATCTCGACGACGCGGATATTGCCGTCCGGAGTCGGCGGCGGCGCCACCGAGCGGCTGCGGATCAGGCCGCGCTCGGCCTGCGCTTCGTGCAGCGGTACGTAGATGAAATTGACGCCGATATCCTGGGCGATGATGTCGTTGATGGGTCCTTCGAGCGCGCGCAGACGGTCGTTGTCGGCGCCAGGCACGTCGAAATCCATGCGTGCCGATCCGTCCTCGTACATCTGCACGCCCGTCACCAATGCGCCATCGAAGCTCTGGAACACCAGCGCGTTCAGGATATGCGTGTCGGTGTGAAGCTGGCGCATGATGCGCCGGAAATCCGGATCGACCGATGCCTCGACCTCTCCCCTCAGTTCAGCTTGCGTATCGAGGAGATGCCAGAGCCTGCCGTCGGCATGGTCGAAGCCGATGATTTTCGCCTCGCCGCCATTCCAGCGCACGGCGCCGCGATCGGCAAGCTGGCCGCCGCCACCGGGATAGAACGGCGATTGGGCGAGTGCCACTCGTCCCGGCCGCGAGTCTGTGGCTGCCGTTCGGACGGTGAGCGTGTCGGGATGTTCATGACAAAAGAGGTGCATGGCGCATCGCTAGCGCCAACGCGGCCACGCGTATTGGCTGAAATTGCTCAAGCTACAGCGTAGGCCGATTCAAACAGAATCACCTCATCCTGAGGAGCATCGCGCAGCAATGCGTCTCGATCCTCGCGGGGTAACCCCCGCGCTAGTGATGGGCAACAGACGCGGTGCTCGTCCCCCCTTCGAGACGCGCCCTGCGGGCGCTACTATGAAGCTCACAACCCGATGCCCCCTCGGCATGGGGCATGGAGCTGGGGGCGCGCGACTCCAGTCGCGCGTCTTTGTGGAGGCAACGGAAGATCGCGCCACTGAAGTGGCGCGCCCCCAGCTCAGATCCGCTTCATGCATCAGGGGCGGCGCCGCCGATGGAGAACTCCTCAGGGTGAGGTGAAGTGGTCTCATCATTTAGGAATATGCTCTAAGCGGCGGCTCGGGCGAACTGCAGCGGCGTGATGCCGTAGCAGCGCTTGAAGTGCCGGTTGAGCGCGCTTTGATCGTAGAAGCCGACGGCGCTCGCGACGTCAGCCGGCGCCTGCGCGTGCCGAAGGTGTCGACAGGCCACGCCGAGCCTCACCTGGGTGAGATAGGCATGCGGCGCCAAGCCTACTGTGCGCTTGAACAGGCCGATGAGCTGAAAGGTCGTGAGGCCGACGCCCGCCGCCAGATCCTCCAGCCGCAGATCGAGCGCGTATTCAGCCCGCATCCTCTCCCGCACGCGCTCGAACAGCAGCCGGTCGCGCGGCACGGGTGCAATGCGGTTGCGGCCGCTGCCATGACGCTGGAACAGCCGGCCGAACCCACCGATCAGCAGCTCGCGTTCCCGGAAGGCATCGCGGTCCTTCTCCAACGCCAGATGCATCGCGTGAAAGGCCTGGATCAGGTCGCGGTCGGGGAATGTATTGCGGGTGAAGTACGGCACCGACTCGATGCCCAGGCCTTCGGCAACATGATCGAGGGCCGTTCGAGTGAGATAGAGCGACCGGTATTGCCAGCGCTCGCTGCGCCCCATCCAGCCGCCGTGCGGCTCCTCGGGATTGAAGACGAACAGGGTCGCGGGCGTGGCATCCTGCAGCTCGCCGCGGCTGCGCACCACGGACCCGCCTTGCTCGGTGACGGCGATCACCAGCGCATCGTGCGTGTGCTGCGGATATTCGTGCGTGGTGAAGTCGGCACACATCAGGCTGAGGCCGGAGAGGTGGCGGTCCCACCAATATTGCGTCGAGTTGCGGGGATCGCTGCGCGCCATGGGCAATTTTTACCAATACCGCCCGAGGCCGCGCCACTAGGCATTGACCTATGATCGTCCGAATCTGGCGCGGCCAGGCCGCCACAGGCACCGATGCCGAGAGTTATTTCCGGCACGTCACCGGCACCGTGTTCCCTGCCCTGCGCGACCTCGCCGGCCATCGAGATGCCTGGCTGCTGCGCCGCGAGGTCGACGGGCAGACGGAATTCCTCGCCGTGACCTTCTGGGACTCGCTCGACTCGATCCGCGCCTTCTCAGGCGAAGATATCGATGCCGCTATCGTCGAGCCGGAAGCGCAGGCGGTGCTATCCGACTTCGACGGCTTTGCCCGTCACTACGAGCTCGCCTTCAGGATGGACCGCCCGGCGTAGCGCGCCTGGGTGCCGAGCTGTTCCTCGATGCGCAGGAGCTGGTTGTACTTGGCCAGGCGATCCGAGCGCGACAGCGAGCCGGTCTTGATCTGCCCGCAGTTGGTGGCGACGGCGAGGTCCGCGATGGCCGAATCCTCGGTCTCGCCCGAGCGGTGGGACATGACGGCGCCGTAGCTCGCGTGGCGGGCCATCGAGACGGCTTCCATCGTCTCGGTCAGGGTGCCGATCTGGTTCACCTTCACCAGGATGGCATTGGCGATGCCGTCCCTGATGCCCTGCGCCAGCCGCTTCGGATTGGTCACGAACAGGTCATCGCCCACGAGCTGGATCTTCTTGCCCAGCCGGTCGGTGATGGCCTTCCAGCCCACCATGTCGTCCTCGGCCATGCCGTCCTCGATCGAGACGATCGGGTAGCGGCTGACGAGGTCGGCGTAATAGTCGACCATGGCACCGGCATCGAGCGACTTGCCCTCGCCCTCCATCTCGTACTTGCCGTTCTTGAAGAACTCGGTCGAGGCGGGATCGAGCGCCAGCATGAAATCCTCGCCCGGCCGGTAGCCGGCCTTCTCGATCGACTTCACGACGAAGGCAAGCGCCTCGTCAGCCGTGGCGAGATTGGGGGCGAAGCCGCCCTCGTCGCCGACGTTGGTGTTGTGGCCGGCGTCCTTCAG
>CANIRG010000517.1 GCA_947469635.1 Rhodospirillales bacterium | reverse complement strand
GAGCCGCCTCCCCTTCCGCCGCCGCCGACGGTCGCAGCTCCGCCACCGCCGACGGTTGCAGCTCCGCCGCCGCCGCCAACACCGCCGACTCGCCAGGCGGCCGTGGCGCCGCCTGCGCCAGAGCCGGTGACGCCGCCCGCACCCAGGGGAGCCCCCGCCGCCACCGTCCTCTTCGGCAACCAGTCCGCCGAAATTTCCGCGGCCGGCCGCACCGAGCTCGACCGCATCATCAAGACGATGTCCGGCAGCCGGCAGATCGAGCTGCGCGCCTATGCCCGCGGCACCGATCCCAATGACGCCCGCAAGGTGTCGCTGGCCAGGGCGCTCGCCGTCCGCAGCTACCTGATCGACCAGGGCCTCAAGGCCCGCATCGAGGTCGGCGCCTTCACAACCGAGGGAACCGGGGGCGCTGAGCGCGTTGAAGTCTTTGCGCCCAACTGACCGGGCGTTCCCACCCGTCCCCGGCAGCTGATCATATGAGCAATCCCTTACCCTATCTGATCCGCATGCTGCTGTTCATGGTGGCGGTGGGGGGGCTTGGCTACGTCCTGCACGAGGATCTGCTGCGTGTGTTCATGAACACGCCGATCCTGAACGGCGTCATCCTGAGCGTGCTGGTGATCGGCATCTTCTTCGTCATCCGCCAGGTGCTGCTGCTGTGGCCCGAGGTGAGGTGGCTGCGCCGCTTCCAGGAACGCGAGGAAGACACGCCGGCGCCGCCGACCAACAGGATCAACCTTCTGGTGCCGATGGCGACCATGCTGGGCGAGCGCCAGGATGTCCGCCTGTCGGCGACCGCCACGCGCGCCGTGCTCGACGGCATCGCCGCCCGGCTCGACGAACGACGCGAGCTCGCACGTTACATGATCGGCCTGCTGATCTTCCTCGGGCTGCTCGGCACCTTCTGGGGCCTGCTGCAGACCATCAGCGCCGTGGCCGACGCCATCTCCGGCCTGCAGGTGGTGACGGGCGATTCGGTGCAGATGTTCGCCAAGCTCAAGTCAAGCATCGAGGGCCCGCTGAAGGGCATGGCGACCGCCTTCGGCGCCTCGCTGTTCGGCCTGTCGGGCTCGCTGGTGCTGGGCTTCCTCGAGCTGCAGGCGAGCCAGGCGCAGGGCCGCTTCCATATCGAGCTCGAGGAATGGCTGGCCCGCGCCACGAGCCTGTCCAGCGGTGGCATGTCGGCGTTCCAGGGCGGCGGCAGCGTGCCCGCCTATATCGAGGCCCTGCTCGAACGCAATGCCGAAGGCGTCGACGGGCTGATCCGCACGCTGCAGCACCTCGAGGAGGGTCGCCAGGCGAGCGCCGCGGGCAACTCCAATCTGGTGGAGCGGCTGGCGTCCCTGGCCGAGACCATGCGGGCCCAGCAGATCCTCCTCGCCCGCTTCACCGAGCTGTCGATCGAGCTGCGCACCACCGTCGGCCGCCTCTCGGATCGTCCCGGCGGCGAAGGCGACCGCGAATCGACGATCACACATCAGCGCAATGTCGAGGCCCAGCTCGCCCGGCTCACCGACCGCACGGCCGCCGAAGCCGACCGTGAGGCACTGCTGCTGCATCAGCGCAGCATCGAAGGCAAGGTCGGCCGCCTCGCCGAGGACAGCGCGCGCGCGCGCACCGAGCTGATCGACGAGCTGCGCGGCCTGGCGGCGCGAGTCACGGGCCGGTCGGACACAGATCGGGACGCGCTGCTCGAGCAGCAGCGCAACATCGAGCGGCAGATCGTCCATCTCGCCGACGAGACCACACGCCATCGCACCGAGGTCGCCGACGAGCTGCGCACCGCCATCAGCCGCCTGCTGACGACCGACGCAGATCGCGAGGCGGTGGCGACCCAACAGCGCAATATCGAAGCCCATCTCGCGCGCCTCGCCGAGGAGAGCACCGTCAACCGCACGGCGCTGGCCGAGGAGCTGCGCGGCGAGATCCGCCTGCTGGCGCGCACCATCGCCCACACCCGCGCCGCGACGCCGGGCGCAGGCTAGCGCGCCATGGCCGGCTCGCTTTCCCGCCGGCGTTCCGGCGCCGCCGACTATACCTGGCCGGGCTACGTCGACGCGCTCACCACGCTCTTGATGGTGCTGATCTTCCTTCTGTCGGTGTTCAGCGTCGCCCAGTTCACCCTGTCCGACGCGCTGACCAACAAGGACACCGCGATCGATTCCCTCAACCGCCAGATCGGCGAGCTCGCCAACCAGCTTTCTGTGGAGAAGAAGTCGACGCAGGAACTGCAGAAGGACATCGCCCAGCTTGCCCTGCAGCTCGGCCAGCTTCGCAGCGAGCGCGACCGCATCGTCGCCGACCGCGACCGGCTGAACGTCGATCTCGCCAGCCAGCGCAAGGCGACCGACGAGGCCAAGGCCGAGCGCGACCGGCTCTCGGCCGCCTTGAGGGAGGCCACGCGCGAGGTCGAGACCAAGACCGGCGACATGCAGAAGGAGATCGAGCGCCAGAAGCTGGAGCTCACCCGGCTCGCCGCCGCCCTTGCCGCCGCCAACAACGAGAAGGGCAAGCTGTTCGCCGACCTCACCGAGGAGCAGAAGCAGACCGCCGAGCAGAAGGCCAACGTCGTGCGCCTCGCCGCCGAGATGGCGGGCCTCAGGGTCGAGCTGGCCAAGCTCAATGCCGCGCTCGAGGCCGCCGACGTCAAGGCCAAGGAGCAGCAGGCGCAGATCGTCGACCTCGGCCAGAAGCTCAACCGGGCGCTCGCCAGCAAGGTCGAGGAGCTGGCACGCTACCGCTCGGAGTTTTTCGGCAAGCTGCGCGAGGCGCTGGCCGGACAGCGCGACGTGCAGGTCGTGGGCGACCGCTTCGTCTTCCAGTCCGAGGTGCTGTTCCCCTCCGGCTCGGCCGACCTGCAGCCCGGCGGCGAGAGGCAGCTCGCCAGCGTCGCCCAGCGCCTGGTCGAGATCGCCTCGCGCATTCCCAAGGAGATCAACTGGGTGCTGCAGGTCGACGGCCACACCGACAACAAGCCGATCAACACGCCTGTGTTCCCGACCAACTGGGAGCTCTCGGCCGCCCGCGCCATCGCCGTGGTGAAGTTCCTGAACAAGCAGGGCATCGCCAACGAGCACCTGGTCGCCGCCGGCTACGGCGAGTACCAGCCGCTCTCGATGATGGACACCGCCCGCAACCGCCGCATCGAGCTCAAGCTCACCAACCGGTGACATCTCGACCGCGGCCTTCCCAGGGCTATCCCATGTGACCCTCGATGAAGAACAAGGGTCCCTCTGACACCAGTCGAAATGTCTCGATGCATTTCTTCGGGATGAGAGTCGTGAGACTTGAGACTCCGGGCCGAAAGCCCTTATGCCATCTGCATCCAAGCCGTCTCACGCCGTTTGAGACGGTTGAGACTCACCTACAGCAGCCCCAGCCGCTTCAGCTCGGCGGCCATGGTGGCCGGCATGTCGCCGCTGTCGCCCTTGGAGAGGTCGGGCGGCGCCCGCTCGGACTCGAAATAGCGCCAGCCCTGAAAGGGTTTGCAGGCCCTGGGCGCGGTGAAGACCAGGCTGCGCTTGACCTGGATCCGGCAGAACTTCTTGCCGCTCTCCTTGTCGTAATCCTCCTCGAAACCGACCAGCACCTGGCGGGCGCTGATGACGCCGCGCACCACCCAGTAGAGCGACCCGCCGCCGGCCAGCAGTTCCTCGGCTCGCTTGGGCATGTTGCGGGTGTAGACCCAATGGGGCGTGCCGGGTCTTTGCCCGCGCTGCTTGCGGCGGGCGGCCTGGAGCTTTTTCATGTGGGCAACGTCGTCGACGCCGACCGCCAGCTTGATCAGATGCAGTACCATCGGAGGCGGTTGGTAGCGCAGGCGTGTCCGGCGCGCCACACTGGTGGACGATCCACAGTTAAGTGGTCAACCTCCACAGTGTCTGCACAATCCGCAGAGTAAGGTCCGGCAGATTTTCGCGGGAGATTCTGATGAATCGTTCGACGCTGACGG
>CANIRG010000516.1 GCA_947469635.1 Rhodospirillales bacterium | reverse complement strand
CATCTCCTTCCTGGCCGGGGAGCCGGACGGGCCGCCTGTGACACCGGGCACGGCAACGCTCGCAGACTACATGGCCGGACTTTACGGCGCGCTCGGGGTGATGATGGCGCTGCGTTCACGCGACGCAAACGGCCGAGGCCAGCAGGTCGACATCGGGCTTTACGAGCCGATCTTCCGCATCCTCGACGAGATGGCGCCCGCCTATGACAAGGTCGGGTTCATCCGCCAGCGCATGGGTGCGGCGGCCCCCAACGTCTGTCCACACAGCCATTACCAGACCGGCGACGGCCGGTGGATCGCCATCGCCTGCACCAATGACAAGATCTTCGCTCGTATGGCCCAGCTGGCGGGTTGGCCCGAGGTGGCCGGCGACGGCATCTATGGCACCATCGCCAAGCGCGAGAAGCAGCGCGCCGCCGTCGACGGCCTCGTCGCCGACTGGGCGCAGAAGCATACGCAGCAGGAGGCTGTCCGCCTTTGCGACGAGGCGGAAGTGCCGTGCGGTATCGTGGCCTCGGTCGACGAGCTCTTCCGGGACCCGCACTACGCGGCGCGGGGGAACATCGCCCGCGTGAGCGACCCGCGCGTGGGGAACCTCGCCGTTCCGAACGTCGTTCCCCGCCTGACCGACACGCCGGGTGGTATCGACACGCTCGGTCCCAGCCTCGGCCAGCACAACGCAGAGGTCTACGGCAGGCTGCTGGGAATGACCGCCGCAGACTTGCGCACGCTTGAGGGTGAAGGAGTGATCTGAGCGATCACGTCACCTCTTCGGTGGCGCCGACCATGTCGAGCGTGCGCTGCGCCTTGTAGACGATCGGATAGTCGATGAAGAAGCCGTCCAGCTGGATCGACGAGGAGCCCTCGCGCTCGGCCTTCTCGAAAGCAGCGACGACGCGTCTGGCAAAGGCGATCTCCTTCTCGGTCGGCGTGAACGCGCCGTTCACCAGCTCGACTTGCGGGGGGTAGATGCACATCTTGCCCTGGAAGCCGAGCTGCTTCGCCCGCCGTGCGGAGCCCGCGAGACCCTCGGAGTCCTTGATATGCACCCAAACAGTGTCGATCGGTGCTTCGAGGCCGGCGGCGCGGGACGCCACGGCCATCTCTGCCCGTGCATGATCCAGCTCGCTCTCGGCCAGCGTCCACTCCATGTTCATGTCGAGGGTGTAATCGCCGGCGCCGAAGGCCATGCGCTTCACCCGCGTGCCCGCGGCGGCGATGGTCCGCGCATTGGCCAGACCCTTTCCCGTCTCGATGATCGGGATGATGTCGATGCCGCCCGGCGGCAGGCCGCGCTCACGCTCGAGCGCGCCGACCAGCCAGTCGAAGGCTGCGATCTGATCGCTTCTCTCGACCATCGGGAGGATGATGCCGTCGAGGTCGGGACCGACCACCGCCACCGTGTCGCCATAGCAGAACTCGGTGTTGAAGGCGTTGACCCGGATGTAGGCGCCGCACCTCCTGGAGCCGTTCTGGCGCGGCCGTTTCAACGCCTCGACGACGAGCGCGCGGGTCGCGACCTTCTCGGCTTTGGCGACCGCATCCTCCAGGTCGAGGATCACATTGTCGGCGCCACAGTCGAAGACTTTCGCGACCTTCCGCGCGTGGTTGCCGGGCGCGAAGAGAAAGCTGCGGTACGCGGGCATCAATACCCCTGTGTGACGTCGACTTCCTGCAGCAGCCGTCCTCCGGCCTCGAGGCTGCGGATGTTCGCTGCGACCTCGGTCACCAGCTGGCTCACGGTCGGCCGTCGCGCCACGTGCGGCATCACCGTCACCTTGGGGTGAAGCCAGAGGGGGCTCTCCGGCGGCAGCGGCTCGGGCGAAAGCGCGTCCAGGGCGGCATATGACAACTGTCCCGAATCGAGCGCGGCGACCAGATCCCTGTCCACCACATGCTTGCCGCGGCCGACGTTCACCAGCATGGCGCCTCTCGGCATCATGGCAAACGTGCGCGCGCAGAAGATGCCCTCGGTTTCCGGCGTCAGCGGCAACAGGCAGACGGCTATGTCGGTCTGCCCGAGAAAGGCCGCGAGCTGATCGGGGCCGTGGAAGAGCGGGACCTCCGCGGCCGGCCGCGGCGAGCGAACCCACGCGGAGACCTTGAAGCCCAGCGACTGCAGGACCAGCGCCGGCGCCGTGGCCATCATGCCGAAGCCCAGGAAACCGACGCGCCTTTGCTCGGGCCGGACGATCGGCACCCTGCGCCATTCGCGATTGGCCTGTGCCGCCTGGTAGGCCGGCATGTCGCGATGGAGGCGCAGGACGTGCATGATGACGTATTCCGTCATCATCGGATCGCCGCCCGCCGGCTCCACCTTGCCGAGCGGGACCTTCGGCAGCTTCGGATGCTTGACGATGCCCTCCACGCCGGCGGAACGGCTGAACATGGCTTTCAGGTTCGGGAACGCGGGAAGCAGGTCGAAATCCGGATGCACGAACGCGAGGTATTCGATGTCTTTCACCTCGCCTGCATCGGGCCAGATACGAATCGGCAGATCGGGAACCTGCTCCTCGAATGCATCGCGAAATGCCTGGGCACTGCCGATGACCTTGTCCAGATTGACGATGAGTAGCGCCATGCAGCCTCCAGGGTGACGCCAACCGCGACGTGTCACTCTCCAGGATGATAGAGGAGAAGACCGATCAACCCAAATCGCCGGGTCGGGCTTACCCGGCCAACGAGCCTGCACAGGGAGAAGCAAGCATGGGCGACCTCCTCAACGACGTCGACCTGGTCGATCGCATTCTTGCGCATGTCGATGGCAAATCCACGGACAAGGGCGCGTCGGTGTGGCGCGAGCCGGCGGCGAACTACTCTTGTCCCGAGCGCTTCGCGGCCGAGCTTGAGGTGCTGCGGCGCGTGCCGATGGCCTTCTGTCCTTCGGCCGCCCTGACGGAGCCCGGTTCTTACGTCGCGCGCACGACGGTCGGCACACCGCTTCTCGTCGTGCGCGGAACGGACGGCGTCGTTCGCGGGTTTCGCAATGCCTGTCGCCATCGTGGCATGAAGGTCGCGGAGGGCGAGGGCTGCAAGCGGGCATTCGCCTGCCCGTACCATGGCTGGACCTACGGTCTCGATGGCGCCCTGCGCCATCTTCCCGGCGAAGAGGGCTTCCCGGACCTGGACAAGGAGCGGCACGGGCTCGTGCCGGTGACCGTGCAGGAGAAAGGCGGCCTCGTTTTCGTGACGCAGGAGAAGCCGCTGTCGGAAGGGGCATTGCCCGATGTGCCGGACCTCCTGCCACCCGACTACGTTCTCTTCAACACGCTCGAGTTCGACGACGAGGCGAACTGGAAGCTGATTGGCGAGACTTCCATGGAGGGCTATCACATCAAGCCTCTCCACGGTCAGTCGTTCTATCCCTATGGATACGACAACCTGAACGTGGTCGAGCTCCACGGCCGCAATTCGCGGATCGTCTTTCCGTTTCGCCGCATCGAGAAGCTGCGCCAGATGCCGCGCGAGCAGTGGCGGGTCCAGGGTCGCATCACCGATGTGCATCAGCTCTTCCCCAATACACATGTGAGCTTCCTGTCGAGCCACGCCATGCTGATCATCCTGGAGCCGGTGACGCCTTCGGAAACGCATTGGGTGGTCTATCAGCTGGCGCCGCGGATCAAGGATGGGAAGCCACTCGACATCGCCGAGGCAAAGCGCGACGCCGGCTTCGTGCAGGACGCGGGTCTCGCCGAAGACCGCCACGCAGCCCGTGCGATCCAGGCCGGACTGGCCTCCGGCGCCAACACCCACTTCACCTTCGGTCACTACGAACAGGCGATCGGGCATTTCCACCGTCATCTGACGGCACATGTCGCGCTACTCATGTCGGACAGAGCAGGGAGACAAGAATGACCGTCGTCATCCGCCGGCGCGCGGTCGCCCTCGCGGCGACGGCCTTCGCGCTGCCGTCATCACTGCGCGCTCAGGCCACCTGGCCGACAGGCCCGGTCACCTTTGT
>CANIRG010000515.1 GCA_947469635.1 Rhodospirillales bacterium | reverse complement strand
GTTAAAGATGCATGATTCATAGCAAGTCGGCCAATCGAGGGACCGACGAATGCGACGCTATGGTTTGCGGGACGACCAATGGGATCGGATCAAGGATTTCCTGCCCGGCCGCGAGGGCCATGTCGGGGTGACGGCGAAGGACAATCGACTGTTCGTCGAGGCGGTGCTGTTTCGCTATCGCGCGGGCATCCCGTGGCGCGACCTGCCGGAGCGGTTTGGCCCATGGAAGGCGGTGCATACCCGGTTCAGCCACTGGGCCGCGAGCGGCGTCTGGGCCAAGTTGTTCGAACGCTTGAGCGTCGACGCCGATAACGAATATGCGATGATCGACAGCACCATCGTGCGTGCCCACCAGCACAGTGCGGGCGCGCCAAAAAAAACGGCGCGGACCAAGCAATCGGCCGCAGCAAAGGCGGGCTGAGCACCAAGATCCACGCTCTCGTCGATGCCCTCGGCAACCCGATCGATTTCCTGCTCACCCCTGGGCAAACGCATGACCTGCTGGGAGCCGATGCCTTCTTGCCCGATCTCGTCGCCGACACGCTGCTCGCCGACAAGGCCTTCGATGCCGATGCCCGGGTGATCGACTTGCTCGCCGCAGCCAACAAGGTCGCGGTGATCCCGTCCAAGACCAATCGCAAGGTCCAGCGGCAATACGACAAGGAACTCTACAAGGCCCGCCACCTGATCGAGAACTTCTTCTGCAAGCTCAAGCAGTTCCGGGCCATTGCAACGCGCTACGACAAGACCGCCCGAAACTTCCTCGCGGGCATACAACTCGCCGCAACCTACATTTGCCTCAATTGACGACACGCCCTAGTCTCCGTGCAGTCGCTTGCGGCGATTACCGGAGATGATAGGCGGCTGGATCAGGCCTGTCGGCGGTTTGGGATTTAGAGATGTCGCTTTGTGTCAGACCCGTTCAGGCGTCTCTACGCGACGGTATCTTTCGCAGCGTCCGGTCGATCTCCGCCCGCAGTCGCGCGACCTGTCTGTCGCTGGCAGGGCCGTGCAGCCTCTCGGCCACCGGCAAGACTTCGCGCATGGACACGAGCACGGCACGGTGCGCTTCGGCGACCCGGAGGAGCCGCGAAATCTGCGAGCGCTCCTTCCTCAGCGCGCGGGCAACGGCGGCAACCGCGCCACGGGATTCGCGCGTACGGCGTTCGTGCTCGACGACGCGGCGTAAGGCCTCCAGCGGCGAAGGCAGTCCGGCACGGCGGCCAGCCGCGTGTCGCGTGTGCTGCCGCAGCCGGCTTCTCGTGGCCTCGGCTACCTCCTTCTTTCTGCGCTGTTCGGTGAGTTCTTCGCCGATCTCGCCGTACTTGCCGAGCTGATCAAGGATGTGGCGCACGAGCCGTTCATCCATGTCGCATGGCAGGCCGACCAATTCGGCGAGGGAGAGCGCGGGCGTACGACCCTGACCGAGAGACGGCGGTTCGCGCCCCTCCAGAACGTCGATGGTGCGATGAAGCTTTTCGCGAAGCCCACCCAGAAAATCCGGCGGTCGGCCGTGTTTCCAGATTCCAAGCGTCATTTGCCGAGCACCGACAGGGCGGCCTGCTGCAGAGCGGACGTTTCGAGGTGGCCGTAACGCCTCTGGAGGATGTTCGACGAGTGGCCGAGAATCTGGCTCGCCACGCCCACCGTGACGCCGCCCTTCAGGAGGCGCTGCGCCGCGACGTGCCGCAGGTCATGCATGTGCAGGTCGGGACGACCGATGCCCTCCACCAGTTCGCGCCACGCGGCGCGGTAGTTGATCGGCGCGCCGGGGATGCGGCCCTCGAACAGCAGCGCCCCGGGCTCGCGCCTGGGCCACGTCCGGCGCATCAACTCTGCAGTCGTCTCGGTGAAGAACAACACGCGCGGCCGGTCGGTCTTCGTGAACTGGCACAGGATCGTGCGCTTCTCCAGATCAACGTCCTTCCAGCGCCGCTCAAGCACCTCGCCGCGACGCGCGCCTGTGTCGTGCAGCAGGCGAACGAAGGCCGAAAAGCGGCGATCCTTCGAGGCGACGCTGCCCGCGAGCAGCTTGGCGATCTCTCTCTCGTTTGCGTGGACGATGCGCTCGGGTTCATCGAACCACTCAAAATCGGCCGTTGGGCTGCGGAAGCTCGGAGGCGTCATGCGCTTCTTCTTGGCCCACTTGAAGATCGTGCCGATTTGCGCCACGTCGCGATTGACTGTCGAGGGCTTGTAGCCGGCCGCCAGCATCGCCTCGGCGCAGTGCTGGAGCATGTCGCGGGTGATCGCCCATGCCGAGCGGCCGCCAATCCCGTCCGCCCACTTCCGCAGGCGGAAGTCGGCGTCGTCGTAGGCTACGGCGCAATAGGCAGAGCAGAGTTCGGCGAAAGTGACGTTCTCCACCGGCCGGGGGCGCTCCGACTTGGCGAGGGCAGCATCGAAGTCAAGTCGTTTGGATTTCTGAGGCATCTACGAGTCTCCAGATCACTGTGAGAACTCGCCGCAAGCGACGCCCGGAAACCCTTTCAAAAACAAGGCGATGGTGGGCGCGACAGGGATTGAACCTGTGACCCCTGCCATGTCAAGACAGTGCTCTACCGCTGAGCTACGCGCCCATCGCCGGGAAGGTCGGTCGTCTACATCGCCTCCGGAGGATTGGCAATAGTCGGCGCATGGACGCGCCTGGGACCGCGCGCTAGGAGTATCGTATGGAGTTGCCGCCGGTGCCGCCCGACCACGACGCCCTGCAGTGCTATCTGCCCGAACGCCAGACCGTTCCGGTGGTCGTGGCCTCTCCCCACAGCGGATCGCTCTATCCCGCCGACTTCCTGGCCCAGGCGGCGGTGCCGCTGGCAACGCTGCGGCGGGCCGAGGATGCCTTCGTCGACGAGCTTTTCGCCTCGGCCCCTTCGCTGGGCATGCCCCTGCTCGCCGCCCGCTTCCCGCGCTCCTATGTCGACGCCAACCGCGAGGCTTATGAGCTCGATCCCGGCATGTTCGAAGGGCCCCTGCCCCGCGCGGTGAACCATCGCACCACCCGCGTCGCCGCCGGCCTCGGCATGATCCCGCGTGTGGCGGCCACCGGCGAGGCGATCTACCGCAGCCGCGTGCCCTCCGACGAGATCGAGCGCCGGCTGGAGACCTGTTGGCGGCCCTATCACGTCACCCTGTCGATGCTGGTGGAGCAGACCTACAGCCTGTTCGGCGGCGCGCTGCTCATCGACGCCCATTCGATGCCCTCCTCGGCCTCCGGCGCCGGCTCGCGCGAACATCGGGTCGATATCGTGCTGGGCGACAATCACGGCGAAGCCTGCAACGCCGACCTGATCGAGCGCGCCGAGAACTGGTTCGTGGCCCAGGGCCTTCGGGTGCGGCGCAACCAGCCCTATGCCGGGGGCTTCACCACCCAGCGCTATGGCCGGCCCAGCCTCGGCCGACATGCGCTGCAGATCGAGATAAACCGCTCGCTGTACATGGACGAGGCGCGCCACGAGCGGCTGCCGTCCATCGGCGCACTGGGGCAGCTGATGGCCGGCCTGCTGGAGGAAATGGGCCAGCAGGCGCTGGAAACGCTGCTGTTGCGCCCTCTCGCCGCCGAATAGCGGAAATCCGGGCAAAAAAAAGGGCCGTGACGAGCACGGCCCGAGTTTAGGGAGGAAACGCCCAAGACGGGCATACAGCAAACAATGCGGTCACCGAGGTGACGTTTGCTGCCCACAGAGAATGGTGCACCTGCGAAGAGAAAGCAAGACTCAAAAAGAGCCATGAATTCACATATTTAACCCTTTTTGCAGAGGTGCTCTCGGTGTTGCCTTTTTGCAACGCACCATAAATGGGCAAGGCAGGATTGCACCGCACGCAAAGCTGACAGGCCCGTCATTTCTATAGATTGTTCAATGGTTTGGTTGTCCTGGGGAGAGCACTGATGGCGAAGAAGTTCGTAGTCGCGATGATGATGCATGAGACGAACACCTTCTCGCCCCTGCCAACGCCCATAGAATCCTTTGCCCG
>CANIRG010000514.1 GCA_947469635.1 Rhodospirillales bacterium | reverse complement strand
TCAGCTCACCGCGCAGGGCATGGAACACTTCCGAGCCCATGCGAAGGGCATCGGCGAAGCGTTCGGCCTTCACCGGCATGATCATGAATTCCTGGATGTCGATCGGATTGTCGGCATGGGCGCCGCCGTTGATGATGTTCATCATCGGCACCGGCAGGACCGACGCCTGGCTGCCGCCGACATAGCGATAGAGCGGCAGGCCGCTATCCATCGCCGAGGCCTTGGCCACGGCCAGCGACACGCCGAGGATCGCATTGGCGCCCAGCCTGCTCTTGTTGGGCGTACCGTCGAGGTCGATCATCGCGCGGTCGATCTTGATCTGGTCGAGGGCATCGAGGCCGGACAGGAGATCCATGATCTCGGTGTTCACCGCCGATACAGCGTTCAGCACGCCTTTGCCGCCGTAGCGCTTCTTGTCGCCGTCGCGCAGCTCGACCGCCTCATGCGCGCCCGTCGAGGCGCCGGACGGGACGGCGGCACGGCCGTTCGCCCCGCTCTCCAGCTCGACATCGACCTCGACGGTCGGGTTGCCGCGGCTGTCGAGGATTTCGCGGGCATGGATGTCGACGATGGCGCTCATTAGAAAAACTCCTTCTAGGCGCGGTTTCTGTAGCCGCGCACTTCCCGACGAGCAAGTTATACTCCGAGGTGAAATCGAAGCCCAAGAGAGTGCCGAACATGCCCGACCACAGCCACGTCAAGCACGACACCGCCTCGGTGGAGCAACGGGTGGACGCCATTCAGGCCGCCTTCGAGGAGCGCGGCATGAAGCCCGCCGAATTCGTCGAGGAGTTCCGGCATCTCGCGGAGGAGAAATGGCTTCCCGAGAACGGCGCCCGCGTCGTCGCCAAGGCCTGGACCGATCCTGCCTTCAAGCAGCGTCTGCTCGCCAACGGCCGCGAGGCCGTGGCCGGGCTCGGCCTGTCGATGCCACCGCATCACCGCCATCTCGTGGTGCTGGAGAATGCGGCCGACCTGCAGAACGTCATCTGCTGCACGCTCTGCTCGTGCACGGCCTTTTCGATCATCGGCCTGCCGCCGGACTGGTACAAGGACCTTGAGTACCGAGCCCGCGTGGTCCGCCAGTCGCGCACCGTGCTGAAGGAAATGGGCCTCGATCTGCCGCCGTCGATCGACATTCGCGTCTGGGATACGACGGCCGACACGCGCTACATGGTCTTGCCGATGCAGCCCTCGCACACGATCGGCTGGCCGGAGGAGAAGCTCGCCGAGATCGTCACCAAGGACGCCATGATCGGCGTGGCGAGGCTCTGACCATGGACAGCATTCACGATCTCGGCGGCCGGCAGGGCTTCGGCCGGGTTCGCTACACGCTGAAGGCGCAGACCTTCCACGAGCCGTGGGAGAAGCGCGTCAACGCGCTCTACTCGCTCGCGGTCAAGCTCGGCATCTTCAACATGGACGAGTACCGCCACGCCATCGAGCGCATGGAGCCCCGGCACTATCTTTCCGCCAGCTACTACGAGCGCTCGCTCACCAGCCTCGCCACGCTCTGTGTCGAGAAGGGCATCCTCACCAAGGAGGAGCTGGAGCGCCGCGCCCTCGGTGCCTTTCCGCTCTCCATGCCGAGCGCGCCGGGTCGCACCAACGTGCCGGATCGCCAGCAGTTCAAGGTCGGCGACAAGGTCCAGGTGCGCCAGGATTACGTGCCTGGCCATGTCCGCATGCCGGCCTATGTCCGCGGCAAGACCGGCGTCGTGGTCGGCATCTCGCCGGCCTATCCCTTCCCCGACGCCCATGCCCACGGTGTGAAGTCCGAGGACGAGCCGACCTACGACGTGCGCTTCAGGGCGGAGGAGCTTTGGCCCAACTCGGCGGACCCGGCCGCGGTCCATGTCGGCGTGTTCGAAAGCTATCTGGAGCCGTCGTCTTAACATCTCGCAACAGGAACAGGACAATGCCCAACACGGTCCGCCTTCATCGAGTCCTCGCGACGACGCCCGACAAGGTCTACCGCGCCTTCATAGAGCCCGATGCGATGGCAAAGTGGCTGCCGCCGAACGGCTTTGCCTGCACCGTCCATCACCTGGAAGCGCGGGTCGGCGGCACCCATAAGATGTCCTTCCGAAATTTCACCACGGGCGACAGCCATTCCTTTGGCGGCACATATCTCGAGCTCGTTCCCAACGAGCGCCTGCGCTACACGGACAAGTTCGACGATGCCAACCTGCCGGGTGAGATGCAGGTCACGGTCACCCTGAAGAAAGTTCTGGTCGGCACCGAGCTGAACGTCGTCCAGGAAGGCGTTCCGGATGTCATCCCCGTGGAGGGCTGCTACCTCGGTTGGCAGCAATCGCTCGAAAACCTGGCGAAGCTCGTCGAGCCCGACATCAAGCAATAAGGGGCCGCGAGCCTCCTCATCGGCAGATCCCTCTGCAATTGCCAGTGCCCTGCCCTCGCGTCTATGTAGAGCCATCGACGGTCCCTCCATGATCGGGGGCTAACAGGGAATGCCGTGCCGCCCCTCGGGGTCAATCGGCAGCTGTACCCGCAGCTGTAAGCGGCGAGCGAGCGCTCATCACGCCACTGGACCTCGGTCCGGGAAGGCGGGCGCAAGCTGGGACCCGCGAGCCAGAAGACCTGCCGGCGATAGCGTCGCTCTTCCGATGGGCGGGACGATCCAACGGGACGGACAACCGAGCGGTGACGCGCCTCGTGCGTGAACCGTTTGGGAGGTCCGTCTCATGACGATAAATTTGGCCGACAACGACATTGCATCGCGCGTCCTGCTTCTGGCGCGATCGGCGACGACGGCGGTGCCGTTGCGCGAGATGGAACGACTGCGTGACCATGCCGCTTCGATGCCCGACGTCGCGGCGGCCACCTTCGCTTTCAGCGAGGAAGGCACGCCGTCCCTGCGCACCGCGCTCCATGAGCTCGTGGCAGCAGGCGCCTCCCCGATCGTGATCGTGCCGATCATCCTGCCGACCGACCCGAGCTTCGAGGTCTGGCTGAGGCGGACGGTCCAGCGCTGGCAGGCCGCCGATAGCGTTCCCTGGCCGGAAATCCGGGTCACGCCTTTCCTCGGCACGCAGCCCCTGCTGCAGGAGCTTCTTGCCGCCGTCATCGGCTCCGACCAAACGAGGCCGCTCGACAACGGCAAGACGACAGCCACCGAAGGCTCGATCGTCCCGGCTCAGAAGCGACGCGTGCTGGTCTGCATGGGCGGGCCCTGCAACGCGGCCGGTGCCGGTGTCGTCTGGGGCCATCTGCGCAACGAGCAGAAGAGGTTGTCGCTCCGGACGACCGGCGATGGGAGCATGAGCGCCAAGACGAGCTGCCTCGGTCCCTGCAGCCTCGCGCCGGTGCTGCAGGTCTGGCCCGAGGGAACGCTTTATGGCGGCGTCGATGAATCAGGCGTCGACCGCATCATCCACAGCCACCTGCTGGGCGGCGAGATCGTCGACGACCTCGCCTACCTGCCCACAGGCTCCAAGCAGCGCCTTCGCTGATCAGACCAGCCGGCTCTGATGCTTGGCGGCGCTGATGAAGGAGGAGAACAGCGGATGCGGCGCGAAGGGCCGCGACTTCAGCTCGGGGTGATATTGCACGCCCACGAACCACGGATGATCGGGGATCTCGACGATCTCGGGCAGGATGCCGTCGGGCGACATACCCGAGAAGCGCAGGCCCACCTGCTCCAGCCGGTCCTTGTAGTTGACGTTGACCTCGTAGCGATGGCGATGGCGCTCGCTGATCACGTCCTGGCCGTAGATGTCGTGCACCATGGTGCCGCGCCGGAGATGGGCGGGATAGGCACCGAGCCGCATCGTGCCGCCCAGGTCGCCGTTGGCCGCCCGCTTCTCGACCTGGTTGCCCTTGATCCATTCCGTCATCAGGCCGACCACGGCATGGCTTGTCGGGCCGAACTCGCTCGACGAGGCATCCTCGATGCCGAGCAGGTTGCGGGCGGCCTCGATCACCGCCATCTGCATGCCGAAGCAGATGCCGAAGAACG
>CANIRG010000513.1 GCA_947469635.1 Rhodospirillales bacterium | reverse complement strand
TGTCGCCGATGCCCCACAAGGCAAAGCTGACGATCAACATGCCGAACAGCACGAACAGGATGAAGAAGCGGGCGAATTTGCGGAATTGGTTCACGAGGCTAACTTTGCGGCCTGAAAGGGGCGGGTCCGGTGGGACGGGGCGCATGCCTACCACCGGTCCCTTGGGCAGGCAACCAACCGGGCTTTGACCGCGGCCGAAGTCGCCGCTAGACACGCCGGCAAGCAAAAGCGGGAATTCCATGGCACGCACGCGACGGCCCCTGATCGCCGGCAATTGGAAGATGAACGGGCTTCGCGCCGATGCCCTGGCGCTGGCCGGGGAATTGGCGTCGGGGATGAAGCAGGCCGGCTGGAACGATCGCGAGCTGCTGATCTGCCCGCCGGCGACCCTCCTTGCTGCCGTCGCCGAGGCGGTCAAGGGCAGCGGCGTCTTCGTCGGCGGCCAGGACTGCCACGCCAAGGCCAGCGGCGCCCATACCGGCGACCTGTCGGCCGAGATGCTGCGCGACGCGGGCGCCAGCCATGTCATCGTGGGCCATTCCGAGCGCCGCACCGACCATCGCGAGACCGACGCCGTCGTCCGCGCCAAGGCCGAGGCGGCTTGGCGGGCAGGAATTCTGCCTGTCGTCTGCATCGGTGAGACGCTGGCCGAGCGCGAGGCCGGCCGCACGCTGGGCGTGCTGGAAGCCCAGCTTTCGGGCAGCGTTCCGGCCGGCGCGACGGCGGCGAAGCTGGTCGTGGCCTATGAGCCTGTCTGGGCCATCGGCACCGGAAAGACGCCGACGACGGCCGAGGTGGCCGCAGCCCACGCGCATATTCGCAAGGTCCTGGGAAGCCTGATGGCCGATGCCGGCGCGGTGCGTTTGCTCTACGGCGGCTCGGTGAAGGGCAGCAATGCCGTGGAATTGCTGGCGGCCGGCGACGTCGACGGCGCGCTGGTCGGCGGGGCCAGCCTGAAGGCCGACGAATTTTTGGCTATCGCCAAGGCCGCCTGAAACCGCTAGAAGCCCCGCCTCATGGATAGCGTCAGGTCTTTTCTCCACGATTGGCGGCTGGTGCTGCTGGTGATCCACGTCGCCGTCACGGCGACGATGATTGTCGTCATTCTGCTTCAGCGCAGCGAAGGCGGCGGCCTTGGCATGGGCGCGCGCACCGATGCGCTCTTCTCGGTGCGGGGGCAGACCAACGTGCTGTCGCGGGCCACCGCGATCTGCGCCGGCATCTTCTTCTTCCTCAGCCTGGTGATGGCCTGGAGCGTGAGCGAGCCGGTGCGCAGCACACGCTCGATCATGGACAACCTGCCTGCCAGCCCGGCCGCGCCGGGACCTGGAGGCGCCGCACCTGGGGCACCGGCCACGCCGGCGGCCCCCGCGCAGCCCGGCGCCCCCACCCGCTAGAGTCTCACCAGAGTCTCAGGAGTCTCACCACGCGTGAGACGCCTTGGATATCGATTATATAAGGCTTTTGGGCGGTTCGTCTCACGTCTCGCGACTCTGCCCCTCGGGATTCGGCGCATATGTTCGCGCGGGGCTCATCCCTTGGAACACTGCGGCCGATCGGGCGTTTAACGATATCCCCATGGTCTCGACCCACAGGATTTGGTAGTCTGTAGGCCCATGACGCGCTTTATATTCATAACGGGCGGCGTGGTGTCCTCGCTTGGCAAGGGTCTGTCGTCTGCGGCGCTCGGCGCGCTGCTGCAGGCACGTGGCTACACCGTGCGACTGCGCAAGCTCGACCCCTACCTCAATGTCGATCCGGGCACGATGAGCCCCTATCAGCATGGCGAGGTCTTCGTCACCGACGACGGCGCCGAGACCGATCTCGATCTCGGGCACTACGAGCGCTTCACCGGCGTCGATGCCCGGCAGAGCGACAACATCACCACCGGCCGCATCTATTCGACCGTGATCGCCAAGGAGCGGCGTGGCGAATACCTCGGCGCCACGGTGCAGGTGATCCCGCACGTCACCGACGCCATCAAGGAATTCGTGGTCGCCGAGACGGAGGAGGATTTCGTCCTGGTCGAGGTCGGCGGCACGGTGGGCGACATCGAGAGCCTGCCGTTCCTCGAAGCCATCCGCCAGGTCGGCAACGAGGTCGGGCGAGAGCGGGTGATGTTCGTGCACCTGACGCTGCTGCCCTGGGTTCCTACGGCCGGCGAGCTCAAGACCAAACCGACCCAGCACTCGGTGAAAGAGCTGCTGAGTGTCGGCATCCAGCCCGACCTGCTGGTGTGCCGCTCCGGCGACAAGGAGATCCCGGCCAACGAGCGCCGCAAGATCGCGCAGTTCTGCAACGTCAAGCCGGAGCGTGTGATCGAGGCGCGCGACAGCGACACGATCTACCAGGTGCCGATCGCCTATCACGACCAGGGCTTCGATCGCGAGGTCTGCCGCTATTTCGGCCTGCCGACCGAGAGCGAGCCCAATCTCGAGCGCTGGCGCGGCGTCGTCCGCTGCGTGCGCGAGCCCGAGGGCAAGGTGACCATCGCGGTGGTCGGCAAGTACACGGTGCTGCTCGACGCCTACAAGTCGCTCTCCGAGGCGCTGACCCACGGCGGCTTCGGCAGCAACGTGAAGGTCGGCCTGGAGTGGATGGACTCGGAGATCTTCGAGCGCGACGACGCGGTGGTCCATCTCGAGAACGTCCACGGCATCCTGGTGCCCGGCGGCTTCGGCGAGCGTGGCACCGAGGGCAAGATCCACGCGGTGAAGTTCGCCCGCGAGCGCAAGGTGCCGTTCTTCGGCATCTGCTTCGGCATGCAGATGGCGGTGATCGAGGCCGCCCGCAACCTGCTCGGCATCGAGGATGCCTCGTCGAGCGAGTTCGGCCCGACAAACCATGCCGTGGTCGGCCTGATGACGGAATGGATCAAGGGCAACCAGGTCGAGAAGCGGGCCGCCAACGGCGACCTGGGCGGCACGATGCGGCTCGGCGCCTATCCCGCGCATCTGCGGCGCGGCACCATGGTGCACGACATCTACGGCCAGGACGTGATCAGCGAGCGCCACCGGCACCGCTACGAGGTCAACGTCAACTACAAGGACCGGCTTGAGCAGGTGGGCCTGCGATTCTCGGGCATGTCGCCGGATGGCATCCTGCCGGAGATCGTCGAGATCCCCGATCATCCGTGGTTCGTGGGCGTGCAGTATCACCCCGAGCTGAAGTCGCGGCCCTTCGCGCCGCATCCGCTGTTCTCCTCATTCATCAGCGCCGCCAAGCACCAAAGCCGCCTGGTCTGATCAGGAGCGCAGGCGCTGCTTGGAGCCAGTCGGGGCGTAGGCGAGATCCTCGACGATCTCGCCATTCAGGAGATGACCGTGGATGATGCGGTCGACACCTGATTCGTCGACACCGCCATAGAGCGTTCCCTCGGGCCAGACCTGGAGCACCGGCGCGAGGCTGCACAGACCGAGACAGCTCGTCTTTGCGCTCATGGTGCCGTCGCCGGTCGTCCGCAGTGACAACCTCTTTTGCTCGTTGCGGAGATGGCCCCAGACGACTCCGGCGCCGGCCGCATTGCAGGGCCCGCCCATGCAGACCAGCACGCGTCGCTTCTGGGCCGGGACGATCGAACCCTCGGCAGCGGTTGTCTTGCCGTTGTCGAGCGGCCTGGATTCGTCGGAGCCGATGACGGCGGCAAGAAGATCCTGCAGCAGGGGCTGCGTGCCGAGGAAAGGCGTGACCCGGATTTCCGGCCAGGGACCGGTATCGGCGGCCTGCCAACGCTGGACCGTTCGCCTCAGCCAGGCTTCGAAGCTCGGGTCGGTCGGCAGGATGATCGGCACGACCACGATCGGGGAGGGGCCTGCTGCCACGAGCTCATGGAGCGCAGTGCGCAGGGACGGTGTGCCTTCCTCGCTGAAGGCGAAGGCTGCCGCCGCGATGTCGGGCATCGCAGCCGCGTGGTCGCGCAGCCGTTCCATCTCGCGCAACGGCACCGCCGTCGTCGCCGATCGCGCCAGAAGCAGGACGCG
>CANIRG010000512.1 GCA_947469635.1 Rhodospirillales bacterium | reverse complement strand
GTTGTCTTTGGAAGAAGCGTTAAAGTCAGCGCCTATGAGCGCGCCACTCCAGCGCGCCACGTGGCGCGCTCCCCCTGAGCATGAGCGGGCTGGAAGCCCGCGGTCCGGCGGAATCGCGGACCGAAACCGAGGACAGAGATGGTTGCCAGCGACAGCTTTGCCGAATTCCTGCGCGAGCAGCTCGCGCCGCTCGGCCGCGTCACGATGCGGCGCATGTTCGGCAAGACCGGCGTGTTCTGCGACGGGGCGATGTTCGGGATGGTGACGGACAATATGCTCTACTTCCGGGTCGACGATCACAACCGGGAGGCCTTCAGGGAGGCCGAAGCCTTTCCGCCCCTCAACTACGGCAAGAAGGGCGCCACCATAGATCTCTCCTTCTGGCGCGCGCCGGAGCGGCTGTTCGACGAGCCGGACGAGCTCGTCGACTGGGCGCGGCTGGCGCTGGCTGCCGCGCGACGGGTCGCGGCGAAGCGAAAACGGACAGCGCCAGGGAGATCGTAGCGCCGGGTCAGTCGACCTTGCTGTGATCCGGCATGGTCGACACCGCGCCTTCGAGATCGGGATCTGTCTCCGGAATTTCGGGAAACTCATCGACCCCTTCGAGCACACCGGCTTCCGGATTGACGCGCATCAGGAACGCGACCTCGTCGGCGGTATAGGCGGGATCCCAATGCGCGTTCTCGGGAACGTGGCAGTGGCCATAGTGCCCGCCCTTCGTATCCCAGGTGGCGGCGTTGCGGTTGTGGCCACCCGGGTCGTTGCCGTTGACCGGCGGCTTGGGCAGGCCGTTCGGCCAGTCCTGCGGCACGCCGTGCATCGCCTCTATCCAGCGGCAGAGCTTGGCAACATTGCGCAGGGTGTCCTTGGCCTTGGGGCGCCCAGCGAAGCCCACCATCTCGATCTGGATCGCCTTGTCCTTGTTGGTCTCGACACCGCCCGGCGCATTCCTCAGCGAACGTGACCACTGGTCGGTGTCGACATGCTGGTAGATCGTCGTCGCATCGACAGTGAAATGCGGATCCGAGCGATCCTCGAGGAATTGGCCGAAGGCACCCTGCGCCGTGCTGCCTTCGGTGGTGTGATGGACGATCTTGAAGGGTCCGCCGCTGTAGGCGCCCGAGGGGCCGGTAATTGGATGCCACTCCGCAAACGGACAGATCGCCATGACATTGCTCCCGCACAGTATGAATATGCACGATAGTCTCATGATTACCGATTCAACTGTGAGTAGCCAGCCCTCCCGCGCCGAAAAGGCGGATCGAAAAGCGGACCCCGCGTCTAGCGGGCGAGCACCTTGCCGAGATGCGCAGTGTCGAACGACCAGCCGCCCACCGGCTCGTGCGGCGACGAGAATCCGGGATATGCCTGGCCGTCGCTCAGGAACTCGATCTCGATCCTGAAATCCTCGTCCTGCTCGAAGCCATGCCAGTGCCGGAAATCCACATAGACCCGCCTTCCGTCGCGCAGGCCGAGGACGAAACCCGCCTCGCTGTGGTGCATGTCCCCGAAATCCCAGAAGCACTCGACGCGCTCGATGTCGCTCCTCGAGAAGCCGTCGACACCGGCATCCAGAACATGGAGCACGTGGCCGAGCTCGTAGAGTCCGCGGACGGTGGGAAGCCCTGCGGCATGTGTCGGTTCCGTCGCCATGCGTCCAATCTAGGCGCTCGGCGCTGCCCTCGCCACGATGTTGGCAGGCTCGGTTTCGGCTAAGCTCCCGCGCATGAAACCCTACGTCCTGTGTCACATGGTCAGCAGCATCGATGGCCGGATCTGGTCGAGCCGCTGGCGACCGAAGGGCAATGTCGTCCCCGGGCTGTTCGAGCGCCTGCATGACCAGCTCGGCGGCGGGTCGTGGCTGTGCGGCCGCGTCACGGCGCAGGAGTTCGCCAAGGGCACCGAATATCCGCCCAGCGACCACGCCTTCGCGCGCGAGAACTGGTTTGCCCGGCGCGATGCCAAGGCCTGGGGCATCTTCCTCGATGCCCACGGCAAGGCCGTGTGGGCGCGCCAGGACATCGGCGGCGATCCGATCCTCGTCATCCTGACGGAGGCGGTCTCCGACCGGCACCTCGCCGGCCTGCGCGCCGACGGCGTTTCCTACATCTTCGCCGGGGGCACCGAGATCGATCTCGCCGCGGCGCTCGGGACGCTCAACCGCGAGCTCGGCATCGAACGCATCATGCTGGAGGGCGGCGGCGGCGCCAACGGTGCGCTCCTGCGCGCCGGCCTGGTCGACGAGATCAGCCTGGTCATCTGCCCGGTGGTCGACGGCAGCACGGGCGGCCCGATCGTCTTCAACTCCGGCGACGTCGATCTCGGCCCCGCCCCGATCGAGCACATGACCCTCACGAGCCACGAGGTGCTCGATGGCGGCGTGGTCTGGCTGCGCTACCGGCTCAGCTCGACGGCTTAGTCATTGGACCACGGCCTCCAGGCCCGCTCGGGGGAGCGCGCCACTGGAGTGGCGCGCCCCTCGAATATGAGCGGGCCTGGAGGCCTCCGGTCCGCATGAGCGGATTGTTCTACCGTTTGAACTTGTCCGGCAAGCGCTCCTCGTTGCCGAGCGCCACGCGGCGCACGCCTTCGCTGTCGGGGCTCGGCGGAAAACCGTCCTTCGCGCGCGGTGCCGGAGTCTCGACGACCTTGTTCGAGAGGCGGCCGACGCCGGTGACCTCGACGTCGAGCGTGTCGCCCACCTCGAGCGGCCGCGAGTTGGCGGGCGTTCCCGTGAGCAGGATGTCGCCGGGCAGGAAGGTCATGTGGCGCGCGAGGTCGGCGATCAGGTAGCCGCAGTCGAAGATCTGCTCGCTGACCGCGCCCTCCTGCACCATCTTGCCGTTCTTGTAGGAACGCAGCGTCGACTGGCGGACATCGACGCCCGACACCAGCCCGGGCCCGATCGGACAGAATCCGTCCATGCCTTTGACGCGCAGCATCGAGCCGGCATCGGTGTCGCGGAAGTCGTGGCAGCCGAAATCGTTCGAGGGCGCGAAGCCGGCGATGCAGTCCCAGGCCTCCTCGCGCGTGACGTTCTTGGTGACCTTGCCGAACACGACGGCCATCTCGCCCTCGTAGTTCACGTATTTGTAGCCGGCCGGCTTGATCAGCTCGCCCTTGTGGGCGTTGAGCGCCGTCAGCGGCTTCTGGAAGTAGGTCGGCGTCGCGGGCGGCGTGCGCGTGTTGTTGAACTCGTAGTAGCGCGAGATGTAGTTCACATGCACGCAGACGATCTTGGTGGGCGTGCAGGGCGGCAGATGGACGACCTCGTCCTCGCTGCAGGTGCGGCCGTCGGCGAAGACGATCCTGCCGTCCTTGAACTCGACCCAATAGGCGCTGCCGTCCTTCATCACGTGCCGCACTTCCCTGCGCGGCCCTTCGAGTACGCTCATTTCACTCCCCTTCATGCTCTTTTGGACCGCGCGCCTCCGGCTCGCTCAGGCTCATGATCGAGCCGGAGGCTCGCGATCCGGAAGACTACTTGGCCTTCGCCGCTTCGATCGCCCGCCACACGTTCTGCGCGGTGGCCGGCATCAGCACGTCGCTGACACCCAGCGGCGCCAGCGCGTCCATGATGGCGTTCATCACCACCGGCATGGCGCCGACCGTGCCCGCCTCGCCCGCGCCCTTGGCGCCGAGCGGGTTGAACTTGGTCGGCACCGGATTGCTCTTCACCTCCATGTACGGGATCATCATGGCGTGCGGCATGGCGTAATCGAGGAAGCTCGCCGTCATGAGCTGGCCCGACTCGCGATCCCAGATAACCTGTTCGCACAGGATCTGGCCGATGCCCTGCGCCACGCCGCCATGGATCTGGCCCTTGAGGCCGGTCGGATTCATCACCGTGCCGACGTCGTCGACCACGGCATAGCGGTCGACCGTGACGTCGCCCGTCTCCGGATCGACCTCGAGCTCGCAGATGTGGCAGCCGTTGGGATAGGTGTCCTTCTCGCCGAGATAGGTCGCGTTCTCGTAGAGCCC
>CANIRG010000511.1 GCA_947469635.1 Rhodospirillales bacterium | reverse complement strand
TAGCCTCGTGAACCAATTCCGCAAATTCGCCCGCTTCTTCATCCTGTTCGTGCTGTTCGGCATGTTGATCGTCAGCTTTGCCTTGTGGGGCATCGGCGACATGCTGAAGCTCAACACCCGCAACACCACAGTGGCCCACGTCGGCGGCACGCACATCCCGCTTTACGGCTGGCTGGGCGGCGTCGCGGTGCCGGTCGAGGAGGTGCGCGACATCTTCAATCGCCAGCTCGAGCAGATCCAGCGACAGACCGGCCAGCGGCCGGAGCCCGAGCAGGCATTGCGCTACGGGCTGCATGTCCGCGCGCTCGAGGACGCCTTGCAGCGGGCGGTGCTCGACAATGCCGTGCGCGAGTACGGCCTGTCGATCAGCGACGCCGAGGTGCGGGCTGCGATCGCGCAGAAGCCGATCTTCCAGGGCACCGGTGGCGCCTTCGATCCGCTCCGCTACCGCAACTTCCTGCAGACCGCCCGCCTCACCGAGGCCCAGGTCGTCAACGACGTTCGCCGCGAGATCGCCTCGATCCAGCTTCTCGGCGTCGTGCGTACCGAAGGGCTCGCGCCCAAGAGCCTGCGTGACGACGTCTTCAAGATGGAGAGCGAGAAGCGGATCGCCGAGACGGTCTATATCCCCGACGCCATCGTGACGACGGTGCCCAAGCCCACGGCCGAGCAGCTCGGCACCTATTTCGACGCCAACAAGGCCAGGTTCCAGATCCCCGAATACCGCGCCTTCACCTATGTCCTGCTGACCATCGACGACGTCGTGAGCCAGGTGACGGTCACGCCCGAGCAGGTGAAGCAGGAATTCGACGCGCGCGCCGCCGAGTTCGGCGCGCCCGAGAAGCGCGACGTCGACCAGGCCATGGTCGACAACGAGGACAAGGCCAAGAAGGTCATTGTCGCCGTCGGCGCCGGCAAGACGCTGGAGGAAGCCGCCACGGAAGTGCTGGGCAACGCCGATGGCGTGATCAAGCTCGGCAGCATCCAGAAGAAGGATCTTCCTCCCGGCTCGCTGGCCGACGGCGTGTTCGCAGCACCGCAGGGCCTCGCCCCGACGCCGATCCAGTCCCCGCTCGGCTGGCACATCGTGCGCATCAACGAGATCGAGCCCGGCAAGACCGTGCCCTTCGAAGAGGTCAAGGAGAAGCTCGAGAAGGACCTGAAGGCGCAGGCCGCGCCCGAGATCCTGATCAAGCTGGTGACCGACTTCGAGCGCGTGCTCACCAAGACGCAGTCGCTTACGACCGCGGCCCAGGATCTGCAGATCCCGCTCAAGACCATCGAGAACGTCGATGCGCGAGGCCAGGATCCCGCCGGCAAGCAGGTCGTGATCGGCCCGGCCGCCGCCGAGCTGGTGCAGGCGGCGTTCGCCACGCGCGAGAGCCGTGAGAGCGAGCTGCTCGAAACCCGCACCAGCGAGTTTCTCGTGGTCCGCACCGACCGCGTGACGCCGGCCCGCACGCCGGCCCTGTCGGAGGTCGAGGCCAAGGTGGTCGAAGCCTGGGAGGTCCAGGAGCGCCGGCGGCTGGCCGACGAGAAGGTCAAGACGGCGGTCGACAAGGCCAATGCGGGAGAGGATCTCGCCGCCATCGCCAAGGAGCTGGGCCTCGAGCTCCGCACCGCCAAGGCGGTGACGCGCTTCGAGGCCGACACCGCGAACTACCTCACCCAGGGTGCGACGGTCGAGCTGTTCAAGCTGGCACGCGGCAAGGCGCTGGCGGTGCGTAGCGCCGAGGGCAGTGTCATCGTGCGGCCGAAGGAAATCGAGGCGCCCGACCTGGTCAAGGAGAAGGACACGCTCGACAAGTACGGCAAGCAGCTCGACGTCATGGTCGCCAACGACCTGGTGGCCCAGCTCCTGGCGGCGCTTCGTCTCAAGTACGGCGTGACGGTCGACGATGCCGCCTTCGCCGCCGCCTTCCAGCCTCAACAGCAGCAACCCCAGTCGCCCTAGTCCCATGTCGATCTTGCCCGACTTCGAGGCCTTCTCCGCGGTCTATGAAGCCGGCCGGCCGCAGGTCGTGTGGACCAAGCTGGTCGCCGACCTCGAGACGCCGGTCTCGGCCTACCTCAAGCTGGCCGACGGCCGCGCCAATTCCTTCCTGCTCGAATCGGTCGAAGGCGGTTCCGTGCGCGGCCGCTACTCCTTCATCGGCTTCAAGCCCGACATCATCTGGCGCTGCATCCGCGGCAAGGCCGAGATCAACCGCCGCGCCCGCGCCGACCTGCATGCCTTCGAGCCGCTGGAAGGCCGCCCGCTGGAAACCCTGCGCGCCCTGATCCGCGAGTGCCAGATGGAGCTGCCCAAGGACCTGCCGCCGATGGCGTCCGGCCTGTTCGGCTTCCTGGGCTACGACATGGTCCGGGACATGGAGAACCTGCCCGACAACAATCCCGACCCGATCGGCCTTCCCGACGCCATCATGGTGCGGCCAACGCTCATCTGCATCTTCGACCGCCTCGAGGACAACGTCACGCTGGTAACTCCGGTATCGCCGCAGGCCGGCACCAGCGCCCGCGCCGCCTACGAGGCCGCGCAGGAGCGGCTGGCCGACGCCGTGTCGGATTTCGAGCGCTCGCTCCCCTTCCGTCGCGAAAGCGGCGAGGCGCTCGACGACCTGCCACCGCCGCAGGCCAACATGAGCGCGTCCGACTTCAAGAAGATGGTCGAGACCTGCAAGGAATACATCCGCGCGGGCGACGCCTTCCAGATCGTGCCGTCGCAGCGCTTCTCCCTGCCCTTCAAGCTGCCGCCCCTGTCGCTCTACCGGTCGCTGCGCCGCATCAACCCCTCGCCGTTCCTGATCTTCTTCGACTATGGCGATTTCTCCATCGTGGGATCGAGCCCCGAGATCCTGGTTCGGCTGCGCGACAACATCGTCACCATCCGCCCCCTGGCCGGCACCATACGGCGCGGCGCCACGCCGGAAGAGGACAAGCAGCTCGCCGACAAGCTGCTGGCCGATCCAAAGGAGCATGCCGAGCACCTGATGCTGCTCGACCTCGCCCGCAACGACGTCGGCCGCGTCTCCAAGATCGGCTCGGTGCGCGTCGTCGAGCAGTTCACCATCGAGAAGTACAGCCACCTCCAGCACATCAGCAGCCATGTCGAGGGCACGCTCGCGGACGGGCTGGACGCGATCGATGCGCTCAAGGCCGGTTTCCCGGCGGGCACGCTCTCGGGCGCGCCCAAGGTTCGGGCCATGCAGATCATCGACGAGCTCGAACCCGTGCGTCGCGGCATCTATGCCGGCTGCGCCGGCTACTTCGCCGCCAACGGTTCGATGGACACCTGCATCCTGCTGCGCACCGGCCTGGTGAAGGACGAGACCCTGTACGTGCAGGCCGGCGTCGGCGTCGTGGCCGATTCCGATCTCGAGGCGGAGTACCGGGAAAGCGTGCTGAAGGCCGCCGCCCTGGTTCGCGCGGCGGAAGAAGCCGTCAACTTCGCCAGCTCGCGGAACTCGGGGAATACGCGGCGCTAGCTGGAAGCGTGCGACTCCAGTCGCGCGTCATCGGTTCGACCGCCGGAAGATCGCGCCACTGGAGTGGCGCGCCCCCAGCAAGTACCCTCCTCTGCAAAAGAGGAGACGTCATGTCCGAGTGGCAAAAAAGATATCAGCGCCTGCTGTTCGATCGCCCGCATCCCAGGGTGCTGCGGGTGACGATGAACCGGCCGGAAAAATACAACGCCACGGACGCGATCATGCATAGCGAGCTGGTCGACGTGTGGCGCGACATCGACCGCGACGACACGGTCAACTGCGTCATCATCCAGGGCGCAGGCGGCAAGGTGTTCTCGGCCGGCGGCGACTTCGACATCATCGAAAAGAACATGAAGGACCACAACGCGCTGCTCCGCACCTGGAAGGAAGCGCGCGACATCGTCTACAACGTCATCAACTGCTCCAAGCCGATCGTCAGCACCATGCGCGGTCCCGCGGTCGGTGCGGGCCTCGTTGCCGGCATCCTGGCCGACGTATCGATCG
>CANIRG010000510.1 GCA_947469635.1 Rhodospirillales bacterium | reverse complement strand
GGCTGGCCGGTCTATCGCGGCGGCCCGATGTGGTGGGCCGACAATGTCGTGGGCCTCAAGACCATCCACGATGCCCTGCTGCGCTACCGCGATGCCTCGGGCGACCCCTTCTGGGAGCCGGCGCCGCTGCTCAAGAAGCTGGTGCAGGAAGGCAAGAAGTTCTCTAGCGTTTGAGTCAACCGTTCCTCCCCCGTCATCGGGGGAGGTGGCTCGCGCGCAGCGCGAGACGGAGGGGTCATAGGCAGCGCGACTTCTGCCTTTGACCCCTCCGCCCCGCTTCCGCGGGGCACCTCCCCATCTGAATGGGGAGGAATCATAAAAGAGGGATCTATCAAAATGGCTGATGCTGTCATCGTCTCCACCGCCCGCACGCCGATCGGCCGTGCGTTCCGCGGTGTCTTCAACGACACCCACGGCGCCGACATGGGCGCGCATGTGATCAAGCACGCCGCCGAGCGCGCCAAGGTCGACCTGGGCGAGATCGAGGACGTGATCCTGGGCTGCGCCGCGCCGGAAGGCACGACGGGCTCCAACGTGGCCCGGGTCTCGGCGATGCGCGCCGGCGCTCCCGTCAGCGTCTCGGGCGTCACCGTCAACCGCTTCTGCTCCTCGGGCCTGCAGACCATCTCGATGGCCGCCCAGCGCGTGCTGGTCGACAAGGTGCCGGTGATGGTCGCGGGCGGCCTCGAGTCGGTGTCGCTGGTGCAGGGCCCGCCGGGCGGCAACAAGAACCGCCTGGTCAATCCCTGGGTGCAGGAGCACGTGCCCGGCATCTATCACGCCATGATCACCACCGCCGACACGGTGGCGGCGCGCTATGGCATCAGCCGCGAGGCGCAGGACGAGTATTCGCTGCAGAGCCAGATGCGCACCGCGGCGGCCCAGCAGGCCGGCAAGTTCGACGACGAGATCGTGCCGATGGAAACCACGATGCTGGTCACCGACAAGAACACCAACGAGGTGTCCAAGAAGACCGTCAAGCTCACCAAGGACGAGGGCAACCGGCCCGACACCAACCTGCCGGGCCTCTCCAAGCTCCAGCCGGTGATGGGTCCGGACAAGTGGATCACGGCCGGCAACGCGAGCCAGCTCAGCGACGGCGCATCCGCGGCTGTCATCATGAGCGACGCCGAAGCCGCCAAGCGCGGCCTGAAGCCGCTCGGCATCTACAAGGGCCTGGTGGTGGCCGGCTGCGAGCCCGACGAGATGGGCATCGGTCCGGTCTATGCCATCCCCAAGCTGCTGACGCGCTTCGGCCTCAAGATGGACGACATCGACCTGTGGGAGCTGAACGAGGCCTTCGCGGTGCAGGTGCTCTACTGCCGCGACAAGCTCGGCATCCCCAACGAGAAGCTGAACGTCAACGGCGGCTCGATCTCGATCGGCCATCCCTTCGGCATGACCGGCGCCCGCTGCACCGGCCACGCCCTGATCGAGGGCCGCCGCCGCAAGGCCAAGAACGTCGTCGTGACCATGTGCATCGGCGGCGGCATGGGCGCCGCCGGCCTGTTCGAGGTCATTCAGTAAGACGGCGCCTTTTCCATCCTCACCGTCATGTTCCTCTCCCCCACTCGGGGGAGAGGCTAGGTGAGGGGGCCGCGTACGACCCTCGACGCGCCAACCGCAACATATCGCGGTAGTTACCGGGTGGTAACGCTTAAAATAACTTGAAAATAGCGTCACGTCCCCAAGCAGTAGTGTTGCAGGACTCTGCACGGCATCGCTGCGGCGATTGGGTGCTCGACAAAACACGCCACTCGCGAGGATTCGCGGAAAACACTGATCGTGCTCGATTTCAGGCGGTTCCTCGCGAGGCTCGCGACTCTCGCGAGGCGTTACCCGCGCTATCTGGCAGGCAAAGCACGAGCGTCGCCGCCTCGCGGTCGAACACGCAAGGCGGGCGTGAGTAGCTTTCGCCAACATTGATTCAATGTTGCGATTTTCGCACTATTAGTCAAGGCTGTTGCGCCCACCACTCTGCCATTTCAGGCGTCAGTCCAGCGAGACTCCCGCCGCCTTCACCGCCGCCGCCCACTTGTCGCCCTCGCTGTCCATCAGCGCCCCGAACTCGGCCGGGCTGCCGAGCGCGATCAGGGTGCCGAGCGCGGTGAAGAACGCCTCGATCTTGGGATCGGCCATGGCGAGATTGACCTCGCGATTGAGCTTGTCGACGATCTCGGCCGGGGTGCCCTTGGGCACCCCGATGCCATAGAAGGAGATCGCCTCGTAGCCGGGCAACGTGTCGGCGACGGGCGGCACGTCCGGCAGCAACGGCAGGCGCGTCTTGGTCGTGGTGCCGATGGCGCGGATCTTCCCCGCGCGGATGTGGGCGAGCGAGGTCGCGACATTGTCGAAGATCACCTGGACCTGGCCCGAGATCAGGTCGGCCATGGCGGGCGCCGTGCCGCGATAGGGCACGTGGGTGAGCTTGGTGCCGGTCATCGACTGGAAGATCTCGCCCGCGAGGTGATTGCCCGTGCCGAGGCCGGCCGAGGCCATGTTGACCTTGCCGGGATTGGCCTTGCAGTAGGCGATGAACTCGGCAGTCGTCGTGGCCGGCACGGCGGGATTGACGACGATGAGTTGCGGCATGCGCACCAGCCCCGCCACCGGCAGGATATCGCGGCGGAAATCGAACGGCAGCTTCTTGTAGAGCGACGTGTTGATCACGTTGGCCGTGCTGATGAAGAGCAGCGTGTAGCCATCGGGCGGGGCGTTGACGACCGCCTCGGTGCCGATGATCGCGCCGGCGCCGGTCTTGTTCTCGATCACGAACTGCTGGCCGAGGCGCGCCGAGAGCCGCTCGCCGATCAGCCGTGCGGCGGCATCCGTGAAGGCGCCGGCGGGATAGGTCACGACCCACTTTACGGGTTTGCTCGGATAGGGCTCCGAGGCTGACGCCCCACGGGCTCCCAGCACACCGAGTCCGGCGGAAACGAAAAGACGTCGTTGCATTCGATCCTCCCCTTTTTCATGCCCCGACCTTAGCCGTTGCTTGCGCCCACCGGCACCATCTTGGAACCTGCTACGATCCGCCGATGATCTCGCATGTTCACGTCGGCGTCGCCGACTTCGCGCCCGCCTGGCGCTTCTACGAAGCGGTCATGCCGCTGCTCGGCCTGAAGGTCCGGTTTACCGAGCCCGACAAGGGTTGGGGTGGCTGGCAGGCGCCGGACCATGGGCGCCCCCTCTTCCTGATTGGCCGCCCCTTCGATGGGCAGGCCGCGGACCCGGGCAACGGCAACATGATCGCGCTGCTGGCGCCGGATCGCCCGACGGTGGATCGCGTCTTCGCCGCCGCACTTGCCGCCGGCGGCGCCTCGGAAGGTGCTCCGAGTCTACGACCGCACTATCACCCAAACTACTACGGCGCCTATTTCCGCGATCTCGACGGCAACAAGCTCTGTGTCTGCTGCCATGAGCCGGCGTAGAAGATCGCTGCCGCTTACATTGGTACACAACATGATCGGTCCGAAACCGCCCATCCATCCCGGCGAGATACTGCGCGAGGAGTTCATGATTCTGCTCGAACTCTCCGGCTATGCCCTCGCGGCCGCCTGCCATGTGCCGCGCACGCCCATCGAGCGCTTGGCGCGCAAGGAGACGCCTGTGACGGCGGACACCGCCCTCCGGCTTGGCCGCTACTTCGGCGCCGGCGCGGAATTCTGGATGACCCTGCAGACGGCCTTCGACCCCGCCTCGGCCGGGCCCGCTGACTACTCGGATTAGTTGTGACCCATCAACGCGTAACAGTATATTACTAGAAAGCTGCTATGCGATCCACTCAACGTCGGATAGCGCACCTTGGGAGGCAATAATGTGGCTCAAAACCGCAACAATTAAAAGGCTCATCAGGGAATCGAGTGGGTGATTTGGGCAACTTCAGAGCGCTGGAAGCATGCATGTGAGGACCTTGAGCCGCAGATATTCCTGGTCGCGCAGGCCGTAGGCGCGGCGCTGGATGACGCGGATCTTGTTGTTGAGGCCCTCG
>CANIRG010000509.1 GCA_947469635.1 Rhodospirillales bacterium | reverse complement strand
TCTGTGTCGCCAGCACATGCTGGACCTCCGACGCGCCGATGCCGAAGGCCAGCGCGCCCAGGGCCCCATGAGTCGAGGCGTGCGAGTCCCCGCTCACGAGGGTCTGGCCGGGCAGCGAGAATCCAAGCTCCGGCCCGATGATATGGACGATGCCCTGGCGCTCGTCGAGCACCGGGATATAGGGCACGCCGAATTCCTTCACGTTGGCTTCCAGCGTCTCGACCTGAAGGCGTGAGGCGGCGTCCCTGATGCCGCCTCGGCGGTCCTCGGTCGGGATATTGTGGTCGGCCACGGCCAGTGTCGCCGCGGGGCGGCGCACCGTCAGGCGCGCCTTCCGCAGCCCGTCGAAGGCCTGCGGGCTGCCGTGCTCGTCGAGCAGGTGACGGTCGATGTAGAGCACGCAGGTGCCGTCACCCAGCCGCTCCACGACGTGGGCGTCCCAGATCTTGTCGAAGAGAGTGCGCGGCTTGGCGTTGCGCCCGATGCCGGCCGGTGCGAAATTCAAGCAGGGGTCCTGGGGAATCGAGTGCGACGCGCTATCGTAACGATTGTGATGTTCTTGGCAACAACAACCGGTATGACGCTGGCCGCGCCGATGACGTTGGCCCAGTCGGCTGCGGCCGCGTTCGACGATGCCGACGCGCAGCTTCGCGTGCGCCAGGCGGCCACCGCCGCGGCCGAAGCAGTGGCGGCGGCCGACCGGCTGCGCACGGCATTGGCCGCCGAGCGCGGCAAGGTCGTGACCAGCGACGCCGAACGCGACCTCAATCGCGAGACCATCGCCAGCCTGGAGAAGAACCTGCGCGATGCCGAGACGCGGCAGCGCGAGACCGACAAGGTGCTGAAGGAGGCTCAGGAGGCTCGCTCCCGCGGCCTCGCGGGCGAAGCGGAGCGTCGCAAGCTCGAGGCGGCGCGGCCGGCGACATCGGCACCGCCGGCATCGACACCACCGCCTCCGACGCCGCCGCGGCCTCCCCAGGCCACCACGACCGCGCCCGCACCACCGCCAATCGTTCCCCTGGCGCCCAATACGCCAGGCTGGGTCGCCGATGCGCGCACTGGCTGCCGGAACTGGACCACCGTTCCGGAGGGCGGGACGGTCACCTGGAGCGGCCCCTGCTCCGGCGGCGTCGCCAACGGCCAGGGCGTGCTGCAGTTCTTCCAGAACGGCAAGCCGACGAGCCGTCGCTTCGAGGGCGAACGCCGTAATGGCAAGGCGCATGGGAAGGGTGTCACCGTGGCCGACAACGGCACGCGCTACGAAGGCGAGTTCCGCGACGGCAACCTCAATGGCCGCGGCGTCAACACTTTGGCCAGCGGATCGCGGCTCGAGGGCGAATGGCTGAACGGCAAGGCGCACGGCCGGGGCACCTTCACCGGCATGGACGGCGGCCGCTACGAAGGCGAGTGGCGCGACGGCAAGCCGAACGGGCAAGGCGTCTTCACCAAGGCCGGCAACACCTACTCGGGGACCTGGACGAACGGCTGCTTCCAGCAGGGCAATCGTCGCGCCATGGTCGCCGCGACCGCCAAGGAGTGCGGCTTCAACTGATCGCGGTCACTGCAGCTCGATGCGCGACTGCACGATGATGTCGCGCCACAGCGGCACCTCGCGGGCGACGCGCTCGGCCAGTCCCTCCGGCCCTCGCGCACGGACGTCGAAGCCGATGGCGTTGAGCTTCTCGACGACGACCGGATCCTTCAGCACCTCAAGCGTATCGGCGGCCACGCGCTGCACGATGGCCTGAGGCGTGCCGGCGGCGGCGTACATCCCCTGGAAGGTTTCCGACACCAGGTAGGGGTAGCCCGACTCCTGCATCGTCGGCACATCGGGCAGGTCGAACCAGCGCCGCGAGCCGGTGACCGCAAGCGCGCGCAGGGCGCCCGACTTGATGTGAGGGTGAGCGGGAGGAAGCGCGGTGATGCCGACCGGCGTGGTCTTGGCCAGCAGCGCCTGGATGGCCGGACCGGCGCCGTTGTAGGGAATGTTTTCGACCGTGACACCGGCTCGCAGCTGCAGCAGCTCAGCGGTAAGATGCGGCGTCGAGCCCTGCCCCGGATTGATGATGTCGAGCCTGGTCTTGTCGCGCCTGGCCGTGTCGAGCAGCTGGCCGATCGAGGTGATGCCCGACGTCGGATGCACCAGGATGACGTTGGGCGACGAACCCAGCTCGGTGATCGGCAAAAAATCGCGGAACGGATCGTAGCCCGGCTCGCGATAGAGGCTCGGATTCACCACGAATCCTGTCGAGGCGATCAGCAGCGTGTAGCCGTCTGCCGGCGACTTCGCCACCTGCACCACGCCGATGTTGCCGCCGGCGCCGGGTCGATTGACGACCAGCACCGGCTGGCCGAGCCGAGTCGTGAGGCCGGGCTGGATCATGCGCGCCATCACGTCGGTGGGACCGGCCGGCGCCGAGGGGATGACGAAGCGCACCGGTCTGTCGGGATATCCGCCCTGCGAACGCGCGCCGCCGGTCGCCAACGCAGCGAGCGGTGTCGCGAGCATCGCTCGCCGTGACAGAGTGCGCGTGATCATCGAGGCGTTCTCCCTTGCGTCTTGTTGCCTCGATCATACACTGAAGCGATGAACACCGCTCTGGATCGGGCTCGCGCCCTCCGCCCGCTGCTCGACGAGCATGGCGCCGAGATGGACCGTCGCCGCGAGCTCACGCCGGAAGTGGTCGCAGCCCTGGTCGAGAACGACATGCTGCGCCTGCTGCTGCCGAAGAGTTTGGGCGGCCAGGAGATTCCTCTCGTCGATTTCGCCAGGACGACGGAGGCTCTGGCCGGCGGCGACGCCAGCGTCGGCTGGTTCATCAACCAGTCCAACGTCTCCTCGGCGACCTCGGCCGCCGCCATGCCGCACGAATCGGCGCTGAAGGTGTTCGGCGATCCGCGCGACGGGCTCGCCTGGGGCGCGCGTCACAACAAGAGCAAGGCCATCCGTGTCGACGGCGGCTATCGCCTGAGCGGCACCTGGAGCTTCGCCAGCGGCGGCCGTCACACGCGCTGGCTCGGCGCCCACAGCGCGGTGCAGAACGCCGACGGCACGCCGCACATGCGCTACGGCAAGCCCGACGATCGCAGCTTCGTCTTCCTGCGCGCGGATGCGAAGATCATCGACGACTGGCACGTGCTCGGTCTGCGCGGCACCGGCAGCGATTCCTACACGGTCGAGGATCTCTTCGTGCCCGACGACCGCGCCCCGGCGCGCGATGCGCCGCAGGAGCGCCGCGAGTTCGGCCCCATCCCCACCATCATGTCGACGCTGCTCTATGCCTCGGGCTTCTGCGGCGTGACGCTTGGCCTCGCGCGCCGCCTGCTCGAAACCTACGTCGACCTCGCGCGCGGCAAGCACAGCCGTTCCTCGGTCAATGCCATGGCCGTCAACAACGCCGTGCAACGCGAGATCGGCCATCTCGAAGCAAGGCTCTCCGCCGCCCGCGCCTTCCTGCACGAGGCGATCGGCCAGGTCTACGCTGCGGCGGCGGCCGGCACGCTCGACGTCGATCTCCGCCTGCGCCTCAGGCTCGCCACGACGCACGGCATGAACGAGGCGACCGACGTCTCCATCGCCTGCTATCGCGCCGCCGGCACGACCGCGATCATGAATTCAGCCCCCTTCGAGCGCCGCTTCCGCGACGCCATGAGCGCCAGCCAGCACCTGCAGGCGATGCAGCCCCACATCGAGATGGTCGGCCGCCACATCATCGGCACCGACAATCACGTGCAGCACATATAGGGATCGAAGCCGACCAGACGGAACTCTGCGGACGCAACTACAATGACCTCATGCTGAGGAGCCACGCGAAGCGTGGCGTCTCGAAGCATGGGCCCACACGCACGGTGCCTGCTGCCGCCCCTTCGAGACGGCGCTACGCGCCTCCTCAGAGCGTGTGAGCCTTTTGGTTTATTTGGCAATACGCGAGTTGAGGCTGTCGCGATGATGTGATTCGCTGTTTGGGGTGTCGGCGAAGCATCTGGAGGCGAGTGATGTC
>CANIRG010000508.1 GCA_947469635.1 Rhodospirillales bacterium | reverse complement strand
CGAAGCAAGAGGCTTCGGATTTACTGGATCACGATCTCGACGCGGCGGTTCTGCGGCTCGCGGACGCCGTCCGCGGTCTGCACCAGCGGCTGGGTCTCGCCACGGCCGACCACCGAGATGGCCGTCGCCGGCACGCCTTCACGCACCAGGGCGTCCTTGACGGTGTTCGCACGACGCAGCGACAGCGCCATGTTGTAGCCTTCCGGGCCCGACTTGTCGGTGTGGCCGGTCGCCGTCACGCGGGCAGAGCCCTTGGTCTTGTAGGAGGCGGCAGCCTGCTTGATCGTGTTGAGCGCCTGGGCGGACAGGTTCGAACGGTCCCAGTCGAAGAACACCATGAAGGACGGAGCAGCCAGCGGCGGCGGCGGCGGCGGCGGCGCGGCAGCCGGGGCGCCGAACTTGACCTGCAGGCCGAGCATGACGCTCAGGTTGTTGTTGTTGTAGGTCGAGCCGCCGAGGCCGCCGATGGTCGGAGCCGTCGTGCCGTAGTAGCGGCCATCGAGGTTGACGCGGAACGTCTCGTCGATGTTGTAGCCGACACCGACGATGCCCTGATAGGCAAACTGGGTGGAGTTGGACGAGGTGCCGAGCGCAGAGGTATTGACGAACGCCACACCGGCGCCGGCGCCGATATAGGGAACGATGCTGCCACCGGCGTTGAAGTCGTAGTAGATGTTGCCGAGGACGCCGATGTCGTCCTTGTTGATGCCGAAGTTGGCGCCGTTGACGTTGCCGGTGGCCTGGTTGTTGCGATAGATCCCTTCGAGTTCGACACGCGGGCCGACGAAGTCATAGCCGGCCACCGCGCCAGCCTGCCAGCCGAGCGCCGGGCTGATCGTTGCGGTCGTGCCAAAGGCCGGAGCATTGGCGGTCGTGTTGAACATCCAGTTCAATCCGCCTTCGGCGCCGATGTAGAAACCCGGATATTGCAGGGTCTGGGCCTGCGCCATCATCGGCAGCGCGATAGACGTTGCAGCAATGATCAAAGCTTTCTTCACAGCCATATCTCCCCAATTTCTCGACGTCGCCCTATACCGCGAACCGCGACGACATTGAACGACGTCGACAGGTTTCTGCCCTCAAGAGGCCATAAAACCTCACGAAATGCCCGTTTGTGTTGCTGGCGGGCAACATATTCCACAGGGTGCCGGCGGATTTTCAGCCTTTTGACGGCACACGAGATGAATCCAGCACGAATTTGTGCTGCGTTCGTTCCCTTTTTGCCAACTTCGGCAGCGCCTGACCAAGGATCAGCATCCTGAAATGCTCTGACTGCTGATGATCTGCAAATGCAGCCTCGTCGCGGAACACCTCGTAGAAGAAGAATTTTTCGGGTTCGGTGAGCGACTGGTGGATCTGGAATGCCAGAACACCAGCCTCAGCCTGGGCCTGCGGCAGGAAGCGCTCGATGATGCCGATGAGGTTATCCACCTCCCCCGGCTTTGCCTCCCAAAAGGCAGTGACGACGAGACCCTCGTGAAGGGCATGAAGATCGGCCATGGGGTTCTCCGTGGTTGATGACGGAGAACCCGTAGTCGTGCCGGGACGACCGACGTTTCGGCGCCGGTCGAACCCTCATTCCTTTTTCTTCACGTTCCAGAACACCGGCACCGGCGCCTCCAGGTTGCCGGTCACGGTCTTCCGGCGCGCCGTCGGGATGTTGTATTGGCCGAGATGGGCGTGCGTCGGATATTCCGACACGCGCACCTGGATCGCCGTCGCCAGCTCCTTGCGCTTGGCATCATCGGTCGTCTTGGCGAAGGCGTCGCGCAGCTTCTCGATGTCGGCATCGCACGGCCAGCCGATCGCGGCCTTGTCGCAGGCCGCCCCCACGAACGAGGACATGATCGGATCGAGCAGGTCGGCCGACACCCAGGCCGTCATGAAGCCGCTCCAGCCACCGGCGTTCAGCGGCTCCTTGCGGGCGCGGCGCGACAGCACGGTCTGCCAATCCATCGCCTGCATGTCGACGACGAAGCCGCCGCGCTCCAGCAGCGCCTTCACCACCGGCGTCAGCCGGCCGGTGTTGGTGTCGGTGGCATAGAGCAGCACCACCGGCGTGCCGTCGTAGTTCGCCTGCTTCAGGATCTCCTTGGACTTGGCGAAGTCGGAGTTGAGCTTGTCCTCGAAGCCTTTGTCGGTGGCGAAGGGCGTGCCGCAGATGAACAGCGCCTTGCACTCCTTGAAGTATTTGGGATCGCTGATGGCGGCCAGCAGGAAGTCCTTCTGGTTCAACGCATAGAGCGCGGCCTGGCGGATCTTCGCGTCGTCGAACGGCTTGTGGAGCACGTTGAAGCGGAAGCTGAACTGCAGGCCGAGCGGATTGAAATCGATGACCTCGATGTTCTTGTCCTTCTCCAGCAACGGCAGCAGCTCGATCACCGGCTGCTCGATCATGTCGATCTCGCCGGTCAGCAGCGCATTGGCCACGGTCTGCGGATCGGTGATGTTGATCCATTCGACGCGGTCGAGATAGACGACCTTGCCGCCCGCCAGGCCCGACGGCGGCTCGGCGCGCGGCTTGTAGTCCTTGAACTTGTCGTAGATCGTCTTCTCGCCCGGCCGCCACAGGTCGCGGCGGAACACGAACGGGCCGGAGCCCGTGAAGTCCGTGATCTGGGTGTTGCCCGGCGTGTCGGCGACACGCTTGGGCATGATGAAGGGCACGTTCGAGCTGGGCTTGCCGAGCGATTCGAGCACCAGCCCGTAGGGCTCGCTCAGGGTCAGCGTGAAGGTCTTGGGGTCGACGACGGCAAGATCCTTGGTGAAGCTCAGGAGCTTCTGGCCCATGGCGTCGCGCGAGGCCCAGCGCTTGATCGAGGCGACGCAATCCTCGGCCGTCACCGCGGCGCCGTCGTGGAACTTCAGACCCTCGCGCAGGGTGAAGGTATAGACGAGCTTGTCCTCGCTCACCTTCCAGCCCTCGAGCATCTGCGGCTTGACCGCGAGTTTCTCATCCACGGCCAGCAGCGTGTCGTAGATCATGTAGCCGTGGTTGCGCACGATGTAGGCCGTCGTCCAGATCGGGTCGACGATCTTGACGTCGGAATGCATCACGACCTTGAGCGTCTGCGCCTGGGCAGACAGCGGCAGCAGCAACGCCGCCGCGACGCCCAGCATCCATCTCATCTCGAGCATATCGTTGGCCTCCCCTTCTTTAGTTACCGACGATGCTACTTCTTCTTCATGTTCCAGAACATCGGCACCGGACCCGGGAGCTGCCCGGAAAGGGTGTTCCGCATCGCCACCGGCATGATGTACTGACCAAGGTTGGCGTACATCGGATACTCCGACGCGCGCACCTGGATGGCGACCGCGAGCTCCTTGCGCTCCAACTCGCCGGTCGCCCGCGCGAACTGGTCGCGCAGCTTCTCGATCTGCGGATCGCACGGCCAGCCGACGTTGGCCTTCTCGCAGGTGGCGGCGATGTAGGACATCATGATCGGGTCGAGCAGGTCGGCCGACACCCAGGTGGTGATGAAGGCGTGCCAGCCGCCCTTGTCCGGCGCCTCCTTGCGCGTGCGCCTCGACAGCACGGTCTGCCAATCCATCGCCTGCATGTCGACGACGAAGCCGCCGCGCTCCAGCAGCGACTTCACGATCGGCGTCAGCCGGCCGGTCTGGGTGTCGGTGGCATAGAGCAGCACCACCGGCGTGCCGTCATAGCTCTCCTGCTTCAGGATCTCCTTGGACTTGGCGAAGTCGGAGTTGAGCTTGTCCTCGAAGCCCTTGTCGGTGGCGAATTGCGTGCCGCAGATGAACAGCGCCTTGCACTCCTTGTAGTACTTGGCGTCGCCGAAGCCCGCGATCAGGAAGTCCTTCTGGTTCAGCGCATAGAGCGCGGCCTGGCGAATCTTCGCATTGTCGAATGGCTTGTGCAGCGTGTTGAACCGGAGGTTCATCTGCCCGCCGAGCTCGTTGTAGTTGCCGATGACGATGTTCTTGTCCTTGGCCAGCAACGACAGCAGCTCGATCTCCGGCTGGTCGATATAGTCGATCTCGCCGTTCAGCAGGGCAT
>CANIRG010000507.1 GCA_947469635.1 Rhodospirillales bacterium | reverse complement strand
TAGAGCTCGATGATGCGCTCCTCGACCAGCCTGATGAGAAGGGCGGTCCGAAACAGGCGGCTATAAAGTTCGTCGCTATTCTTCAATTCTGCGGCTCCAGGCGGCGCTTGGCGGGTGTGGTACAGAATGAGCGGTGGACTTGCAACGCTGCGAGCCTGCGGAGGCCGTTTCGACTCCCCACCAATTCGTCACGACAAGGCAGAAAACCGCGCCATGTTGTCCTTTTCCCGACGTGCAGCCCTCTTGTAGGCGCGGGCGATATCGGTTGAATCGCCAATCTCGCGGATCCGTCCGTTGTCGATCCACATCGCATTGGTGCAGAGACGGATCATCTCGTTGGGGGAATGGCTCACGAACAGCAAAGTGCCGGTTCGTCGGAAATTGTCGATCCAGTCAACACACTTGCGCTGAAACGCCGCATCACCCACAGACAGGGCCTCGTCGACGATCAGGATGTCGGCGTCGATATGGGCACAGATGGCGAATGCCAGGCGCATGCGCATGCCCGTCGAGTAGAGCCTGATGGGCTGCTCCATGTAGGCGCCGATGCCGGCGAAATCCGCGATCGACTCGAACTTGGCGAGAACCTCGTGCCGCTTGAGGCCGAGGACGGCGCCGCCGATCAGGACGTTCTCCCGGCCCGTCGCCTCCTGGTCGAAGGTTGCCCCCAAGGCCAATACCGGCGCCACCCGCCCGCGAACCCAAAGCTCGCCCTTGGTCGGCCGGGTGATGCCGCAGACGATCTGGAGCAAGGTCGACTTGCCGCAACCGTTGCGGCCGATGATGCCGAGGCTTTCGCCGCGACGAATCCCGAAGCTGATGTCCTTCAGGGCCCAGAACGACTTGTAGTAGGTCTTGTAGGCACCGAGCAGCCCCTGCCGGAGCCAGTCCTGCGGGTTGTCGTACAGCCGGTAGGCCTTGGCGAGATGGCGTGCTCCGACGACGATGTCCGGGTCGGAGATGTCGGGATCAGATGACATCGGCGATACCATCCTGCTGCCTGCGGAAGAACCAGTAGCCGATCCAGAATGTCGTTGCCGACAGGAACATCGTCCAGGCGCATACGGCTGCGCTCGGAAGCCGTCCGAACACGACGAGGTCGCGAATGATCTCGATGAAGCCCGTGAGGATGTTCGCGTACATCAACAGCTTCACGTTCGGGCTGAGCGCCTCGTGAGAGAAGAAGACAGGCGTAGCGAACATCAGGACCGGTGACAGGGTCATCATCAGGTAGGCCGTGTCGCGGGTGAAAGCGCCCAGCGCCGACAGCAGCCAGGTGAGCCCTGTGAGGAACGCCAGGAACGTCAGGAACCACAGTGGCAGCAACACCACCGTCCAATGCAGCGATCCCGAAAACACGAGCTGGCACAGCAGCATCAGGGCGAGGCCGATGGCGGCGTAGGCCGTGGCGCGCAACGTCGAGATGACCGACAGCATCTCGGCCGGAAACATCGTCTGCTTGATGTAGTGGGCGTATTCGTGGAGCAACGAAGGGGCACGATAGGCCATTTCAGAGAAGAAATTGAAGGCGATCAGCCCGCCGAAGATGAACAGCCCGTAGTCGATCGGCGACCTCGACGCGGAACTGTTGGGCAGGGTGACGGCACCGCTGAAGAAGACCGTGTAGGTCACGAGTGACAGCAGCGGCGAGAAGATCGCCCACACCCAGCCCGCGACCGATCCATTGAATCGCTCGCGAAGCTCGCGCTGCAGGATCGCCACGATCAGGTCGCGGTGGTGCCAGGCCGAAGCGAAGGGCTCGCCGAGAAACTTGACGACGCGTCCGGAAAATCCTCGCCGCGCCGTGACCGTCCTGCCATCGACGATGTGCAGGAAAGGCGCGTCCGCCGGTGGCAGCGGATGAATGGGGTCGGTCATTGATCGCAACAGGTAGGGCTACAAGGGCTGCCAGATCAATTGCGAATAGCCTTCGATGACCAGGCTTCCGAAATTGATCCGCTTGGTCTTCAGGATGCGCGCCCGCCCAGCCTTCTCGAGCTCGATGATCCTGGGCGGGAAGCCACGCCAGAAGTTGCGCACCTCATGCGCCTTCCATGCCGTGTAGTCGACCAGGCTGTTCTGCGGATCGTACCATTCATGGATCGGCTCGATATGGAAGCAGCACTTCGGTTTCTTGCTCAGGATGAAGTCGAGGAAAGCTCCCCATTGGGTGCCGGTCTGCTCCAGCGCGCCGACGGTGAAGATTGCGCTGCCTTCGGGAATGTCGAGCGAGGCGTCGGGGTGGAAGAAATCGAACTGGCGCCCGACGGTGTTCAGCCCGTGCACGGTGCGCAGCGCCTCGACGATCTCGACCGACGGCATCGCCCAATCCAGCCCGACGATGCGCGCTTCGGGAAATTGCTGCGCCAGATAGGCGACATTGAAGCCCGATCCGGAGCCGAATTCGAAGATGTGGGGGAAGCCCGCAAGGTAGCGGCCGACGAACCAGGTCCGATAGACGGTGTACCAGTTGGATTCGAAGTTCGGATCCTCGGGCTGGACGAACTCGCCGTAGAGCCGTACGGGCAGCCCCGGCCGCATGTATTTCGGCAGCAAGGCGTCGAGTTGGCCGCCGCTGGCCTTGAAGGCTTCCAGGTTCTCGCCCCAGCCCTTTTCCCAACGCGACTTGTCCTCGTTCTCGACGAAGGTGAGGCGCCGGTTCTCGATCCGCGACAGCAGATCCAGGACGACGCCATCGCGATCGGCCCCTTCGAGCACGCGATAGCGCCAGTTGTTTTCGGCGATCAATTTCGTGCACGCCTCGGGCAACAAGTCGACGGTCGTCCCAAAGATGTCGGCAAAATCGATCGGCTTCAGCGACGGCATTCCAGTCCTCAACCTTGCTCTCCCGCCCCGACCCGCGGGTCAGAAGCTTCTGCTTTGGCCGCCGTCTACCGTGATGTTGGCCCCGTTGACAAGGCTTGCCTGCTCCGAGCACAGGAACGCGACGACGGAGGCCACCTCCTCCGGCGTTCCCAGGCGTCCCAAAGGGTACTCTCGATCGATCATGCGCTCGAAGGCGGCCGGATCCCGAAGCTTCTCGTCCTCAAAGCCCGTGCCATCTATATAGATGCCGCCGGGAGCGACGCAATTGAACGTGATGCCATCCCGCACCAGGTAGCTTGTGGTCGAAAGCGATTTCATGAGACCGGTCTCGGCGGCCTTGGCAGCAACGAACCAGGGTCGCCCAATGCCCTCCTTGCCACCGAAGATCGACGTGATCGCCACCACCCGTCCCCACCGATTCTTGCGCATGAGCGGCAGGGCGCGACGCGTGAACCGAATGGCCGCCATGGCATTCTTTTCGTAGACTTCCTCCCAAACGCGGAGCTCGGTTTCCTCGACATTCGCCTTTCCCCAACGCCCTCCGCCGCCGACATTGTTGATCAGGATGTCCAGCGTCCCCCATTCGCGTTCGACGCTATCCATCACTCGATCGGCGGCCCCAGGATCGAGGACGTCGGCCTCGACGGCCAGAGTGCGAACGCCGAAGGGCGACAACACGGCAGTGGCCTCCTCCAGGCGTTGCGGCGAGCGAGAACAGATGGCGACATCGCAGCCCTCGGCCGCTAGTTTCCTGGCCGATGCCAGCCCGATTCCATGGCTCCCGCCGGTAACCAGTGCGCGTTTGCCTGCGAGCCCGAGATTCATCCAATGTCTCCGTGAAGAATCGGCATCAGGCCGGCGGCCTGATCTGCCGCCGACCAAACGCTCGAAGATGACAGCCAGAATAAACGACCGATGATCAAGTTGTGGATGCTGAGTCTGGCAAGTGGCATCGCCGCAGTCACCCTCGCCGTCGTGGCGTTGCCGCGCGAGATCGCCCCCGCGCTGCCTCCTGCACAGACGTCCTTCGCGCCTTCCCTCGTCGAAAAGGGCGAGACACTGGCAACGGCCGGAAACTGTATCAGCTGCCACACCGCCGAAGGTGGCCGACCGCTCGCCGGTGGACGCTTGTTCTGGACGGCCTTCGGCGGCACCTCCTCGAGAAACATCACGCCCGACGCGGCGACCGGCATCGGCAGCTGGTCGGAGGC
>CANIRG010000506.1 GCA_947469635.1 Rhodospirillales bacterium | reverse complement strand
GCGGCGAGCTCACCATCGTCGAGGTGAAGTCGTCGATCGAGGATTGGCGGGTCGACGGCAAATGGCCCGACTATCTCGCCTGGTGCGACCTGCTCTATGTTGCCGTGCCGGTCGACTTTCCCCAGGGGCTGATCCCCGAGGAGGTCGGGCTGATCGTGGCCGACGCCTATGGCGGGGAGATCCTGCGCCATCCGCCGCGCCGGCCGGTCGCGGCCGGGCGGCGCAAGTCGCTGCTCGTCGACTGCGCCCGTCTCGCCTCGGAACGGCTGGCGCGCCTCGAAGACCCCGACTTCGGCGATCTCCTTTAGCTGGCCGCCGCTGCGACCTGCACAACGTGCCCGGGGACTTGCAGGGTCTGGCCGCGGCTCGCCTCGGCCATGCGGATGCGGGCATAGGCCATGACGTCGGTCGGCGGCCCGACCCGCTCGATGCGGCCGCCCAGGACCAGGGCCACGCGGTCGGCAATGGCGAGCGGCGCCAGGCGATGGGTGATCATGATCACGGTGCGGCCGCGCGCGCCGGTCCTGAGCTGGCGCAGCAGCGCCTCCTCGGTCGCGGGATCGAGCGCGCTGGTCGCCTCGTCGAGGATGAGGATGCGCGGGTTGCGGATCAGCGCGCGGGCGATGCAGATGAGCTGGCGCTGGCCGGCCGACAGGCCGCCGCCGCGCTCGCCCAGCATCGTGTCGTAGCCCTTGGGCAGGCGCTCGATGAAATTGTGCGCGCCCACGAACCGCGCGGTGGCGGCGATCCGGGCCGGATCCTTGTCGGCGATGCCCATGGCGATGTTGTCGCCGACGGTGCCGGTGAAGAGCTGGATGTCCTGCGGCACGCAGCCGATCTGGGCGCGCAGTTGCGCCGGATCGATGTGGGCGAGGTCCATGCCGTCGACCAGCACGCGGCCGCTCGCCGGCTTGAACAGGCCCTGGACCAGGTTGGCGATGGTGGTCTTGCCCGAGCCGGACGGGCCGACGATGCCCAGTATCTCACCGGCGGCAATGTAGAGGCCGGCATCGCGCAGGATCGCGGGGCCCGCCTCGTCGGGCCGGTAGGTCACGCGGTCGAACGATATGGCGCCGGCGAGCGGCGGCATCGAGGCCGGGGCGTCGGCCGGGCTTTCGACCGCCTCGTGCATCAGCTCGTCGATGCGCTTGAAGGCGGCGCCGACGCCCTGCAGCTGATGCCAGGCGGCCACCAGCTGGCGCATCGGTGCGAGCGCCCGCATCGCCAGCATGTTGGCCGCGATCAGGCCGCCGACCGTGAGGCGATGGTCGGCGATCTCGTGCGTGCCGGCCACGACCAGGATGAGCAGGGCCACGAGTTGCAGCGTGCCCGAGGCGCTGGAAGCGATGTTGGCGAGGTTGTTGACGCGGAAGTTGGCCCACGCCGCCTGGTCGACGCGCGCCTGCCAGCGCCGCTCGACCTCCGCCTCCAGCCCCAGCGCCTTGATGGTGGCGGCGTTGGCCACGGTCTCGTTGAGGGTCGAGCTCTTGGCCGCCGCGGCCTGGAAATTGTCCTCGGCCAGCCGGCGCTGGGCACGATGGCCGGCCAGCGACACGCCGACCAGGACCGGGATGGCCAACGCGGCAACGAGGCCCAGGGGCACGCTGACGGCGAAGGCCGCCCCCAGGAAGAGCACGACGAAGGCGAGATCGATCGCCAGCACGGGCATCTGGCCGGTGAGGAAGCCGCGCAGCACATCCAGCTGGCGCAGGCGCTCGGCGATGACGCCCGACGGCGTGCGTTCGAAATGGCGGTAGGGCAGCTGTACGAGGTGATGCAGGACCTCGGCGCTCATCAGCACGTCGAGCCGGGCGCCGGTGCGGGCCGACAACCAGCCCCGCGCGATGCGCAGCGAGAGGTCGAGCCCGTAGGCCGCCAGCATGCCGAGCGAGAGCGCGGTCATCGTCGCGGCGACGCTGTCGGTCGCGCCGGGCGCCACGACGCGGTTCAGCACCAGCATCATGAAGAGCGGCGTGGTGAGACCGAGCAGATTGATGGCGAACGAGGCGCCCGCGAGCTGCAGGAGCACGGGGCGAATGCGCCGCCACAGCGGCAGGTACCATTCCTGGGGTCGATTCACCCCAGGAAGATTATCAGTAATTACTTCTAAATCAAAGCGTTAGAGGAAACTCCTCACTTCACTCCGAAAGCGCGCTTCAGTTCCGGCACGAGATCGAGCTTCTCCCACGAGAAGCCGCCGTCCTTGTCGGGCTTGCGGCCGAAATGGCCGTAGGCCGCAGTGCGCTGATAGATCGGCTTGTTGAGCTGCAGGCCGCGGCGGATGTTGGTCGGCCGCAGCGGGAAGATGTCGGACAGGATCTTCTCGAGCTTGCGCTCGTCGACTCGGCCGGTGCCCTGGGTGTCGACGTAGAGCGACATCGGATCGGCAACGCCGATCGCATAGGCCACCTGGATCAGGCAGCGGTCGGCGAGGCCCGCCGCCACGACGTTCTTGGCGAGGTAGCGCGCGGCGTAGGCGGCCGAGCGGTCGACCTTGGTCGGGTCCTTGCCGGAGAAGGCGCCGCCACCGTGCGGGGCATAGCCGCCGTAGGTGTCGACGATGATCTTGCGCCCGGTGAGGCCGCAGTCGCCGTCGGGGCCGCCCACGACGAAGTTGCCCGTCGGGTTGACGAAGAAGTCGGATGCCTTGGCCGGCATCCAGCCCTTGGGCAGCGACTTGGTCACATGGCCGGCGATCATCTCCTTGATCAGGCCGGAGTTGTACTTCTTGCCCTTGGCAGTGCTCTCGCGATGCTGCGTGGACACGACCACCTTGGCGGCACCGACGGCCTTGCCGTCGACGTAGCGCACGGTGACCTGGCTCTTGGCGTCGGGCTGGAGGTCGCCCAGCTCGCCGGAGCGGCGGGCCTTGCTCAGCACCTCGAGGATCTTGTGCGAGAAATAGATCGGCGCCGGCATGAAGGAGTTCTTCTCGTACTCCTCCGAATCGCGGCAGGCGAAGCCGAACATCAGGCCCTGGTCGCCCGCGCCCTCCTGCTCGCCGAGATTGCCGCCCTTCTTCTTGGCATCGACGCCCATGGCGATGTCGGGCGACTGGCCGTGCAGCAGCACCTCGACGTCGGCGCCGTGGAAGGAGAAGCCGTCCTGGTCGTAGCCGATGTCCTGCACGACCTTGCGGGCGATCTCGGTCAGCGCCTCGCGGTTGACGACCGTCTGGCTGCCGTACTTCTTCATGTACGGTGCCGATGCGCGGCCTTCGCCGGCGATCACGATCTTGTTGGTCGTGGCCAGCGTCTCGCAGCCCAGCCGCGTGTTGGCATGGCTGTCGTCGGCATGGCCGAGCTTGACGTCGTTGGCGATGAACGCGTCGAGGATGGCATCCGAGATCTGGTCGCAGACCTTGTCCGGATGGCCTTCGGAAACGGATTCGCTGGTAAAGAGATAGTCCTTGAGCGCCACAGGCACCCTCCCACAGATCACACTGGACTCCGGGCAGGGCGGCAGGGCCGCCAACGTCCGGCTTAGCCTTTATTTACGCGGTGGCAAGTCGTCCAAATCCGTCCGCGACGGTCCCCCCACCCAGGGAAAGGATGGCGAGGCCGCGCCGCTAAAAACGCCAGTTGGCGAAGGAAATCAAGAGGGGACCGACAGACCCCTGTGAGCAGCCGGTCAGCGCGCCGCCGCCTTGCGGGTGGTGCCCATGACCTCGGCATGGCTGGCGGCACCGACCGCCTTGACCATCTCGAAGATACGCTTGCGCACGCGGGCTTCGCGAATCTTGTAGTAGGCACGGACCAATTCGAGCGTCTCGCGCTTGATCAGCGGATCCTTCTCCTGCTCGAACGGCGTACCGGCCTCGCCGAACCCGCCCTTGCGGCCGCGACCCGACATCGGCCGGCCGGCCAGCGCGTTGGAGGGCATCTCGTCGAAGAAATAGGAAACGGGCACATCGAGCACCTTGGCGAACTCGAACAGGCGGCTCGAGCCGATGCGGTTGGAGCCGCGCTCGTACTTCTGAATTTGCTGGAAGGTAAGACCCACGGCCGTTCCGAGCTTTTCCTGGCTCATTCCCAGAAGGGTGCGCCGCTG
>CANIRG010000505.1 GCA_947469635.1 Rhodospirillales bacterium | reverse complement strand
GGTGGGAACGAGCACCCCGTGTGTGCCCATCCTTCGAGACGCACGCCTGCGGCGTGCTCCTCAGGATGAGGTCAAAATTGAACCGCCGCTTGGTTTCATGCCTCGGGGTGAGGTGGTGGGATTCGGATGAGCAGCGCAGCCCTCAGCGTCCGAAACCTGCGCACGCACTTCTTCACCAAGGAAGGCGTGGCGCGCGCCGTCGACGGGGTCGACTTCGACGTGGCGCCGGGCGAGGTGCTGGGGATCGTGGGCGAGTCGGGCTCGGGCAAGACGGTCACCGGCTTCTCGATCCTCGGACTGATCGACCCGCCCGGCCGCATCGTCGAGGGCAGCTCGATCCGCTTCGGGGCGGAGGAGCTCACGACCGTGGCGCCGGAGCGGCTGCGCGCCATCCGGGGCTCGGAGATCGCCATGATCTTCCAGGACCCGATGATGACGCTGAACCCGGTGCTGCGCGTCGACACGCAGATGATCGAGGCGGTGCAGGCGCACATGAAGGTGAGCCGCGCCGATGCACTGGCCCGCTCCCGCGCCGCGCTGGTGCAGGTCGGCATCGCCTCGCCCGACGAGCGGCTGCGCGCCTATCCGCACCAGTTCTCCGGCGGCATGCGGCAGCGCGTGGCGATCGCCATCGCGCTGCTGCACAAGCCCAAGCTGATCGTGGCCGACGAGCCGACGACGGCGCTCGACGTCACCATCCAGGGCCAGATCCTGTTCGAGATGCAGCGGCTCTGCCGCGACAGCGGCACGGCGCTGATCTGGATCACCCACGACCTCGCCGTCGTCGCGGGCCTCGCCGACCATATCGCCGTGATGTACGCCGGCCGTATCGTCGAGACCGGCCGCACCGCCGACATCCTCGAACGGCCGCTCCATCCCTATACCAAGGGGCTGATCGGCTCGGTGCCGTCGCAAAACACGCGTGGCCATGCGCTGGCGCAGATTCCCGGCATGACCCCGTCGCTGCTCAAGCTGCCGCCCGGCTGCAGCTTCAAATCACGTTGCCCGATCGCGATCGACCAGTGCAACGCCATGCCCGAGCTGCTGGAGCACCGCCCCGGCCACTGGGCGCGCTGCTGGCGGGCGGGGTGACAATTGTCACCCCCACACCTATATTTGGCGGATGAAGACCGTCACCATCCGCGACTTCCGCACCCGACCTCGCGCCGTGCAAGAAGCCTTGTCGCGCAAGGAAGACGCCGTGCTGACCGCCAACGGAAAGCCGGTAGCGATCATGGTGCCCGTCACGGCGGAGACTTTCGATTCGGCGATCGACCTGCTTCGGCGCATGCGCGCCATTCAGGCGCTCGGCGAGATTCGTCGGCAGGCCGCAGAGAACGGCACGGACAAGCTCACGATGGCCGAGATCGACGACATTATCGACGAGACCCGCAAGGAGCGTCGCGCGCGAGCCAGGCGCACCGGGCGCGCGTGATCCGTGTCGTCCTCGACACAAATGTTGTCGTCTCGGGCCTGCTCTCTCCATCGGGGCCGCCGGGGCGCATCGTCGACCTCGTCACGCACGAGCTGATCCAGCTGATCTACAGCGATGATATCCTGGGCGAGTACGCCGATGTGCTTCATCGACCCCAGCTGAAGCTTTCGAAAAGCCTCGTCGATGTATTTCTTGCAGATGTCCGCCGACGGGACATGATCGTCGCCTCCTCTCCCTGGCCGGTGGAGGTGCCCGCTCCTACCGATGCCGTCTTCCTCGAAGTCGCAGCCGCCGGAGATGCCGTGCTCATCACCGGAAACCTGAAGCATTATCCCGCAAGCATAAGACTTGGTGTCGAGGTCCTGACGCCCCGCGCCTATGTCGACCGCTTCGACTTGGGACTCTCCGCATGACCGCGCCCCTCCTCTCCCTCCGCGGCATCACCAAGCGCTTCGTCCAGCGGGTCGATCTCGCGGGCAAGATCGCCAACGTGTTCGGTGCGAACCAGCGCGAGACGTTGGTGCAGGCCGTGTCCGACGTCGATCTCGACGTGGCCGAAGGCGAGGTCGTGGGGCTGGTGGGCGAGTCGGGCTGCGGCAAGAGCACGCTCGGCCGCATCGTCGCCGGCATCCTGCCGCAGACATCAGGCACCATGTCCTGGCGCGGCGCCGATGTCGCGTCGATGCAGGGCGACGACAAGCGCGCCTGGCAGCTCGCGGTGCAGATGATCTTCCAGGATCCCTACGCCTCGCTCAATCCAAGGCTGCGCGTCTCGGAGATCGTGGGCGAGGCGCCGCGCGTGCATGGGCTGGTGCAACGCAGCGGGCAGGCGGCCTATGTGGCGGAGATGCTCGATCAGGTCGGGCTCGACGGCGCCTACTCGACGCGCTACCCGCACCAGTTCTCCGGCGGCCAGCGCCAGAGGATCGGCATTGCCCGTGCATTGGCTGTGAAGCCAAGCTTCATCGTCTGCGACGAGGCAGTGGCGGCGCTCGACGTCTCGATCCAGGCGCAGGTGCTCAATCTCTTCATGGAGCTGCGCCGGCGGCTTGGCCTCACCTACCTCTTCATCTCGCACAATCTCGCGGTCGTGGAGCATCTCTCCGACCGCGTCGCCATCATGTATCTCGGCCGCCTGGTCGAGATCGCGCCGGCCGACGAGCTGTTTGCCAAGCCCAACCATCCCTACACCCAGGCGCTGCTGGCCGAGGTGCCCAAGCTCGAAGCCACGCGCCGCACCTACAGGCCGATCGCGGGTGAGCTGCCCTCGCCGCTCGATCCGCCCTCGGGCTGCGCCTTCCATCCCCGCTGCCCTCATGCCATGCCGCGCTGCAAGGCGGAACGGCCGGCGCTGCGTGAAGTCTCTTCGGGTCACTTCGGCGCCTGTCATCTGAACGACGCCTAGGCCGCATGGCGGCGCCCGACCGAAAGAAGTAGGGTGCAGCCCGGTCCACAGTGGGTCGCGGAGGAACGTCGCATGACCTACAGGCTTTGGTGGACCGTCGGCTACGTCTGCACCTCCGAAAAGGAGTTCCGCGCGACCAAGCACCGCCTGGTGCCCGCGGTCTACGAGATGCTGGACGACGCGCTGCGCCGCGCCAACCAGGTCGGCCGCGCCGGCGGCGTCGCCTGGCTGATCGAAGGCGACGACAAGACCCGCATGGACAGGACCTCGATCTCCAACACGCTGCTCAAGCGCGGCGGCGAACTCGAGCCGCAGGCCAACGCCCCTCCCGGTCGCTTCTCGAATTGAGACGGCGGCGTTCCGCTTGGGATGACAGGCCAGCTTCAACACGCTAAATCCGCGCCGTCATGATCCTGTTTCCCGCCATCGATCTCAAGGACGGCAAGTGCGTACGCCTCCTGCGCGGTGACATGGCCCGCGCCACGGTGTTCAACGACAGCCCGGCGGCGCAGGCCAAGGCCTTCGCCAATGCCGGCTGCGAATGGCTGCACCTGGTCGACCTCAACGGCGCAGTCGAGGGTCACCCCGTCAATCGCGCGGCCGTGGTCGAGATCCTGAAGACCGTCGAGGTGCCGACCCAGCTGGGCGGCGGCATCCGCACCATCGAGAGCATCGCGCAGTGGTTCGAGGCCGGCGTGAAGCGCGTCATCCTGGGCACCGTGGCGGTCAAGGAGCCGGGCCTCGTCAAGGCCGCCTGCCGGCAATGGCCGGGCCAGGTCGCGGTCGGCATCGATGCGCGCGACGGCATCGTCGCGGTCGACGGCTGGACCAAGCAGAGCACCATGCGCGCGCTCGACCTCGCGCTGCGCTTCGAGGACGCCGGCGTCTCGGCCATCATCTACACCGACATCGACCGCGACGGCGCCATGGGCGGCGTCAATGTCGATGCCACGGTGACGTTGGCCCAGCACCTCACCACGCCGGTGATCGCGTCGGGCGGCGTGAGCTCGCTCGACGACCTGCGCGAGCTGCGCCCCGCCGAGCAGTACGGCATCGTGGGCGCCATCGTCGGTCGCGCGCTCTATGACGGCCGCGTGACGGTGCCCGACGCGATCCGCGTCCTCAAGGACGCGTAAGCGCCCCGTGCTCAAGGTCCGCATCATCCCCTGCCTCGACGTGAAGGACGGGCGCGTGGTCAAGGGCGTGCAATTCGTCGGCCTGCG
>CANIRG010000504.1 GCA_947469635.1 Rhodospirillales bacterium | reverse complement strand
GTCGAAATCGGCGGGCTTGTCGTCTTCTTCGGAGGCCATGCGTCACTATAGCCTGCCTTGTCGCCCTACGGCATCGGCGCTACTGTCGATTGCCTTTTGTACACGGAACTCATGGCAGCGGGGCCAGAGGAGCAGAGCGTAATGGCCGATCAGGCAATCCCCGAGGCCGGCCCCAAGCCCGCGCCGGTCGTCATCAAGAAATACGCGAACCGCCGGCTCTACAACACCTCGACCTCCGCCTACGTCACGCTCGATCATCTCTCGCAGATGGTGAAGGCCAAGACCGACTTCTTGGTCTACGACGCCAAGACCGGCGACGACATCACGCGCTCGGTGCTGACGCAGATCATCGTCGAGGAAGAGAACAAGGGCGGCCAGACCCTTCTGCCGATCCCGTTCCTCCGCCAGCTCATCTCCTTCTACGGCGACAGCCTGCAGGGCGTGGTGCCGCAGTATCTCGAGATGTCGATGTCGCAATTCGCGCGCAACCAGGAGCAGATGCGCAGCTACCTGCAGAACGCCTTCGGCTTCAACCCGTTCCAGCAGTTCGAATCGATGGGCAAGCAGAACATGGCGATGTTCGAGAATGCCATGCGCCTGTTCAACCCGTTCGGCACCGGGCCGGGCTTCGCCCAGCCCATGTCCCCGCCGGCTGCACAGGCCAACGGCCAAGAGCCGCCCAAGCCCGCGCCCACGGCGGCCAGCAACGATGCCGCGATCGACGATCTGAAGCGCAAGCTCGACGAACTGCAGAGCCAGCTCTCGCTGCTCGGCAAGAAACCCTGAGACCGCCATGGCCGACCCGTCCTCGCCCCGCCCCTCGTCGATGGCGCGACGCGTGATGTCGCCCTGCATCGGCATCTGCATGATCGATCCCAAGGGCAGCGGCCTCTGCCTCGGCTGCAAGCGCACGGTGGCCGAGATCGGCCGCTGGCAGACGCTCGACGATCCCGCACGCCAGGCCGTGATCGACCAGCTGCCCGGCCGGAAGTTCTGATCAGCCCTTCCCCCCTGCGCGCAGCGCGGGGAGGTGGCGCCGTCATACGCCGACGGAGGGGTCATGAGCGCCAAATAGTGCTTTCGACCCCTCCGTCGGCGCATGACGCCGCCACCTCCCCTTCGCGGAGTCCGCGAAGGGGAGGAAAAGATGGTCAGCGCCCCTTGAACGACGGCTTGCGCTTCTCGCGGAAGGCCGAGGTTCCTTCCTTGTAATCCTCGGTGAGGCCGGTCAGCACGTTCTGGTCGGCATCCATGTGCGCGGCGAGATCGTCGAGCGCATGGGCGAGCCGGTTGACCGTGCTCTTGGTCATGCGTACCGGAATCGGCGGCTGGCGTGCGATGCGGCCGGCGAAGTCCATCGCCGCCGCGAGCACCGCGCCGTCCTCGACCACCTTCTCCACGAGCCGCCACTCCAGGGCCTCAGCAGCACCGATGCGATCCGACGCCAGGATCACCGCCTGCTTGGTGCGCGCCGGCCCCATCAAGGCGAGCATGCGCGGGATCGAGCCCCAGCTCATGTTCATGCCGAGCTCGACCTCGGGAATGCGGAAATGCGCGCTCTGTCCACAGAAGCGGAAGTCGAGCGCCACGACCAGCGCCGCCCCGCCACCGATGCAGTGACCTTCGATCGCCGCGATCGTGACCTGGTCCATGTCCTGCCAGGCCTTGCACATGCGCGGACCGAGCCGCTGACGATTGACCCTCTCGCCGACTGAGAGCAGGTCGCGCGCGCGGCCGTCGGGATCCTTGAGGTCGAAGCCGGCGGAGAAGGCCTTGGCCGAGCCGGTCAGGATCACGACCGAGGTTTCGAGGTCGTCCTCGAAATCGCGCGGCACGTCGCGCAACTCGCGCATCGCCTGATGGCTGAGCGCGTTGATATTGTCGCCCCGGTCGAAGCGCACGACGGCGATGCGGCCGTCGGGGCCCAGGCCCTTCTCCACCTTGACGAACTTGCGCTCCATTGCGGCGTTCCTCCCCTGTTCGCCGGAAGGTAGCGCCTCGGCTTTACAAGGGCGAGCCGCTTGGATTGAATGACGATATGGACACTCTTTCCCCGCGCTCACTGGAGCAACGCGTCGACGCATTGTTCTCCCGTTACACCCAGCCCGGCTCGCCCGGCGCCATTGTCGGCGTGATGCGTGGCGGCGAGGTCGAGCTCTGCAAGGGCTATGGGCTCGCCAGCATCGAGCTCGGCGTTCCGATCGGCGAGCAGACACGCTTTCGCATCGCTTCGGTCAGCAAGCAGTTCACCGTGACGGCAGCGCTGATGCTGGCGGCCGAAGGCAAGCTCAAGCTCTCCGATCCGCCGCACAAGTACCTGCGCGAGTTGCCCAAGCTCAAGGTCACGATCGACCAGATGATGCGCAACTGCTCCGGCCTGCCGGATTTCCTCGAGCTGCTGCGGCTGGGCGGGCACGGACTCGACAGGCCGGCACGGGCGGTCGATCTGTTCGAAGCCTGCGCGCGCAACCACCATCTGAACTTCGCGCCGGGTAGCCGCTTCCTCTACAGCAACAGCAATTTCCTGCTGCTTGGGCTCATCATCGAACGGATCGCCGGCCAGAAGCTGGGCGACGTGCTGGCCGAACGCATCTTCAAGCCGCTCGGCATGGACCGCACGCAGCTGGTAGCCGACATCGACATCATCATTCCCGATCTAGCGACGGGCTATCTCGGCGATGCCGCACAGGGTTTCCGCCGCGCCCAGCATGCCTATCCGCAGGGCGGCGAAGGCGGCCTCACCTCCTCGGTCGGCGATCTTCTGACCTGGAGCCGCCATTTCGACAGACCGTCACTGAAGCCACGCGATCTCCCGGCGCAGCTCATGGCGCCGAGCCCGCTCACCGGCGGCCACGCCAATGGCTATCGTCGCGGCGTGGGCACAGGCGTGCTGCGCGGCATCGAGACCCTGGGCCATGGCGGCCTGTGGCCGGGCTTCCGTACCGAGGTGTTGCGCCTGCCAGTCGTCGATCTCACGGTGGTGATCATTTCCAATCTGGCAACGCTCGATCCCTGGCGTCTCGCCCGCGCCGTCGCCGCCGAGGTGCTGGCCGGCAATCCGGCGCTTGCCCCCACCGTGCCGCCGGCGACCGAAGCGGAGATCACGGCCCTCAGCGGCACCTGGTTCAACGCGGAAGAGCCGTCGCTGTTCAACCTTGCCTGGCGCAACGGCGAGCCGGTCGTGACGCAAAACGGCATGCCCTTCGCGCTCGCCAAGCAGTCCGACGGCTGGCTGGCGGCAGAGCGGGGTTCGTTCGAGTTCGCTTTGAAGCCCGCGACCCACGGCACGCTGCAGGTCGATCTCGGCGCCGGCCGTGTTCTGTCCTTCGGCAAGCTGGTGAAGCGCAAGCCGGTACCGTCGGCCATCGCCGGCACCTACGTCTCGGCCGATTCAGGTGCCACCTGGGCGGTACGTCGCAGCGGCAAGGATTACGTCGCCGACGTCAGCGGCCCCTTGATCGCGGGCGGCGCGCCCTGGCGCCTGAACGGTGTCGACACCGACACCGTGGAGGTCGTCTCGCCCGGCAGCTGGATCTCCGCCACCCAGCTCGCCCGACTGGAACGCAGCCGGGCCGGCAAGATCAAGGCGCTGGTCGTGTCGACCGGGCGCATCAAGAACATGCGCTTCGATCGCGTGAAATGACCCTCAGCGGAAAGGAATGGCGTACATCAGCCCGCCGTTGGTCCACAGCGCATTCTGGCCGCGCTCGAGCTTCAGCCCGGTGTTGACGCCGACGTTGCGCTCGAAGCTTTCGCCGTAATTCCCGACCTGCTTGATGACGTTGTACATCCACTTCTCGTCGACGCCGACGGCCTTGCCGTAACCGGGCGTGGCCCCGAGGAAGCGCTTCACGGCCGGATCCTCGCTCTTCAACATCTCGTCGACGTTCTGCGAGGTGATGCCCATCTCCTCGGCCTCGATCATGCCCATGAGGGCCCATTTCACGAGGTCGAACCACTGGTCGTCGCCATGGCGCACGATCGGACCGAGCGGCTCCTTGGAGATGCGCTCGGGCAGGATGACGTGCTCGCCCTTGCCGGCGAGCTGGCCGACACGGACGGCGGCAAGGCCCGAGGCATCCGTGGTGT
>CANIRG010000503.1 GCA_947469635.1 Rhodospirillales bacterium | reverse complement strand
GGCTCGAGGTCATCGAGGCGTTGCGGCGCGCCTGGGGCCAGCCCGTGCCGGCCGCCCTCGTCACCGCCGATCGCGACCCGATGCTGCGCCTGCGCGCCCGCGCGCGCCAGGTGGAGCTGCTGCACAAGCCCGTGAAGCCGGCATCGTTGCGCGCACTGCTGCGCCTGCGCGCGCCGACGCGCCTCTCGGCTTAGAGCGGTTAGAAAGAACTTCCTCCCCCGTCATACGGGGGAGGTGGCCCGTAGGGCCGGAGGGGGAAGGCCTCAGTCGAAGCGCCCGTCCATTTCGGGTCGGTGCAAAGCCTCGTAGATCGTTTCGACGACGGACTCTGTCTGCGAGAGCACGTCGCCGTTCCAGAATCGCAGAACGCGGAAGCCGTTGGACCTCAGAAAGGCATCGCGCTTGGCATCATAGGGTGCGTCACCCACATGTTGGCTTCCGTCGAGTTCGACGACGATCAATGCGTCCAAGCAGACGAAATCGCAGATATAGCGTCCGATGGAACGCTGACGACGGAACTTGAAGCCGTTCAGTTGGCGTCGTCTCAAATGGTGCCACAAGAGTCGTTCGGCTTCAGTGGCATTGTTCCGCAGCTCGCGAGCGTAGTCGTTCATGCCCCCATTTGGCGTCAGGCATGGGGCGCAAGTATGACATTGAAACAACCTCCGGTAGCTTTCCCCCTCCCTGCCTCCCCCGTATGACGGGGGAGGTGAAGAAAAAGCACTTTCTCCCCCGTGTTCGGCGGAGGTGTCTGAAGGGCGGAGGCGGAAGGTCCCCCTTGAGCTCTACGACGCCGGCAGCGCGAGGTCGCGGGCTTCGATGACCGCCTGAGTCCGCGAGCGGACGCCGAGCTTGCGCAGGATCACCGTGACATGCGCCTTCACCGTCGCTTCGCCGACGCCGAGCTTGTAGGCGATCTGCTTGTTCTGGTCGCCCTGCACCATCAGCGCCAGCACGCGCCATTGCTGCGGCGTGAGCTGGGCGGCGCGCTGGGCGAAGGAGTCGGGCGGGGCGGCATCGGGCGGGGCGATGATCTCGCCCGCCAGCACCGCGCGCACGGTGGCGGCGATCTCCTCCAGCGAAGCCGACTTGTCGACATAGGCCGAGGCGCCGAGGTCGTGGGTGCGCCGGGCGATCGCGGAATCGCGCGCCGCGGAGACGACGATGATCGGCACGGTGGGATGCTCCGAGCGCAGCAGGGCGAGGCCGGTGAGACCGTCCATGCCGGGCATGTCGAGGTCGAGCAGCAGCGCGTCGGTCTCGGGCTGGGTTTCGAGGCCCGCCTGCACCCCTGCCAGGCTTCCCGCGACGGCGACGGCGGCGCCGGGAAAGGCCTGCGCCAGCGCCATGCTGAGTGCGTCGCGGACCATGGGATGGTCGTCGGCGATCAGGAATGAGCGGGGGCTGGGGGGCGGCTCGGACACCGACGCAGCATTCGATCATGTTGCGGTGCGGTCAACCCGTGATCTTCGACTAAAGTATGAGGGGCTTGAGATTGTTCAGCTTTCACCCCTCGTGTAGTTGATTGGGGCGAGAATAAGTCGAGGCGTCGAGAAGGCGTCCGGTTGGGGGGAAATGTCGGGGACGACCGGAACACCGGGAGTCTGCCGACCCATCTCTTTCGCCGAGCTGTCCACGGATGCGTCGACTTGCAACGACGAGGGAGAGACAATCAATGGCAACGGCTGTGGCGGCTGACAAGAATCGGCCCATGACGCGCGAGGAGCGGAAAGTCATCCTCGCCTCGTCCGTCGGCACCATCTTCGAATGGTACGACTTCTATCTCGCGGGCGCGCTGGCCGCGAACATCGCCGCCAACTTCTTCTCGGGCGTCAATCCGACGGCCGGCTTCATCTTCACGCTGCTGGGCTTTGCCGCCGGCTTCGCGGTCCGTCCCTTCGGCGCGCTGTTCTTCGGCAGCCTGGGCGACCTGATCGGCCGCAAGTACACCTTCCTCGTCACGATGACGCTGATGGGCGTCGCGACCTTCCTGGTCGGCCTGCTGCCCAGCTATGCCTCGATCGGCATCGCGGCGCCGGTGCTGTTCATCGCCTGCCGCCTGCTCCAGGGCCTGGCGCTGGGCGGCGAGTATGGCGGTGCGGCGACCTACGTGGCCGAGCATGCGCCGGCCGGCCGTCGCGGCTTCTACACCTCGTGGATCCAGACGACGGCAACCGTCGGCCTGTTCCTCTCGCTGATCGTCGTCGTCGGGCTTCGCCTCTCGCTCAGCACCGAGCAGTTCGCTGCCTGGGGCTGGCGCGTGCCGTTCCTGCTGTCGATCCTGCTGCTGGGCGTCTCCATCTGGATCCGTCTGCAGCTGGAGGAGTCCCCGGCCTTCAAGCGCATCAAGGACGCCGGCAAGGGCTCCAAGACACCGCTGCGCGAGGCCTTCGGCCGCTGGGAGAATGCCAAGATCGCGATTCTCGCCCTGTTCGGCGGCACCGCCGGCCAGGCCGCCGTCTGGTACTGCGGACAGTTCTACGCACTGTTCTTCCTCATCCAGACGCTGAAGCTCGATGCCACGACGGCCAACATCGTGATCGCGGTTGCGCTCGCCATCGGCACGCCGTTCTTCATCTTCTTCGGCTGGCTGTCGGACAAGATCGGCCGCAAGCCGATCATCCTCGCGGGCTGCCTGCTCGCCTGCCTCACCTACTTCCCGCTGTTCAGCGCGCTCACCAACGCGGTGAACCCGACGCTCGAACAGGCGCTCGAGAAGTCGCCGGTCACCGTGACCGCCGACCCGAAGGAGTGCTCGTTCCAGTTCAACCCGACCGGCACGGCGAGCTTCACCTCCTCGTGCGACGTCGCCAAGGCGTTCCTGGCGACCAACTCGGTGAACTACTCGAACGTGGCGGCCCCGGCCGGCACGGTGGCGTCGATCAAGGTCGGCGACAAGACGATCACCTCGTTCGATCGCGGCAAGGCCATCGCCGAGGCGGCCAGCAAGACCACCGACGTCGCCGCCAGGGCCGCCGAGGTCGCTGCCAAGACCAAGGCCTTCACCGACCAGGCGACCGCGGCCATCCGCGCCGCCGGTTACCCGGCATCGGCGGACAAGGCCAAGATCAACATGCCGATGGTGATCCTGATCCTGACCATCCTCGTCCTCTACGTGACGATGGTGTACGCCCCGATCGCGGCCCTGCTGGTCGAGCTGTTCCCGACCCGCATCCGCTACTCCGGCATGTCGCTGCCGTACCATATCGGCAACGGCTGGTTCGGCGGCTTCCTGCCGCCGACGGCCTTCGCCATCGTGGCGGCGACCGGCAACATCTACTCCGGCCTCTGGTACCCGATCGTGGTGGCCGGCATGACCTTCGTCATCGGCCTGCTGTTCATGCCCGAGACCAAGGATCGCGACATCTACAAGGACGACTGAAGCCCGGTCGCTCGACGTGATATGGACCGGCGGCCCAGCGATGGGCCGCCGGTTTCCTTTTGTGGAGGATCACCATGAATCTCGCCGCCATCGCCATCGGCCACACGCCGCCCGAGGACGTGAACACCATCATCGAGGTGCCGATCGGCGGCGAGCCGATCAAGTACGAGATGGACAAGGAGGCGGGCGTGCTGGTCGTCGACCGCTTCCTCTACACGCCGATGCGCTACCCCGGGAACTACGGCTTCGTGCCCCACACGCTCAGCGACGACGGCGACCCGATCGACGTGCTGGTGGCCAACACGCGGCCGATCATCGCCGGCGCCGTGATCAACGTGCGGCCGATCGGTGTGCTCAGGATGGAGGATGACGGCGGCGGCGACGAGAAGATCATCGCCGTGCCATCGTCGCGCGTCACCCAGCGTTATGTCCATGTCCGGACCCACACCGACCTGCCCGAGATCACGCGGCAGCAGATCGAGCACTTCTTCGTCCACTACAAGGATCTCGAACCCGGCAAGTGGGTGAAGCTGCAGGGCTGGGGCGACGTCGACGAGGCGCGCCGGCTGATCTCCGAGGCGATCGAGCGCGCCAAGGGCAAGGGGAGAAGGCCTCAATAGGTCGCGAACATGCGGGCGATCTCCGCGGGATCGGACGTGCGCGTGAGCGCCAGCGCCAGCAGCAGGCGGGCCTTCTGCGGGTTGAGATTGTC
>CANIRG010000502.1 GCA_947469635.1 Rhodospirillales bacterium | reverse complement strand
TCGGAATCATGAGCGGGCCTGGAGGCCCGCGGTCCAAATAAATATGAGGGAGGGCGGCCTCAGGTCCGTCCGAGCGCCGGCGGGACCGAGCGGTGGGGACTGTTCAGGCGGTCGCGATAAACCGTGAGGCCTTCCATGATGCGCTGGACATAGTTGCGGGTCTCGCGGAAGGGGATCGACTCGATCCAGTCGACCATGTCGATCTTGCCGCCGCGCGGGTCGCCGGTCGTCTCCAGCCAGCGCGCGACACGGTTGGGGCCGGCATTGTAGGCCGCGAGCGCGATCTCGTAGGAGCCGCCGAAACGCTGCAGCATCTCGGCGAGATACTGGCTGCCGAGCGTGACGTTGTAGCCGGGATCGCGCGTCAGCCTGTCCTGGATGAAAGGCACGCCCACGCGACCGGCGACATCGCGCGCCGTGCCGGGCAGGAGCTGCATCAGCCCGAGCGCGCCCGAGGAGGAGATCGCGGCCGCGTTGAAGGCGCTCTCCTGGCGGGAGACGGCCAGCGCGAGAGCGCGCTCGACCGAGCCGGTCGGCCCAAGCTCGATCACGGGGAAGGCCGCGTCGAACAGGTTGACGCCGCCCTCCGAGCCGCGACGCGCCATGGCGAGCGCCAGGTCGGGGCGCTTGAGCTCGGTGGCGAGCTGCGCCAGCAGCACGGTCTCGCCCGGTCCGGTGATCAGGCGGGCGAGCCGCATCAGGAAGGGACGTGTGCGGTCGAAGTCGCCGGCCTGCGCGATGTAGCGTGCGACGGTCGCCAGCTCGCGGCCGTTCAGCGATTGGCGGTCGGCATCGACAGGCACTGGATCCTTCGGAAGATGCGGGGCGGTGCCGGGCACCTTGCGGGCAGCGAGCTGACCATAGAACGTCTGGCCGTGGTTCGCGGCGCGGCGATACCACTCGGTCGCGTCCTGCGGCTTGTTCGCGGCTTCCTGCGCGCGGCCCAGCCAATAGGCGGCGCGGCTGCGCGAGATGTCGGTGGTTACGCCGTCGTGCAGCGTCTGGAAATGCTTCAGCGCATCGGCCGGCTTCTTGAGGTTGCGCAGGGCGATCCAGCCGGCGAGGAATTCGGCCTCGGCGAAGGCCACACCCTTGGCCTGTCCGTGCGGCACGGTCACGGCATAGGCATCGGCCGGCTTCCCGGCGGCCAGCAGCTCACGCGCGACCTGCTGGCGTTCGTTCCACCAGGCTTCGGTCTGGTTGGGTGTCGGCATGACCAGCAGCGTCTTGGCTTCGTCGAGATTGCCGGTGCGCCTGAGCCAGCCGATGCGCTCGAGCCGAATGGAGGGCTCGTTCAGCTTCGCCGGAGGCACGGCGCGCACGATGGCCGCTGCATCGGCGGCCTTCGTCGCCATTGCCAGACGCGCCTGGGCGACCGGCTGATAGTCGGGCGGCAGCTTCGGCAGCAGCGCAACCGCCGCTTGCGGGCGGCCTTCACGCAGGATGCGGTCGAAGCGGGCGAGGTGGTCGTCGGCGGACAGGAGCTGCCCGTGGAAATTGAGGAACTTGTCCTCGTCGGCCGGGCGGAAGGTCGCGGTGCGCCAGCTGTCGCTGGCGAACTTGGCCAGTTCCTTGGGGTTCACGGCCTGCGCCGCCTCCATGCGCCGCATATGGCCCACGCTGGTGAGCGGCGGGAAGGCGGTGAAGTAGCGGAAGACCTCGGTGGCCGGCGTCTCGGCGCCCAGGCGATCCTCGGCCTGGCGGCGCAGCACCTCGGGTTCCGGCCAGTCGGGGCTGTCCCGCAGCATGCGCCAGGTCGAGGCGAAGTCGGCTTCCGTCTTGGGCGCCACGCGCAGGAAGTGCCAGTCGACGACCCGGATCAGCAGTGCGTTGCGGAAATTGGCAACCATGCCGCGCGCCTCGCCGTAGCGGCCATCCTCGAGGGCGCGGAGCGCGGCACCGAGCGCGGCCGCCTCGGCGGCGCTGAGCAGCTTGGGGCCGGCCACCGGCTCGGTGGTGTCGGCGAGGGGACGTGGTGGTGGCGGCGGGGCGGGCAGGGTCCTGGGCGTGTTGCCCTCGGTGACGATCGGCTTGGAGTCCGCGGGACGCGTGGCGGCAGCCGCCGGTGCCGGGCTCGCCGAGCGCGGCAGGGTCGTGGGCGCCTGGCTGGGCGCGGTGGCGAGCGGAGGCGTGGCCGGCGTCGTCACGGTAGCAGGTGGTGGTGCTCTGCGGAGCCCCGTGTCGGGCGCACCCGGTCGTTGCGGCTCGCCGGTGATACCCCCCTGCTGGGCACAAAGAGGGCCTGCGGCGACGCTAACGCAGAGGACGAGAAGGGGAAGTTTCATTTTTTTCACTTTAGGAATCGGGTGTATGCCCTTGATGAATCGTAAGCATCTCCGTGCGGCACCACAATGGTAAGTTTGCACTTCTTGCGACAAAAAGTGGTGAAGCCTATGGTGGATTTCCGCAAAAAAGTGGGAGGAAGCCATGTTCGCCGGATCGCTCGTCGCGTTGATCACCCCGTTCAAGAACGGTTCGGTGGACGAAAAGGGTTTTGAAAAATTCGTGGCCTGGCAAATCAAGGAGGGGACCGACGGTTTGGTTCCCTGCGGCACCACGGGTGAGTCGCCTACGCTCACGATGGAAGAGCACAAGCGCGTCATCGACATCTGCATCCAGACCGCCAAGGGGACGGGCGTGCCGGTAATCGCCGGCACCGGCTCGAACTCGACCGAGGAGGCGATCGACCTCACGCGTCACGCCAAGCAGGCCGGCGCGGACGCGGCCATGCTGGTGGTGCCCTACTACAACAAGCCGACGCAGGAAGGCCTCTTCCAGCATTTCAAGACCGTGGCCGAAGCGGTCGACATTCCGATCCTGCTGTACAACGTGCCGCCGCGCACCGGTGGCGACATGCAGGTCGAGACGGTCATAAGGCTTTCGCAGGTGCCGGGCATCATCGGCATCAAGGACGCGAGCTACGACATGGCGCGGCCGACGCTCACCCGCCTCAAGGCCAAGAAGGGCTTCATCCAGCTCTCGGGCGAGGATGCCAGCGCCATGGGCTTCATGGCCCAGGGCGGCGACGGCTGCATCTCGGTCACGGCCAACGTGGCGCCGCGCCTGTGCGCGGAAATGCACGATGCGTGGAAGGCGCGCGACCTCGACAAGGTGTTCGAGATCCAGGACCGGCTGATGCCGCTGCACAAGGCGCTGTTCGTCGAGACCAGCCCCGGCCCGATCAAGTACGCCTGCGAGCTCGTGGGCCAGTCGGACGCCAAGCTGCGCCTGCCGCTGGTGGAATGCACGGATGCCACCAAGAAGCAGGTGCGCGACGCGATGATCCACGCCGGCCTCATCAACTAGTACAACCCAGCAGGCCCCACATTGGCGAAGAAACCGGACCTGGACCACAAGGTGGTGGCCCAGAACCGCAAGGCGCGGCACAACTACTTCATCGAGGAGACATTCGAGGCCGGCCTCGTGCTGACCGGCACCGAGGTCAAGTCCCTGCGCGGCGGCCGCAGCACGATCGCCGAATCCTACGTCACCGAGCAGGGCGGCGAGGCCTGGCTGGTCAATGCCAACATCCCGGAATATGCCGGCGGCAACCGCAACAATCACGAGCCGCGCCGGCCGCGCAAGCTGCTGCTGCATCGTGCCCAGGTGAACAAGCTGATCGGCGCCATCCAGCGTGAGGGCCGCACGGTCGTGCCACTGCAGGTCTATTTCAACGACGACGGCCGGGCCAAGATCGAGATCGCGCTCGGCACCGGCAAGAAGGCGCACGACAAGCGTCAGTCCATCAAGGAGCGCGACTGGCAACGCCAGCGCAGCCGGTTGCTCGCCCGCCGGTAACTTCACGCATCTCGGCTGGGGTCTTCCCCCTCCGCCCTTCGGGCACCTCCCCCGAAGACGGGGGTCTCCTTCGGGGGAGAACAGGGGGGAGGCAGCACGGTCGATCCGAGCCCCAAAGCAAAACGGCGCCCGAAGGGGCGCCGTTGGCATTGGGGAGTGAAAGGTCTTAGCGGCGGGGGCCGTTCATGTCGGGGGCGGCGATGCCGGCAACCGGGCGCTGGGCGGCGATGAAGGCCCGCAGCGCCTTGGCGGCGGCAACGTCGTCGACGCGGACCACCGGGGCGGCCGAGGCGACCTGGACGTTGCTGTCGTTGCTCTGGGCGAAGGCCGGGACGCTGATCATCGAAGCGAGGAGGGCGGCGGTCAGGATCAGGGTCTTGGTCATCTTGCT